>CANHCT010000001.1 GCA_947459175.1 Hymenobacteraceae bacterium
CAATGGTATGCCGGTCCTTCCGGCGGTCCGGTTTTGGGAACCGGTTCCGGCTTTGCCACGCCTTTTATTAGTACGCTTACTCCATTTTATGCCTCGGTGCTGTCCGGTGGCTGCGAAAGTTCCAGAATCCGCATAGATGCCATTCCGGAGAGCATTCCTTCTTCACCATTGGTTCAGGATGCGGGCATTTGTGGCCCCGGACCCATAAGCCTTACCGCTTCAGGCGCCGGAAATCAGTTGGTATGGTATGCCGATTCCAATGCCGTTGTGCCCTTGTTTACAGGCAATCCATTTGTAACCAATTTGATTCAAAATACCGATTTCTATGTTAGCACAGCCACCGCCGGCGGATGTGAAAGTCCCCGGGTGCGGGCAAGAGCCAGCATTTATCCTGCTCCTGAAATTCCGCAGGTTCAGTCCGGCTTTCGCTGCGGACCCGGCAGCGTGATTCTGAAAGCAGCTGCACCCGGTACTTCCCTTATTCGTTGGTATGATTTGCCTTCGGGCGGCAGTCCTGTGTTTACAGGCAAAGAATTCAATACGACGATCACCGGCGATTCGCTGATTTTTTATGCAGTCCGGGTTTCAGACAAAGGATGCGAAAGTCCAAGGGTACGGGCCATTGCCAAGGCCGTTCCGGTACCGCAGCCCAAAGCCATTGCCAATCCTGCTCTTATTCTTGCGGGGCAGTCCACGCAGCTTTCTGCCGGAGGTGCTCAGGGGAGCTATTTGTGGACACCCTCTGCCGGTTTATCGGCCACCGACATCGCCAATCCTACGGCCACGCCTTCTCAAACCATCATTTACAAAGTAGGGGTAATCCTGAATGGATGTGCAGGATATGATTCTGTAGAAGTTCAGGTAGAAAACCCTGAGAATGATAATATTCCAAATGTTTTTACGCCCAATGGCGATGGCATTTACGACACCTGGGAAATTCCCGGAGCCCTCAGCAAGCGAAAAAATTCACTGAAGATTTTCAATCGCTGGGGAATAATGGTAGAAGAATTTTCACCCTACAACAACGATTGGGATGGTGGAAATTTGCCAGACGGCACCTACTTCTATCAATATAGCGACGGAACGAAAACAAAAACAGGTACCATTACAATAATTCATTAAAAACAGCTTTCTTTTCACATGAAAAAAATTCTGATCAATTGCATGTTGTGGATTCCGGCCATCGGATGTTATGCCCAACAGGCACCTCAGTTTACCCAGTTTATGCAGATGGGTAATGTATTGAATCCGGCCATGACCGGAATCAACCGTTATATCGATTTTAAGATGGGCTACCGCCGGCAGTGGGTAGGTATTCCGGGTTCTCCCACCACTTTTTTTACATCCGTCAGCGGACAGTTCGGGCATCAGGAACCTACCATTACATTGCCGGTAAGGGGAAGACTGGCATCTCAGTTTGTGACTGAAAAGCCGGAAGAAAAGCCGATGCCCAAACATGCTATCGGGGGCTTTATTTCAACCGATCAGGTAACACCCACTTCGCTCAATATGGGAAATTTCTCTTATGCCTACCACATTCCCATCAAGGAAAAATGGAGTCTGGCATTCGGAGCAGGTATTTCTCTTGCCCAGTCTGTCATCAATCGGGATAAATTGGATGAAGGCATACGCAAGGATCCCAAAATCGGAACCGGCCTGAGCAGCAAACTCAATCCGGATGCCAATGCCGGGGTATTTTTGAGCAGTGGTAATTTTTTTGCCGGGTATTCGGCCAATCACTTGTTTCAGAATGACATATATTCCGTCAGTGATGACAACACCCTGGTGGGTAAGCAACGGGTTCATCATTTTGCCCACTTAGGCGGTCGGTTTAACCTGAATGAAAGCTGGTATCTGGCCCCTGCTGTTCTTACAAAAATGGTTCGTGGTGCAGATGTTTCTTTTGATGTCAACTGCAGGATTGGATACAAAGATTTGCTGTGGTTCGGACCCGGCTATCGCAATCAGGATTCCTTTTCTGCCCTGGCAGGCTTCCACCTGTCCAACTTCCTTTCGCTGTCTTATGCCTACGATTATGCACACACCGGTGCGGGTTCTACGGGCAATGGTTCGCATGAGGTGATGCTGGGCTTGCGTCTTGTAGAAAGCGGAACCAAAATTTTAAGGCCTTCGATGTGGTAAAACGAAAATCTATGAACAACAACAACATGAAAAATATACTGATCCTCGGAATGATTCTTTCTTCGGGCTGCCTGCTTGGGCAGATTCCGGAATACAAAAGCAGGACTGCGCTTGATTCTGTTAATGCAAAGGAAGATGAGTCGGCTGCCATACTTTCGCCCGACGGCAATACCCTCTACTTCGTTCGCTCATTTTACCCAGGCAATGTAGGTGGAGTAACCGGCAATCAGGACATCTACTTTTCCACCAAATTGGCCAACGGCAAGTGGTCTGCAGCCCAAAACATAGGGGCTCCGCTGAACGATGAGTTCCATAACGCAGTCTGCGGTGTAAGCCGCGATGGAAAACGCTTGTATCTCAACAACATCAAGGTGAGGCAGGACAAAGTGGTTCCCGGCATTTCTGTGTCTGTGCTGGGGCCTAATGGATGGGAGATGCCAACTGCCATTTCAGCATATGAATTCCCTGAAAACGGATTTTTTCAGCCCTATGTGTCTCCGGATGAGGACTTTGCAATTGTATCCTTTGCCGGGCCAAAATCAGAAGGCCTGGAGGATTTGTATATTCTCAGAAAAAATGCAACAGGGAAGTTCGATAATCCTGTGCATTTGGGCGAAAAGGTCAATTCCTCCGGGTTTGAAACTTCTCCGGTTGTTTCGGATGATGGTAAAACCTTGTATTTCAGCTCTAATGGATTTGGCGGGCAGGGCGATGGCGATTTGTACAGGTCCATTCGTTTGGACGATACATGGACCAACTGGTCGATGCCCGAAAATCTGGGTAACCGAATCAATACCGTGGGATTTGACGGCTCGTTCAACATCAATGAGCAAAACCACGGCTACTATGTGAGCGGACAGGGTGCTTCCGGTCCCGGGGATATTTTTGTAATCAGCATGACGCCACCACCACCACCTCCGCCTGTACCTGCACCCGCCCCGGCACCCGCACCCGCAGAGCCGGTCGCTGCAGAATCTTCGGAGACTAAGCCCGACAGGGTAGATACTTTGGGTACGGCATATTTTGAGTTCAATTCCGTAACCATCAAGCCTGACTCTGAGAAAACCCTCAGAAAGGTGGCTAAAAATCTGAAGAGGAACAGCAAATACTTTATCGAAGTTGACGGACACACCGACAGCAAGGGTTCTGAAGAATACAACCAAAAGTTATCAGAGCGCAGGGCCAGATCGGTGATGCGCTTCCTGATTCGGAACGGGGTGAACGGACAACGCATCCGGGCCAAGGGATTTGGCGAACTCAATCCGCTAGCCGACAACGAGACCGAGGATGGAAGGGCCATGAACCGAAGGGTGGAGATCAAGTACTTCCTCAAATAATCCGAAAAAGGGCCGAAAGGCCCTTTTTTAATAGTATTTTGGTGGGAGAAAAATCAAAAGGAATTTCAAGTATTCAGTTATTAGAAATTAGTTTTAGGTTGTAATGCATTGAAAAACAGAAAATTAAACAACTTTGAACCTTGAACTGAAAAATCAGGAATCAGCAACCCGAATCCCCCTACTGCGGTACAACCATTCCGGGAGGGCCCACGCCCGGCCGCATCATTCCCGGTGTAAAGGGCGGCATGCCGTCTTTGTTTTCCGGCATCTTAAAGGCCCTCAGTGTGTAGGTAAAAGTGAGTAAAAAATACCGCTGCAGGTTGTTCGCCCGTACATCCTCCAGATAGGTCTCGGTGATGGTCCGGGAAATATTGGTGTTTTGATTCAATACATCGAATCCGCTCAGCCGCAACTCGGCCTGTTTGTTTTTCAGGAACTTATATCCAAGCCCGAGATGGAGAAGACTGAAATTGGTGTTGAAGCCCTGCGACAATCCGGTAAAAATATTCTGGCTGTAATCGGCGTTCAGCACCAGACTTTCCCATAAAACCAGATTCATCTTACCTCCGGCAATGTGGTTGATGTAGCTGTCGTTCTGATTTGATATCAGCGAGTTCTCTACGGAGGTGTAGCTAACATTGTAGCTCAGATTGAAATCTACTGCCTTGCTGATGTTGCTGCTGAGTCCAAGCCCGGCTCCAAGGGTGGGGGAGTTGGCATAATTCAGTGTGCCGTTTACCAGTCCCGGTGTCCGCACAAAGTTGGCATTGGCATTGGCGTTGAGGTTGGTTTTCAGTGCATTCAGGGGCTTGCTGTACATCACAAAAGACCTGAGGCTGAAGTAGCCGTCCAGGTTCACAGGCCGGATGAGTTGCGCCCCCCGGTTCAGGAGGATGCCTTCTGCCAGGGTATCGCGGCGGGCAATGAGGGTGCTGTTGCCTATGTAATGCCTTGTGGCCGAGGCGGCTATGAGTCCGAAGAAGCTGGAGTTGTCTTTCTCACGGGTAGAGGAGTAGCGGAAAAACAGGCTGTGCTGATAATCCTGCCGCAGGTTTTTGTTGCCGGTGCTGAGCTGTATGGGATTGCTGTTGTTCACTACATCCTGCAGCTGATCTATCCCCGGCGCATTGGCCGAACTGCGGTATATGAGCCGGAAATTCTTTTTATCGGTGATTGAATACCGCCAAACCAGGCCCGGCAGGATGTTTTGAAAAGTTCGGTTCAGGTCGAAATCCACCGGATAGGTGCGGTCGTTCTGCAACTGCGATTGCTGCACATTCAGAGACAGATTGAGCATCGATTTTTCAGTATTCAGGCCGTATGACAGTCCGGCAATGTGTTGGGGAATGCGGCTGACAAACTGATTGGAAAGCTGCACATCGGGGCCGCTGCCGGGCTGTGTTTTATTGCTGAATATCAGTCGTTTGCTGTCATTGTTTGAGTAGTTAAATCCATAGTTCAGCGAGAGCTGGCTTTTGCTTCCCAGTGGCTCGGTGTAGGTGAGGGTGTTTTGAATGCTCCAGCCCTTTTTATCTATTTCTCCATCTTGCCGAAGAGTATCCCGCCTGGATGTTCCCTTTACAAAAAACGCATTTTCAGAATTCTGAATCAGGTCTCCCCGGGTTCCGGTATGGCCCAGATTGGTATTCAGAGAAATGGTCCTGCCTTTTTTGTCAAATTTATGGCGAAACAGGATTTCATTGTTCAGTGAATACAGGAACTGGTTTTGTTCAAAAGCATTGAGGGTTGAATTGAGGGGTAATTCCCGCAGGGCATTTTCTCCCTCAACATCCGATTTGGCCCTGATTTGCTGTAAAGTAAACCGCGGGGTGTACAATATGGAGTTGGCCGAATCCAGCCGAATGTCCAGCCGCAGATTGAAGCGGTGGTTCATGTTTTCGGTTGCGGCGGTGTTGGTTTCCAGATAGCTCTGCGCCGAGTCGCCGTTCAGTACGTAGTTGCGACGGGTATTTTGGATGACATCGTTTACACTGCGGTTGAAAAAATAGTTGCCCGACAACTCTGTGTTTTTGCCGGGATTATCCGAAAAGTTGAGTCCGATGGCCTGGGTATTGACAATGCCCCGCTTGTTGCCAACCAAAAAATCCTGAATCTGGGAATTGAAAGGACCACCCCGGCCACCGCCGCCCATTCCACCCATTCCCATTCCCATGCGGCCCATTCCGCCGCCGCCGCCACCTCGTCCGCCGCCGCCACCCATGACACCGGCGAGGTCGGCCATGGAAAAATTTTGCTCGTTGATGTTGTTGGCCTGTCCGATCAGGGTAAGCCGCTGCTGCCCCGAAAAGCGGTTGAAAGTCAGTCCGGCTTTGTAGCGGTCTTCGGTTCCGTAGCCGCCATAGGCCCGGCCAAATTTGCCGTTTCGCATACCAGCCTTGGTGACAATATTGATGGTTTTTTGGGTATTGCCATCATTGAAGCCGGTAAACCGGGCCTGGTCGCTCATCTGATCGAATACCTGGATTTTATCAACCACTTCCGCAGGCAGGTTTTTGAGGGCGGTGTTCGGGTCTTCGCCGAAAAAGGGTTTGTTGTCTACCAGCACTTTGCGCACCTGTTCGCCCTGGGCAGAAACCTGCCCGTTTTGTACCTGTATTCCGGGCATTTTGGAAATGAGGTCTTCTGCCGTTGCATCGGTATTGGTTTTGAAAGATGAGGCATTGTACTGGGTGGTATCGCCCAGTTGCCGCACAGGTGGAGTCCGGCCCTCCACTTGTACTTCATTCAGATTTTGGGCACTTTCTTCCAGCGAAATGGTGCCCAAATCGGTGACTGACTCTCTGGTAAAAAAGCGCAGTATTTTTTTTTCATACCCCAGAAACTGGATTTTCACCACATAAAAGCCCCGCGGCAAGTCACGGAATTCAAAGTTCCCGGCCTCATCCGAAAGTTGACCTCCGGCCAGACTGGAGTCGTTGGGGTTTTGTCCCGATTTTTTGAAAATGCCGATGCCGGCGCCTTTGAGGGCCTTTCCGGATTTAGTTTCGGTGATTTTTCCTTTCAGGCCAAATTGCCCCATGGCATACAGGCAGGGCAAAAGCCAAAGGGCGATGGTGTAAAAATGTTTCAAGTCAGGCAGAGAATTTGGTGGTTCGGATTTCGTCTTTTTTTGGGAAGTCCGGATTTACAAGGACTGCTTTCAAGCCGAAAGGTTTAAAAAAACGGCAAATCTTTTAAACGGCCAATTTTGTACATCACCTTCAGGCTGAAATGGTTGTTCAGTTCTCTGCGGGTCAGAAAATTCTCCTTGCTGATGGACACCCCAGCCAATTTATATGCCCCCAGCAGCAGCACTGAAACCCGGGGATGCAATTGGTATATAATCCCGGCAACTCCATGAAAATCAACATAATCCATGGCATCGTTGCGAAATTTACTGTAGCAGGAATCAAATTGAAAACCGATTTCTGGTACCCTGTATTCTGCACAATAATTGTCTTTGTACAAAAAGCGGATAGAGGTATTGATGCCCAAAAGGAAGCGCAGTTTTCGGGAAGAATTTTCATAGGGCAAGCGAAAAAGAAAGGGAATGCTGAGGTAGTGTAAATCTACTTTTCCATTGGACTTTTGAGTGAATTTCATGCCGCTTTGGTTGGTTCCGCGCTTTTCGCTGTCGATGATGTATCCCCGCCATTGCCATTCCAGGCCACTGTAAAACGGATATTTCTGAAACAGAGAATATTCAATCCAAAAGCCCAGTTCGGTTCCCGGTCTGTATGGAAATCGGGTCCTGAATTCCGGTCCGTAATAACTCCCGTATTGCGCCCCTGCAGTTATGTACAGGGGTGCGTCTTCAAAATGGTTGAATTGCGAAAATCCTCCTTCCGTCTGCCCCATGACTGTGCCCGGAGAGAGAAGAATGGTAGAGAACCAAACTGCCCGAAATGTGCTTTGGATTAAAATTAACAGATTTTTCAACCGGATGAAAGGAAATGTCTTTGCGCCACAAAAATTCAAATTACTTTCGCCCCTTCCTATAAAAACTCTGATTGCCTTGAAAAAACACCTGGAAAAATTCGAAATACTGGAAAAGAAAAATGCAGAAGCCCTTTTGGGCGGAGGACAGCAAAGGATTGACGCTCAGCACAAAAAAGGAAAACTTACCGCAAGAGAGCGGATAGAACTCCTGCTGGACAAAGGCAGTTTTCAGGAGACAGGAAAGTTTGTGATGCACCGCTGTAAAGACTTCGGTCTGGAGAAAGAATACTATCTGGGCGACGGAGTGGTAACCGGCTATGGCAAGGTAAACGGACGGTTGGTATATGTTTTTTCTCAGGATTTTACCGTTTTCGGCGGGGCACTTTCGGAGACCCATGCTGAGAAAATTGTCAAAATCATGGAACTGGCCATGAAAAACGGCGCTCCAGTCATTGGCCTGAACGACAGCGGAGGCGCACGCATCCAGGAAGGGGTGGTGTCTCTGGCCGGATATGCCGATATTTTCTACCGCAATACTCTGGCTTCGGGTGTGGTGCCCCAAATTTCGGCCATCATGGGACCCTGTGCCGGCGGTGCAGTGTATTCTCCTGCCATTACCGATTTTATTCTGATGGTAGAAAACACCAGTTATATGTTTGTAACCGGTCCTAAAGTGGTGGAAACGGTCACCAATGAAGTGGTGAGTTCCGAAGAATTGGGAGGTGCCTCAACCCACAGTTCGAAGAGTGGCGTGGCACACCTTACAGCTGCCAATGAGATTGTTTGTATACAGCAAATCAAGCAGTTGCTGAGCTACATGCCTCAAAACTGCGAAGACGAACCGCAGCGCCTGGATTACTCAGCCAAGGACGAAGAAAGGCTGGCGCTCAACGACATCATCCCCGAAAATCCCAATCAGCCCTATGATATGAAAGAGGTCATCCACCACCTGGTAGATGAAAACAGCTTTTTTGAAATCCACGGGCAGTACGCTGAAAATATTGTGGTAGGCTTTGCCCGACTGGCCGGCAGGAGCATCGGCATCATCGGCAATCAGCCTCTGGTACTGGCGGGAGTACTTGACATCAACGCCAGTAAAAAAGCGGCCCGCTTTGTTCGTTTCTGCGATTGCTTCAACATTCCCCTTCTGGTTTTGGAAGATGTTCCCGGTTTTCTGCCCGGCACCGATCAGGAGTGGAATGCCATCATCACCAATGGAGCAAAATTGCTCTATGCCTTTTCGGAGGCCACTGTGCCGAGGGTAACCCTCATCACCCGCAAAGCCTACGGTGGCGCCTACGATGTGATGAACTCCAAGCACATCGGAGCCGATATGAATTTTGCCTGGCCCATGGCAGAAATTGCGGTCATGGGTGCAAAAGGGGCAGCCGAAATCATCTTTAAAAAGGAAATCAGCCAGTCGGAAGACCAGGAGAAAACCTTGCAGGAGAAGATAGATGAATACAACAAGAAATTTGCCACCCCTTACCGGGCTGCACACCGGGGATATGTAGATGAGGTTATTCTGCCATCGGAATCGCGGGGCAAGCTGATGGCTGCCTTCGAAATGCTGGAAAACAAGTCTGCTTCCCTGCCACGCAAAAAGCACGGGAATATTCCTTTGTAGGCACAGACTTTTTTGAAGGCTTATGTTCTGCGGTGAAATGATTTGAGGGCATTCGGATCCACTCTATTTTCCCTCTTTGTTTTGTTGCTCTTCCCAAAGTTTTTTATACTTCCTGTATTTCCAAAACAAAAAGACTGTAAGGGCGGGGTGCAGGACCACAAACAACAACACATTCAGTTGCTGGTAGGAAATGCCCAGCAAATGGCTCAATGCCACCATCAATCTTACACAAATCCAAAATAGGGTTTCCAATGGTTCTTTCCTTGTTTAAAGGTTTGAATTGTACTTGAAATTGCCATCAGGAAATCTATTCCGAGTCTAAGCTGCTTCAAATCAGAGATTACCCTGCTTCTTCTGTCTTCGTGGCGCTGCATTCAATTTTGAATTACATGTGCTGATTTTTCGCCTTCAAATCTCTCATAACCAAGTCTGATTGACAAGTCCCGGTTGATTTTTTTTAACCAAAAAATTAAACAACAACCGTATGGGCAAGCTAGCGTTTCCCTGATTCAATATTCGGAATTTTTGCTTTTGACATCTGCCGGATGCCCCGGTTATACTTCCGCTCCCTTCACCCGATTGAGAAGTTCTATTGCTTTTTCAATCGATTTCACCTCTTCAAACTTCAGCATCAGCTTTTTACCTACCTCCTTCAGCACGCAGAGCCGGGGATTGTCTTTCACAAATTCCAGAATATGCCCGAAGGTATCGCCCTGATAAAAGGCGGCATCGGGTTTGGAGATGAAATATCCCCGCATGGTTCCGTCTTTGAGGATAAGCTTTTCCATGCCCAGCGATACCCCAATCCAGCGGAGTTCTACCGATTTCATCAGGCGTTTTACCTGAACAGGCAGGGGTCCGAAGCGATCGGCCAGACTGGTCCCGAATTTTTCCAGTTCTTCTCTTGTTTTGAATTCATCGAGTTGGGTGTAGAGCCCGAGTCGTTCGGTGATGTTGCCCACATATTGTTCCGGAATGAGCAACTCCAAATCGGTTTCAATCACACATTCTTCAATTTCGGGTCTAAGTTGCAACTCGCTTTCAAACAAGGCTTTAAACTCCGTTTCCTTCAATTCCTGAATGGCTTCGTCCAGGATTTTATGGTAGGCTTCAAAGCCAATATCGGTGATAAATCCGCTTTGTTCTGCACCCAGCAAATCTCCTGCGCCCCGTATGTCCAGGTCCCGCATGGCAACCTTAAACCCGTCGCCCAGGTCCGAAAATTCTTCCAAAGTCTGAAGTCTTTTCCGGGCATCGCTGGTGAGCACGGAAGCGGGCGGGGTAAAGAGGTAGCAGTAGGCCTTTTTATTGCTTCGGCCCACCCGTCCACGCATCTGATGCACATCCGAAAGACCAAACATATGGGCCTGATTGATGATGATGGTGTTGGCATTGGGAATATCCAGTCCGCTTTCCACAATATTGGTGCTCACGAGTACATCGTATTCACCATCAATGAATTTCACCATTACATCTTCCAGTTTGCTGCCTTCCATCTGCCCGTGGGCCACCGCCACCTTGGCATCGGGCACCAGTTTCAGCACCACATTGGCAATCTGGTCCAGGTCGTTAATTCGGTTGTGAATAAAAAAAACCTGCCCGCCCCGGCTTAGTTCATACCGAACTGCATCCCGAAGTATGGTTTCTGAAAAGGTGTGTACCTCCGTGGTGACAGGCTGGCGGTTGGGTGGGGGAGTGGCAATGATGCTCAGGTCGCGGCTGCCCATCAGAGAATGCTGCAGGGTACGGGGAATGGGTGTGGCGGTGAGAGTGAGGTTGTCCACATTTACCTTGATTTCCTTCAGTTTCTCTTTGGCTTTTACGCCAAATTTCTGCTCCTCATCCACAATCATCAGTCCGAGGTCCTTGAATTTCACTTTCTTACCCAACAACATGTGGGTACCGATGAGGATGTCGATTTCCCCCTTTTCTACTTTTTCCAGGGTCCGGCTGATGTCGGCCTGCGACTTAAACCGGTTGATGTATTCCACATTGCATGGAAATTTCACCAAACGCTCGCGGAAGGTTTTGTAGTGCTGCATGGCCAGGATGGTAGTGGGCACGAGAACGGCCACCTGCTTGCTGTCGGCAACAGCCTTGAAGGCAGCCCGGATGGCTACTTCGGTTTTTCCAAACCCCACATCTCCGCAAACCAGCCTGTCCATGGGGCAGGTTTTTTCCATATCGTTTTTTACATCCTGGGTGGCTTTTGCCTGATCGGGGGTGTCTTCATAGATAAAGGAACTCTCCAATTCTGCCTGAAGATAAGAATCTTTTGAAAAAGCAAAGCCCTTTGATTCTCTGCGTTTTGCATACAGATTGATCAAGTCCTTGGCAATGTCTTTGACCTTCCTTTTTACCTTTTTCTTTTTATTTTCCCATTCTTCTGATCCGAGTTTTGAGATGGCCGGTGGTTCGCCTTCTTTTCCGGAGTATTTCGAAATTTTGTGCAGCGAATGGATGCTCACAAAAAGATAATCATTGTCGCGGTACACCAGCCTGACGGCCTCCTGCTGCCTTCCGGCAGATTCAATTTTTTCCAGGCCGGCAAATCGTCCGATTCCGTAGTCGATGTGGGTAACAAAATCTCCCGGCTGAAGGGTTTTCAATTCCTTCAGGGTCATGGCCCTCGAGCGTGAAAATCGCTCCCGGCCTTTCACCCGGTGGAAGCGCTCAAAAATCTGGTGGTCGGTAAAGCAAATCAGTTTTTGATTCCGGTCTTCAAATCCCTGACGCAGATTGAGATACAGAGCAGAAAATTCTACCCCCTGGTTGATTTCATCAAAAATGGTATGCAGCCTTTCCAGTTGTTTGGGCGAATCTGAACAAAGGAAATTGCGGTAGCCCATGAGTTCAAACTCGCTCAGGGTATTGCCCAGCAGATTGAAATCTTTGTTGAAGGAGGGCTGGGGTTTGGATGAAAATTCAACCAAAGCCGCATTTTTAGGGGCTTTGCTGCCGAAATAGATTTTCCTGAACTGCTCGGTTTGTTTCTGAAATTCAGCCCCTTGCACATACAATTGAGCCGGGTCTGTGAGCAGCCCTTTACCCCCGATTTTCTCCACAATGCCGGACCACTCCACCTGCACCTGATTGAATACCTTCTGGATGGCCGCCTTGCTGCTTTCTTCATCCCGGAGCCAGAGCCTTGTTCCGGCCGGCACAAAGGTGAGCAGGGATTCCCGCTGATCTACAAGCATTTGCGAGCGGATGTTGGGCAGTATGTGGGCAGTATCGGCCCGCTGAACCGAAAGCTGGGTTTCGGGATGGAAATACCGTATGGATTCCACTTCATCGTCCATCAATTCGATGCGGATGGGATACTCGGAAGCATAAGAAAAAATATCGATGATGAAGCCCCGAACCGCAAATTGTCCCGGCTCGAAAACGAAGTCCGTCTTGTCGAAATGGAATTCGTGCATCAGTTCGTGGAGGGCATCAAAGTTGATTTTTTCCCCAACTGTTACCGCCCAGGAGTTGGAAACCAATGACTTTTTGTTGAGGACTTTTTCGGCCAAAGCCTCGCCATAGGTGACCACAATAAAGGGCTTTTCCTGACGGGCTGCTCCGGTAATCCACGACAAAACTTCGGCCCTCTGCAGCACATTGGCATTGTCGGTTTCTTCGTAATGATAGGCTTTTTTGAAGCTGGAGGGAAAAAGAAAAACCTTGTTGTCCTTCTCCAGCAATTGCTGCAGGTCGTCGGCAAAATAGGCAGCCTCTTCTTTATCGTTTAGAATAAAAACATGAGAATCAGAACTTTGGTAGCACCATGCAGCTGCTGCCACAGCATCCATCGACCCCGAAAGTCCCTTGAGGTGGATGCTGTTTTCTGCCTGCCCGGCCAGACTGATGGCCGTTTGCAGCAAGGGCTCGTTTTCGTACAGCCGGACAAATTCTCTTATTTTCATAAAGCGGGGCAAAAGTAAGGTTAAGTACCGAGTCACTGATTTGGGGGAGGCTTTTATTTTTCGCAGCTGCTTTTTCCGCTCCGGCACAGTATGGGTTGAGTTGGGTCCCGTTCTGAAAAAAAGACCTTAATTTGCCATTCTTTTTTCTTGTCATGTTCTTCTATCTGTCCAAAACCTTGCACCATTTGCTCTTGCCGGTGCTATGGGTTTTGGGACTTTTGGTTTGGGCCGGACTTTCCCGCAATCCGCGCAGGACAAAAATCCTGCTTTGGGTTTCGGTTTTTCTGATTGTTCTATTTTCGAACGACCACATCATCACCAGGCTGTATCAGAAATGGGAATACCCCGTCATCCCGATTGCTGAACTCAGCGGCAAATATGATGTAGCGGTTGTTTTAGGAGGATTTACCGACCTCTCCAAGCATCCCCGCGACCGTGTGTATCTATCGCAGGGAGCAGATCGGGTAATGCATGCTGTTTTGCTGTACAAGTCGGGAAGGGTAAAAGAAATTTTGGCATCCGGAGGTTCCGGAATAATTAATTTTTCTGATGCTTCAGAAGCCGAGGGAATCCAGCAGGTTTTGTTGCTCTGCGGCGTGGATTCTGCAGATATTCTACTCGACACTAAAAGTCGGAATACCCATGAAAATGCTTTGAATTCCAGACATATAATTCAGAAAAATTATTCTCATAATCCCCGGATTCTGGTATTTACTTCTGCCTTTCACTGCCGAAGGGCGGAGGCTTGTTTCGAAAAAGCAGGCCTCAGGGTAGATATGTTTCCGGTTGATTTTCGATTTACAGATCCGGGATTTAACGAGGAAAAAGCATTTATTCCTTCCGACAATGCATGGGGAAAATGGAGTTTGCTTATCCATGAAGTTGCCGGATATTTTGTGTACAAATGGCTGGGCTATGCCTGAAAAAATTTAAGTATTGAAATCTAATTCATTAACCAAAAAACAGCTGGGATACCTTTTGCTGCTGGCTTCGGTCAACTTTACCCACATCATGGATTTTATGATCATGATGCCCATGGCACCTCAGCTGATGCGGGTATTGCAAATCAATCCGGCTCAGTTCAGTTTGCTGGTGGCTTCCTACACCATTGCAGCGGGCACGGCCAGCTTTCTGGGTACATTCTTTGTAGATCAGTTTGACCGAAAAAAGGTGCTGCTGTTCTGTTATGCGGGTTTTTGCATTGGCACTTTGCTTTGCGGAATGGCAGGTGAATACCATTTGCTTTTTTCTGCCCGTGTATTTACAGGCTTGATGGGCGGCATCATAGGTTCTCAGGTACTGAGTATTGTGGGTGATTTGGTGCCGGTGCACCACAGGGGCAAGGCCACGGGTATGGTTATGACGGGCTTCTCGGCCGCTTCGGTGCTGGGTGTTCCTGTGGGTTTGCTTTGCGCCACCAAATGGGGTTGGGAGATGCCTTTTTTCGGAATTGCCGTTTTGGGATTTATGGTTTGGTTTCTCGTTTTCAGCGTGTTGCCTCCCATCCGGGAGCACATCGCAAGCCAGTCCCGCCAAAGCCCTTTTCAGCTGATCCGGGAAATATGGAATGTCCGCAGCCATCGGATTGCCCTGGGCTTTACCATTCTGGTGGCTTTTTCACATTTCACTATGATTCCCTTCTTATCGCCCTTTATGGTGGCCAATGTGGGCTTTGAAGAACTGGAGCTCAGCTACATATACATTATTGGCGGCGGGCTTACCCTTTTCACAGGTCCTTTTATTGGCCGGCTTGCCGATCAGTACGGCACGGTTCGGATTTTTGCCATCATGATTTTCATGGCCTTTATTCCGCAATATGCCATTACCACCATGCCGCCTTCACCCCTTTGGTTTGCGCTTCTGTTTACTTCCCTGTTTTTCATTTTTTCGGGCGGAAGGTTTGTTCCCTCTCAAGCCCTCACCATCGGAGCGGTACAGCCCAGGATGCGGGGTGGATTTATGAGTCTCAACTCCTCTGTGATGCAAATGGGCAGCGGATTGGCTGCATTTATGGCCGGCTTGGTGGTGAGCAAAACACCGGAAGGGCGGCTGGTCCATTACGAAATTCTTGGTTATTCTACCATGGCTTTCAGCTTGTTGAGTGTATTTGTGGCAAGGAAATTAAAGAAAGCTTACGGCAGCTGAGGGTCGCCTGTAATCCGATAATACAGCAGGGTTTCATTCGTTTTGTACATTTATTTTTGTTGTATCATTGCCCCCTTTGATACCCGAATCCCGCACCAAGATTGATGTCCATTTTTCAGGATAATTTTTTCGGAATTCTCGGAGCTCTGATTTCCATGCTCTGTTTTGGCTTGGCCGACAGCCTTTGGAAAATCCCGGTCCAGGCTTTTGGTGCCCTGCGATCCGTTCTTTTTCGGAATGTATTTGTGGTCCTTTTTGTTTTGCCGTATTTCCTCTGGGGCTACCAAGAAGCTTTTGTACCTCTTCAGGCTGTTTTGGCCACTTTTCTGATTTCACTTTTTTCCTATCTGGGCCTGTATTTTTTTGCAAAATCGATAAAAAATGGCCTGACCTCTGTCATGGTTCCTGTTACCGGCCTCAATACCCTTGTGACCCTCCTGATTTCCATCTTCAGTCACGACCCCGGGGTAAACTGGATTGTAGGGGGCGGTGTATTATTTGCCCTTTCGGGGCTTTTTCTCCTGAATATCAACCTGAAAGACGGCCGGTTCAGGCTGGTTTTTCAACATGATAAGGGCCTGAAATATGCCCTGGCTTGCGCACTGTGCTGGGGCATCAGTTTTGCCTACAGTTATTTTGCTGTTGCCTTTACCGGACCCGTTTTGTTTACCATTCTTCAGGAAGTCACAATACTTTGCCTTGCGCTGATCCATTTCCTGATTGCTCAATTGTTTCTGTTAAGGACCGAGAATCCCTATGCAAAAGGCCTCAATGTTTTTGATATTAGTCTCCAGGCACCCCAACGATTTGGTTTTTCTCCGGCATGGCGGCAAAATTGGTTAATTTATGTCCTCATTGGCATTCTGGGTGGAGTTGGGGCCATTTTCAATGTCAGCGCACTGGATAAAGCCAGCATCAATACTGTCACAGGACTTGTCTGTATGGCGCCTGTAATATCCGTCCTCTTCGGGCAACTGTATTACGGCGAAAAACTGACCGGCCAGCAGAAGTCGGCGGTTTTTCTCATTATTTGCGGGGTTTTTCTGATATCCTATTTTCGCTATTATTAAGTTGAAATACAGAAGATTGTCGCATGAATCCAAGGTCAGAATCCCCATTTCTAAACAATTACATCTGCCCCTTGGTTCTCATTCCTGAGTTTTATTAACTGAATGAATCATCATTTTTATAAAGTAAAAGTCCAAAACCGGATTTCAGAAACGCCCGACGCGTACACCCTCATTTTCGATCAGCACCCGGCTTTCCCGAAAAATTATTTGCCGGGCCAATTCCTCACCATCAAAGCCGATATCGGAGGCGAGAATCTTCGCCGGGCTTACAGTTTGTCCAGCTCCCCGGCCTGCGACGATTGCATGGCGGTAACCATCAAAAAAATTCCGGATGGCAAAATGAGCAACTGGCTGGAAACCCATGGCCTGGCGGGCGATGAACTTGAAATCATGCCGCCGACAGGAAATTTTGTTTTTCAGCCTCATGGCAGCCGAAAGCGCTGGTTTATGCTTTATGCGGCCGGAAGCGGAATTACCCCGATATTTTCTATTTTGAAAAGTATCCTTTGCCTTGAGCAACAGAGTTTTGTTTCGCTCATGTACGGCAATCGTACCGAATCGGACATCATCTTTAAAAAGGAACTCGATGAATGGCTGGTGCGCTATCCTTCGCGACTGAAGGTTTTGCACACGCTCTCTCAGCCCGGCGAAAACTGGTTTGGCGAGACCGGCCGTATCGGTGAAGAACTGATTATGCACACCCTGGAAAGCCTGAAACCGGTAAGCCCTTTCGAAGAAACCCATGTGTTCATGTGCGGCCCGCAGGCCATGATGGATACCATCGGACAGATAGTTCATAGTCAAGGAGTTAAAAAGGAAAATATTCATCGCGAAAGCTTTTTTGCCTCACCTGCCGAAGCCTCTGCCATACCTGAGGGCAGCTTGCCGCTTTCAGAGCGAAAAGTCACCATCCACCTGGACGGAGATGTATTTGAGGTAACGGTCAGTCCGAAAACTACTATACTGGAAGCCGCCCTCGATCAGGATATCGACATGCCCTACAGTTGCCAAAGCGGATTGTGTACCGCCTGCCGTGGAAAATGCACTTCGGGCAGTGTGCACATGGATGAAAGGGAAGGCCTCTCAGACGATGAATTGGCCGAGGGCTATGTACTGACCTGCGTAGGCCATCCCCTTACCGACAATGTGGTGATAGAAATGGGTTAAACGGCCCCCGGCTATTTGGTTTTCCATCCCTTATCAGGAAAAAGCATTTTCCTGTCCTCATTTTTAAAATTTCCCTTCCGTCCTTTGGATTAGTCTCCATATTTGCACCGCAATACCAATTACAAATGGCAAACGAAACCATTATATTCTCCATGGCCGGGGTGAGCAAATACTGGCCACCCAGAAAGCAAGTCCTCAAGAACATCTATTTGTCTTTTTTCTACGGTGCCAAAATCGGTGTGCTGGGTCTGAACGGCTCGGGAAAATCGACTTTGCTGAAGCTGATTGCAGGTAAGGACAAGGAGTTTGAAGGAGAGATTGTCTTTTCTCCCGGCTACACCGTGGGCATGCTGGAGCAGGAACCCGATTTGGACCCCAATAAAACGGTAAAAGAAGTGGTGCAGGAAGCGGTTCAGAATGTAGTGGATTTGCTTCGGGAATTTGATGAGATCAACGAGAAATTTGCCGAAGAAATGACCGACGATGAGATGACAAAACTCATTGAGCGTCAGGGAGAAGTGCAGGAGAAGCTGGACCATCTTGATGCCTGGAGCCTCGACCAGAAACTGGAGCGTGCCATGGATGCCCTGCGCTGCCCGCCTGATGATGCCATGGTCAGTGTGCTATCGGGTGGAGAAAAAAGGCGGGTGGCTTTGTGCCGTTTGCTGCTGCAATCGCCTGATGTTTTGCTCCTCGATGAGCCTACCAACCACCTCGATGCCGAATCGGTTTTGTGGCTGGAGCAATTTTTGAAAGATTATAAAGGCACGGTCATTGCCGTTACCCACGACCGTTATTTTCTCGACAATGTGGCTGGTTGGATTCTGGAACTCGACAGGGGAGAAGGTATTCCCTGGAAGGGCAACTACAGCAGTTGGTTAGAGCAAAAACAGGAAAGACTGGCCAAAGAGGAAAAAGCAGAAACCAAGCGCATGAAGACTTTGGCCCGTGAATTGGAGTGGGTTCGAATGGCGCCCAAAGCACGGCAAGCCAAGAGCAAAGCCCGTCTCGGTGCTTATGAAAAGCTGATAGGGGAAGAAGCCCGTCAGGCAGAAGAAAAACTCGAACTCTACATTCCTCCGGGACCCCGCCTGGGAACTAAAGTAATTGAAGCCCACGGCGTAAGCAAAGCATTTGGAGATAAACTACTGTTCGAAAATCTGGATTTCAGTCTGCCGCAGGCAGGAATAGTAGGCGTAATCGGGCCCAATGGCGCCGGTAAAACCACACTTTTCAGACTTATTACCGGACAAATAAAACCCGATACCGGCACATTCGAAGTGGGACCAACTGTAAAGTGGGCCTATGTAGACCAGAGCCACGACGGTATGGACCCGAATAAAACCATTTTTCAGGCCATCACAGGAGGGACCGATCTGATGAACCTGGGCGGCCGGCAGGTAAACAGCCGGGCCTATGTGGGCAAATTCAACTTTTCGGGAAGCGATCAGGAGAAAAAACTGGGTGTGCTTTCCGGAGGGGAGCGCAATCGGGTGCATCTTGCCATGGCTTTGAAAGAAGAAGCCAATCTGTTGCTGCTCGACGAACCTACCAACGATTTGGATGTGAATACCTTACGGGCACTGGAGGAGGCTTTGGAGAACTTCGGGGGCTGCGCTGTTATCATCAGCCACGACCGCTGGTTTCTCGATCGGGTAGCCACCCACATTCTGGCATTCGAAGGCAACAGTCAGGTGGTGTTTTTTGAGGGCAATTTTTCGGATTACGAGGAGGCCCGCAAGAAAAGAGCAGGCAACGAAGCACCGAAAAGGGTGAAATTCAAAAAGCTGGGCTGAGGGTAAAGCGGCAGGCAGTTTTTTCCTCCATCGGCCTGATTCTCTTTGGGGTAATTTTTTTCCGAATTCCGGTAAGATACGAATTTAGTCTGGCCGTACTTCAGGGATAAATGCTCGTAAGTACCCTGAAAATCAATCGCTTTCAAACCAATCCTTGGCATCCTCTTTCCATTTTTTCCACTTTTCCTTCCATGCTTTGCGTTCCGATTTTTTCACCAGGCGGATGGCAAATCCGGATTGAAAGCCGAAGAGGTCGGGATGACCATCGAAGAATACGATGGGCCTGAAGTCATAGGAAATGTGGATGGGCAGGATGTTGAATTTGTATTCAAGCCCTAACATTCCGCTCACTGCCCAATAAGGCTGTACAGAGGTATCGGAGGTTTTTACCCAGCCGGCTTGTGGTCCGAGCCCTACAAAGGCATTCAGCCTTCTCCCCAGAATTTTGCTGTGCACCCTCGGAATCAGCACTGCGCTGAAATCCCTTTGCCTGAACTCCAGAATGCCCTCCACCGTTACCGGCTTCCAAATCCGCTGCACCAAACTCAGACCCACTGAGGTTTCATCGAGCCGTACGCCGGCCGTACGCAAGTAAACCTGTGCTTCGGCCATGCCGAGGGCCGAAAGCCAGAAAATCGGAATTAATATTTTCTTTATCATGATAATATTCCCCTTACCGAACCCTCAGCCAAGCCTCTCCATCTGTAAAAATTTCCCCGCTGAGAGGCAGCACAATGCAGGTGCGAACCCTGAACCTTTTCCTTTCGGGCAGCGCCTCAATTACTTCAAATTCAGCACGATACTCCGTGCCGGGCAGCATGGCCTTTTTGAAATCCAGGCTTTGACTCAGATAGATGCTTTTGGGGCCGGGGAAAATGGTTCCAAAGACCTTGCTGAACACACATGCCCCCAGCATGCCATGCAGGATGGGTTGCTTAAAGGCAGTTTGGGCAGCATATTCTGCATCCAGGTGCAGGGGATTGGTATCTCCGGTTACCTTTGCAAATTCATTTACCTGTTCCTGTGAAAATGAGAAATCATGGTGCCAGGTTTGTCCCAATTCCATTTTGGTTTCCATAGAAAATGTCGTTTTTAATAGTTGGCCTCGGAAATATCGGTGAAAAATACGAAGGAACACGCCACAACATCGGATTTGATGTGGCAGATGCTCTTGCGGAGAAAAAAAATGTGCAGTTTAAGCCCGACCGGCTGGGCCAGATAGCCCGGTTTCAGCTTGGCGGACAAACTGTTTACCTCCTCAAGCCCAACACTTTTATGAACCTTTCGGGCGATGCTGTAAAACTGTGGATGGAAAAAACCGGCACCGGTTTGGCCGGACTGATGGTGGTTACCGATGACCTGGCACTTCCTTTTGGCAGCATCCGGATCCGGGGAAAGGGTTCGGCCGGGGGGCACAATGGGCTTACCGATGTGGAAATTAAATTAAAAACCCAGGACTATGCCCGAATGCGGATGGGCATTGGTTCCGATTTTCCCAAAGGCCGGCAGGCGGAGTATGTGCTCGAAAAATTCCCCTCTGAACTTGCTGTCCAAAAGCATGCCTGGGTGACCAAAGCCGCAGATGCTGTATTGTGCTTTTGCTCAAGGGGTTTGGCCATTACCATGAACCAGTACAACGGGACAATCGAAGCCCCTCAGGTCTGAAAGACCAAGACAAAAAACAGCAGCAGCCAGAGAATCCCGAGGAAATGCCAAAATATGCTCAGCACCCGTATGATGGCAATTTTAGAAGGATTGAGGCTGACCAAATAGCCGTCTACATAATTGCGGTTTTGGTAGGCATCGAAAATGGCCCAGCCCAACCCGGCAAGGCCCAGTATGATGTGCAAAAAATGAAGGCCTGAAAGGATGTAAACAAATGCACCTGCTATCACTTCCGGACCCACACCACTGCGCATAAGCGAGCGCCAGCCGGCAAATTGCAGAATACAAAAAGCCATTGCCAATAAGCCCGTAACCAGCAGCCACTGAAAATAGCCGGAGTACATTTCGAGTTTGAATGCCCTTCTGGAATATTGAAGTGAAACCGAACTGAGCAGGATGGTCCCGGTACTGAAGAAATAGGCTGCCGGCAGTTTTACCGATTGCCAGTCAGGACCTTGCATCCGGGCAAAAAAGATACTCAGCAAAAACAGGAAGACCAAACAGGAGCCCAGAATCCCCAGCCAGATCATGGTGATGTAGGGATTACTCCGGGCCGTTACCAGGCTTTTTAGTTCCATGAAATTTAAAACCGAAAAAAACGGGCTTTGGTTGGAAATTCTCCAAAAAAATCAGGAGACCGAAGGACAAAAGCCGATTCCTGTCACAAAATAAAACATTCCACCACCAGTTGCCGGCCGGCTTTCTCATTCACCAATTTTACCAGCGTGGTTTTGGAGTAGGCGAGCTGTTGCCTCAGCGGTGCGTTGTCTACTATGATTTTCAATACTTTATTTTCAATGCGGATGCTTTTGGTGTGCCGGGCAATCAGCTTTCCCACCATATTTTCCCAGTCTGCCACAATGCCCGAAACCAGCAGTTTTTCTTCCAGATGGTTGTGCCTCAGCCATTCTTGTATGGCATCGGCAATCGGTGTCATGTTGCTTTTGCGGATGTTTCTGGGTTTGATGAGCATGGCAGTAAAAGAAGGATAGATTACAGTTCGGTTATTCGGCCATAAGTTTCCGGCCGGCGGTCTCTGAAAAACTGCCAGGTAGAGCGGACCTCTTCTATCATATCCAGGTCAAACTCGGACACCAGCAACTCGTCTTTGTCTTCTGAGGCACGGGCAAAGATCTGCCCTCTGGGATCCACAAAATAAGAGCTGCCGTAAAACCGGCCCAGATTCCAGGGCTTTTCTTCTCCCACGCGGTTGATGCATCCCATAAAATATCCGTTGGCTGCTGCATGTGCGGGTTGTTCCAGGTTCCACAGATACTGCGAAAGTCCGGCAACCGTAGCCGAGGGATTGTACACAATCTCAGCCCCGTTCAGACCAAAAATTCGGGCTCCTTCCGGAAAATGCCGGTCGTAGCATATGTACACCCCGACTTTTGCATAGGCAGTTTCGAAAACGGGATATCCCAGATTGCCGGGCTTGAAAAAGAATTTTTCCCAGAATCCCGAGGTGTGGGGGATGTGGTTTTTGCGGTATTTGCCGAGATATTTTCCGTCGGCATCGATCACGGCTGCGGTGTTGTATAAAAAGCCGGCTTGCTCTTTTTCATACAGCGGCACAATGATGACCATACTGTATTTTTTGGCATATTCCTGCATGAGCGAAATGGTTGGCCCCGGTACGGCTTCGGCCGAGGCATACCAGGCTTTATCCTGCCCCGGACAGAAGTATGGCGTATTGAAAATTTCCTGCAGACAAAGGATTTGCACACCTTGTTTCCCGGCATTTTCGATATATGGAATGTGCTTTTGCAGCATGGCATCCACAATCTGCCCTATGGTTCCCTCGCCCTCTGTCATGGGCAGACTCATTTGGATCAGACCTGATTTGATTATTCGCGGCATTTTTTTTCGGTTCGGTGCAACCCGGGCCAAGGCAACCAGGGCTGTAAATTTGCCCTATTTCACCATGCTGCTGCTGCACTTTCTGATTTTGAAACAGAAGGCAATGAAAGTAAAAATCGGCATTTTTGAAAACAAAAATCGAATTTGAATGGGGTTGCCGGCTTTCGATACACAAAGTGAGAGACTCAGGATAACCCGAAGTACTTCTTAACCTTTTTCTCTTTCGGCAAAAAAATACCGCACCATTTCCAGCAATTGGTTGTCGGTAATGTGGTCGCTGTTTTCCACATACAGGTTTTTGTTTCGGAATGCGCTTTGGTTCTGCAGATAGTTGTGCAATTCTTTTTTGGTTTGTCCGCCACCAAAGAGCAGAATGTCGTCATATGGGAGGAGTTTATCTCTCAGAAGGTTGTAATACGATTTTTTATCCTGCTGCTCCTGCATGTTTTTTCCATACTCGTTGTTTGATCCATGATAGGGGTCGGTACCAAAGCGGGCCTGATTACTCCCTTCTCCCCGGTATCGGGGGTGCGATTCCAAATCGCTTTCCAGGGTTTCTGTAAATTCGGCTTTGCCATCCTTCCAGGAGATTAGCCTTGCTTTGGCACTGTCGATAAAAACGGCTGTTTTCATATTGGTTTGTTTTTTGATGAATCTATGAACAAATCTATCCCCCCGCAAAACCGGATTTGCTGATTTTGACCATGAAAAAAACTGAATTTTGTCTGCTGCCCCAAAGAATTGGAGCTTTGAATTGTACTGCCGAATTCCCGGCCTGAAACCAATTTCCGGAAGTGCTGCTTGTTCTGAGGGTTTGATTTTCAGGGGTTTTCTAATTATTTTCCTTTCTGTTTTTCTGCTTTCGAAAACATGTGAATAATTGCATTCTGAAATGTCCGGGTTTTAAATGTTTCGTTCATGACAATAAGATTGTTGCCTCTGCTCTTCCTGCTTTTTTTTGCTTTCCCTGCTTTTTCTCAGGTTGAGCCCGATTCCCTTCCACCGGTAAAGGTGTTGGAGTACATCCCCTGGAGAATAGGCAAATCCTTTGAAAAAGAAATCCGAAATTCCAAAATACCCCAGGGCGCCCGCATTTATGCGCTTCCCTTCCGATGCGAAAGGGCAGGAGTGGACACTTTCAAAACCCCGCTCGGGATGAAAATCTCGACCGAGATTTCCTTTCGCTTCAAACGGCTGGCGCAAAAGCGAAGGTTGAAAAAGTTAAATCTCACCATTGTGAGCCCGGACAATGAGAACAAACAGTTATTTGAGTTGATGGCCAAAAATCTGATGCCCCCTTCTACCATGGCTGAAGAATCTGAGTTCTGGAAGAATGCAGCCCAAAACCAAAAGGCGGATTATTTTATGGTTGGAAAATATGAGGTCATCGGAGATTATCAATCTGTTAGGGTGAGTCAGGTGGAATTGATTCGGGATATGCTCAATCCGAAATTGAAGGACTTTGCCGAAAAGATAACCCTGGTGGATTCCGACTTTGAATTTCAGGACCAAACTGAGCGTGCGGCTTTTCGGAAAATGGATAAAAGCGTGGGTGAAATAGACGACGATTATGCCAAACTGGTTCGCCTCTCGGCCAAAGGCCGCTTTGCCTCAATCTCCCTTACAGAAGAGAAAAAAGACAGCCCCGTACCCAACGAAGAAAAACTGAAGGTCAATCAAGGTTATCAACTGAAGGTCAATCTGTTGCAGGATGCCTATGTGTATGCATTTTATTATGAAAGTCATGACATGACCGGCAATAAAATGTATATGATATACCCCTTTGAAAACGGACAGAAGAATTTTCGGAAGGCGGGTAACTTTGTTTTGCCTGACGATGAAAATGTGTTTTCGCCCTCGGCCCCGGCCTCCAATCAGGCATTCATCAAGCTGATTGCTTCCCGAAAAATGCTGCCTCTCAATATTTCAGTTTCACCGGAAGGTTATCGCTACATCTCCCCTGAAGATTGCGCCAGGCTGGTTTCTGCCATCGAAAGAATGCCTTCGGGAGAAATCGACAGCAACAATCTTATTCGCGGTGTTGAGTAAAATCCGTTAAATGGCGGCAATAGGTCTGTGGTTCCGGACTTTATTCAGAATATTCTAAAAAGCGGAACAGGGCATCAGGCAGCCTTTGGACGCTGCCCGGATTGGAATTTTCAGGGTTGTTAATTGTTGATAATCAACCGCTTCACCTGAGTTGCCTTGCCTTCGGTTACTTTGATGAGGTAAACACCCTTTTTCAAGTCTCCCAGATCCAGATTCATTTTGTTTCCCGAGAGGGGGAAAGTCAACATCTTGTTGCCCAATATGTTAAATACTTCAACCTGTGCCTGGGCAGAAAACCCCGGTGCTGAAAGCAACACCCTGCCCGAACTGGGATTGGGGGCAATCTGAAGTTCGGCTTGTGTTTGCAATCCTTTTCCGGAAGTAAGATTGTTGGCTGCAAAATCATCAAAAGAAGCAAACCAGGAACCCGCAGTCCGCTTGGTCACCAGTTTTACTTTTACATTGTTGCCCTCGAAACCATTGATAGGCAGTGAAAAATTTACCATAGCCGTGCCGCTGGAAGGGTAGCTCGTCAACAGATTCTGAAGAAATTGGTAGGTGCTTCCATTGTCTGTTGAGACCCAGGCGGTCACCACATCTCCCGCTGCCGGACTGTGGTTGAATCCGGCATTTATGCCAATATAAGAGTCCAGGAGTCTGCTCTTAAAGTTCAGCACAGCATTGGCAGCCAATGGCCCGAAAGCCGGCGTGATGAGCGAATCACCTGATTTGCTGGGTGCAAGGGATATTTCAGCTACTTTGTTATTCGTGTCGGGCAAAAACCCCCTGAGATATACCTTAAAACCGCCGGCTCCGCTGGTTTGCCAGCCACCGCTAAGGGTTCCTCCATTGCCTGAATAGCTTTGAAAATTTTCGGTCCAGATGGTTTGGGCGTTGGCGCTTAGGCCTGCCAAAAGGAGTAAAATGATGAAGCCTAATTTATTCATTATTCCTGATTTTTAATGCAATATAATTTTGTAAGGTCCGAAAGCCCAAAAAAGTTGTGACAGACGGAAAAAAAATGAGGAAGATTATCTTTCTCCGATAGGCCCTGCGGCGGGCTTTTTAAATTTCCTCGGGCGGTGTTTCTGCTTTTTTCCAAAGCCTTTTCCCTGCTGCTGTCCCCTGGGTTTTCTTTCACCATACACCGGAAACGGGCCGAACTGCGGTGGGGCCGGAAGCTGGGTAATCTGACTTCCGATGAGTTTTTCAACACTCATCAACCTGCCCATATCCTGTTCATTCACAAAGCTGATTCCAACTCCCGAGTTGGAGGTGCCCCTGGCAGTACGGCCAATGCGGTGCACATAGTCTTCCGGGTCGGGCGGCATATCAAAATTGATAACATGGCTGATGTCGTCGATGTCGATTCCACGGCTCATGACATCGGTGGCCACCAGGATGTTGAATTGGTTGTTTTTGAAATTGAGCACCATTTCTTCCCGCTTGCTTTGCTCCAGATCGCTGCTGATGCCTTCGGCTTTCAGGCCGGCTCTTTTCAGGTTTCTGACAATTTCACCCACAGTAGATTTGGTGGAAGTAAATACGACCAAAGACTTGAAATCCAGTTTTTTAAGAATGGATGTCAACAACGGAATTTTGTTTCTGTCGTTGATGAGAAAAATCCTTTGTGTGATTTTTTCGGATGGCTTGGATACCTGAATTTTGATGTGTTCCGGCTCGTGAAGCAATCCTCTGGCGAGGCTTTCAATTTTTGGCGGCATGGTGGCCGAAAACATCAGATTTTGTCTTTTGGGAGGCAGGGCACGGATGATCTCTTCAATATCAGGAAGGAAGCCCATGTCCAGCATCTTGTCGGCTTCGTCCAAAACCAAAATACCGATGGTAGAAAAATCTACATACCCCATTCTTAGGTGCGCAATTAACCGGCCTGGTGTGGCCACCACGATGTGCGCTCCCTCCAGAAGCCCGGTTTTTTGTTTTTCCCATATTTCACCTCCGATACCACCACCATAAATGGTGCAGGACGAAACCCCGGTAAAATAACCCAGCCCGTCTATCTGTTCATCAATTTGTTTTACCAACTCCCGGGTGGGTGCCAGAATCAGGCATCTTACCCCCGGGGCCGGGTTTTGGGTGATGTGGTGCAAAATGGGCAACAGGAAAGCCGCTGTTTTTCCGGTACCTGTCTGTGCATTTCCAATCAGGTCTTTTCCCGCCATAACGATGGGAATGGCCATTTCCTGTATCGGGGTAGGATTTTTAAATCCAAGTGAAAGAACCCCGTCCTGAACTTCCTGACAAAGGTTGAATTCGGTAAATTCCAATTTCTTATTAAATGGTTTCTGTTTTAGTTTTTTTAGCTGGCTACACTGATTTTCATCATGTTAACACGCTGTCGGTCTTCGATGGGTATGGACGCCAGGGTGATGAACAATTCTCCGGGGCTCAGATATTTTTTCTCTTTCAGCAGCATCTCAATATCGGTGATGGTCTCGTCTGTGGATTTATGTCGCTCATAATACAGACCTCTTACCCCCCAGAGCAAACTCAGTTTGTTCAGCAATTCTCGTTTTCGGCTGAATATGTAGATATTGGCCTTGGGTCTCTGCCGTGAAATCGCAAATGCACTGTAGCCGGTACCTGTCAGAGTACAAATGGCAGAGGCATTGGTGCTTTGCCCCAGTACACAGGCCGAATGGATAACGGAATCGCTGATAAAAAGGTTGGATTTAGGGTCCGGTTCAAATTTGCGGTGGTAGATGGATTCTACATTTTCTTCTACTGAGCGGATGATGCTGGCCATGCTGGAAACCGCCAGTTCGGGGTATTTGCCCGAAGCCGACTCTGCTGAAAGCATTACAGCATCGGCGCCATCCATTACGGCATTGGCCACATCGTTGGCCTCGGCCCGGGTAGGCCGCGGATTTTCTATCATGCTTTCCAGCATTTGCGTGGCCACGATCACCGGCTTGCCTACCATGTTGCATTTTTTAACCAGTCTTTTCTGAATCACCGGCACATCCTCCATTTGAACCTCCACACCCAGGTCGCCCCGGGCTACCATCACTGCATCGGTAACTTCGATGATGGAGTCGATGTTCGATACGGCCTGAGGCTTTTCTATTTTGGCTACAATCCGTGCCGAGGCACCTTTTTCCCGAATGATATTTTTCAGATGGGTGATGTCCTCGGCTGTTCTCACAAAGGAAAGGGCTACCCAATCCACCTCATTTTCAAGACCGAAAAGCAGGTCCTGATAATCTTTTTCTGTGAGCGAAGGGGCCGATACATGGGTATTGGGCAAATTGATGCCTTTTCTGGACTTCAGAGTACCGCCGTACACTACGGTTGCGGTTACTTCTTTGCTTCCTTTTGAGGTGACTTTCAGCTCCAGCTTTCCGTCGTCAATCAGGATGCGGTCGCCGATGGACACATCCTGAGGCAGCGCCTGGTAACTGGTACTCACGAGGGCGGAGGTTCCCAGTACTTTTTCTGTGGTGATGGTGATGCTGTCACCTTCTTTTATCTCTACCCCGTTGTTCTCCACTTCCTCGATTCTGATTTTGGGTCCCTGCAAATCCTGAAGGATGCTCACATAGACCCCAATTTCATCTCTGATTTCTTTAATTGACTGAATTACAGTCTTGTGCGTTTCGTGCGTGCCGTGTGAAAAGTTTAACCGAAATACATCCACTCCCCCTGCAATGAGTTTTCTCAGCATGTCTTTGGAATTGGAAGAAGGGCCTACGGTTGCAACAATTTTGGTTTTGTTGTAGGATATGTTCATGAATGACGTTCTTGCGGAATTATTTTCCCGAAAAGGCTGCAATATAGAACCAGAATTTCAATGGACATGTCCATTTCGAATCATGCCCCCGGTAAATCAAGAGAAAGGCCGTTATCAGGGCTTGTTCTCACCGGATTTTTGCTTTGCCTGTGGCTGGCCTTGCTTTGGTTGAAAGTATGTCTGGAACCGGTTCATTATCAAACCGTTGATGGTGAAAATTATTTGCAACTGGCCAACAAAATCATTGCAGGGAAACCTCTGGTGATTGATGGTTTGAAAAATCAAAACGGCAGGGTATTTTCTCCGTTTCCTCCCGGCTATCCGGCATTGCTCTGCCTCGGTATTCAAACGGGTGCTTTTTTGCCGCCTCAGCTGGTGGTACATGGATTTTTATTTCTGATAATCAGTATATTATGGTGGTATAAGCGTTTGCCTTTATTGCCTTTGGCTTGCTGGTTTTTTACCGATACAGCGTTGGAGCTCGCTTGCTATCCCTGGTCAGAGTGGTCGTTTACAGCGGTAACCATTTTGCTGCTGATGGTCTGGCATAGGTGGGAATCTGCTCAGCAGCCGGCCATGATGCTGGTTTGCCTCGGCCTCTGGCTGTTCCTTTTCTCCATCCGCTATGCCGGTGTTTTCTTTTTCCTGTTTCTGGCCATTCGTGTCCTTACCCGGCCGCCGGCAATTTCTATATGGATAACTTTCTTTTTTCCCGGTCTGATTTTTGGGCTGATGACCGCCATTTGGTTTTGGGTGGAATTGCAGGTTTTCGGCCAAATCACCGGCGGCGATCGTTATGCCAACCAAGACTCCGCAGCCGGGCTTTGGCATTCGCTTTGGACCGCTTCTTTGGACCAGTTGTTGTGGTTTAAAGATGCCTCAGGCAGTTCCCGTATTTCATTTTTTTGCGGAATAACGGCGCAGGCCGTCATGGTTTTTTGGTTTTTG
The DNA here is from genome assembly GCA_947459175.1 of Hymenobacteraceae bacterium. GTDB lineage: Bacteria > Bacteroidota > Bacteroidia > Cytophagales > Flexibacteraceae > CAMDMI01. The sequence goes on from CANHCT010000001.1 coordinate 29,408, forward strand.
GTCATTTCCAAAAGGAAGCCGACAGGGGAAAGCAATCGGGTTTACGATGACCCACCATTTTCATTGTTGCTCATGCAGGCCGGGTTGGCTTATCTGCTCTTTATGGTTCCGGTTCGCTGGTATTTCTATTTCGCTGAGTGGTATGATTTCCGCCTTCTGGGGCCGGGTTTTTTGATGTTGCTGCTGGGTGTTTTTCTTCGTGCAGACCGGATTTTCAAACCGGCAGGACGAGGGATCCTTTTTATTGTTTTTCTGATGGCAGCAGCTTTTTTTACCCTTCCGAAGGCATCATTGATAATGCATATGCAGGAGAAAATATGGCTGCAGACCAAACCCGTTTTCGGGCTTATCCCTTCAAAATCATTACACAAGTAAAATCTTACTGTCGGCGGAATCTTTTTGAAAGGCAATAAGGTTACCTTTGAAGCGTTAAACCGGGTATGTTTTTCAGGTGTTGTATTTGGCTTTTATTGCTTGGAATGGGATTTTTATGCCCAGTTGGTACTGCACAGGGTCAATTGATTGTAAAAAAAACCAAAGGCTCGAACCTGAACCAAAAAACCCCGAGACCACCCAAAAAGGAGAGAAAAAGAAGAAAAAAAAGGCAAAACCGGATTGCCTCCGACAAATCGGGCAATACGGTAGCCAAAGTGGACAAAGTCTACTTACTCAAGCGAAAAAATGCTCAAACATCTGAGTTTGAGCCACCTGAAGTAGCAGTGGCTCCGGCTCAGAAAGAATTGGTACAAAACAACAACAAGGTCATTACCCGGGATAAAAAGGGGAATACTGTTGCCCATGTGGACAAGCAATATCTTTTAAGACGAAAGAGTTTTCAAAATTCAGATTTTGAGCCCGGTGTTTCCGAAAGGCCTGAGGTCAGAAAGGAAAGAGCAAAAAATGTAAACAAGATTATCACCCGCGACAAAGCCGGCAACACTGTGGCGCATGTGGATAAGCAATATTTGTTGCGGCGGAAGAGTTTTCAAAATTCAGATTATGAGCCTCAGATTACAGAAAGGCCTGAGGTCAGAAAGGAAAGAGCAAAAAATGTAAACAAGATTATCACCCGCGACAAAGCCGGCAACACTGTGGCACATGTGGACAAGCAATATCTGTTGCGGAGAAAAAGTTTTGAGAATTCAGACTTTGAACCCGGCATCGTGCAGCATCCCTATGAAAAGAAACTACGGGCCAGAGTTACCAACTCAAAAATAAGCGAAGATGCAGCGGGAAATACCCTTCCAAAGGAATCTCAGAAAGAGATAATGAGGAAAAAAAGTGCACAGGCATCTGCTTTTGTTCCTTCAACATCAAAGACTTCTGAGGAGAGGAAGAAGATTATGAGGAATAACTCCGAGAAAATATCCAACTCTGCTATGGGCAATACCATTTCAAGAGAAGCCCAAAAAGAAATGATGCGAAAAAAAAGTAAATCGGCTTCTGAATTTGAGCCCGGAACCACCCTCGGTCGTGAAGATCACCTTAAATTGCTGAAAAAGCGATCTAAGGAAATGTCTGAATTCGAGCAGGGTACTACCCTGGGTCGTGAGGACCAAAGGGAAATAATGCGAAAAAAGAATAGGGAAACCACACAATCCACAAGAGGAAATACCATTGCAAGAGCGGATTACAAGAAAATGCTTCAAAAGCAAAATGTAAAAATAAGCGGTTCAGTTAAAGGAAATACCATGAACCGCGAAGCTTACCGCAATATGCTCAAATCCAAATCAGAGAAGTTTTCCGGATTCGAGCAGGAACTTGTCATTACCCGGGAGGAAAAAATCAAGCGAATGCGACAAAAAAGTCTCTCTATTGAAAATTACAATGCCGGCTACCTCAATTCTGCGGCAGAGCGCAAGGCAAGAATTCGCTCTTTCTTTTTTCCGGGTCAGTATCAGGCCAATACTCCTGCTGAAAAGCTTAAAAAAATGCGGTCCGTTTCGGGCGAAATTGCCAGCTTCGAAGGACGCATCAAAAGGAGAGAATATGAAAGAAAAATGCATCCCTCCGCCCGGCATCTGGGCCGATTTTCCCTCCAAAATATGGAAGACCGGGAGGCATTCCGCGAAAAGCAAACCAGGCGAATGGCCAAAACCAGGAAAGGCGACTTGCCGGCATATCTCAGAGAAACCGTAAGAAAGCCCCGATACGACAAAAAAACAGAAAAGGGGCTTTGGGCTGAATAATGGGCAAAGTCAGGGTTTCCATCGGGATGGGTTTAATCGGGATTGCCGGCACCTTCATTTCAATCCTATTGAGGTTTTTATCTTAAAATTTTCTATTGGCCAAAGGGGGTCCTGAATGATTCTAAAACTCAGACAATCAATTTATTATATAAGATTAAGCAGCACCTGTGTCCGGAGGTGTCTTTTGGGCTTAACAATCCGGTAACAAACCATGAACAAGCTTTCCTGTATCTTGCAGCGCCTTAACAGGCAATTTCTCTATGTTCGGGCTTGAAGCTGGAGTTTTTATATTGTTGATTTTGTGCCTGTTGGCCGCTTGTGCATTTGAGTTTGTAAATGGATTCCATGATACAGCCAATGCTGTAGCAACCGTCATTTATACCAATTCCCTGAAGCCCTGGCATGCCGTGATCTGGTCGGGAATCTGCAATTTTTTAGGAGTTTTTATGGGAGGTATCGGCGTGGCCATGGGCATAGTCAAACTGCTGCCTACCGAGTCGCTGGTAGATCCGAATGTATACCACAATGTGGCATTGATTTTGGCCTTGTTAATCTCGGCCATCATCTGGAATCTGGGAACCTGGTATTTGGGGCTGCCGGCCTCCAGCTCGCATACCCTAATCGGAAGTATTTTGGGCGTGGGTCTTGCTTTTCCCTTTGTGGAGGAGGGCAATAAAACGGCGGTTGATTTTACAAAAGCCTATGAGATAGCTGCTTCACTGATAGTTTCTCCGCTATTCGGATTCAGTTTCACCGTGTTCCTCATGTTTATCCTGAAAAAATTTGTCGACAGGGAAGAACTTTTTAAAGAACCCAAAAAAGGCAAACATCCGCCCTTCTGGATTCGCTCGGTACTTGTGCTAACCTGCACCGGAGTAAGTCTGTCGCATGGGGCAAACGACGGCCAGAAAGGAGTGGGCCTGATGATGCTTATCCTGATTGGTATTTTGCCTGCTTATTTTGCACTCAATACAGGCAAGCCCATCAATATCGCTGCTCCTCATTTAACCAACATTGAATATGTAGTTTCTTCTATCGATACCACCGACCTCGGCCAAAAAGAAAAAGCAGACCGGAAGGCAACGTTTGCCTACCTTACTGATCTGAAAAGGTTTACAGATAATTCAAGACTAACCAAGGAATTGAATTCTGAAGAAAAACTTCAAATCCGGGCAGACCTCATTCGTCTGGGCCGTTCGCTTTCCAATCTCAGCAAAAGCCCCAATGTTGCCATCAGTGGAGGAAAGCGGAAATTGCTCAATACCAGCATGGATGGCCTGAAGGTTCATACTGATTATTCCCCTTTTTGGGTTACTTTGCTTATTTCCCTTTCACTGGGACTTGGTACCATGATTGGATGGAAGAGAATTGTGAAAACTCTGGGCGAAAAGATTGGAAAAGAGCATCTTACCTATGCTCAGGGTGCCTCTTCAGAATTGGTGGCTGCCTCCACGATAGCGGTTTCCACTTATCTGTCCCTTCCCGTCAGCACCACCCATGTGCTGAGTTCAGGCATTGCCGGCAGCATGGTGGCCAGCAAAGGCGTGAAGAACTTGCGGAAAGACACGGTAAAAAACATTCTGCTGGCCTGGCTGCTGACCTTGCCTGCCTCCATGATCATTTCAGGAAGTCTTTTTGTTTTGTTCAGGGCTTTTATCTGATAGGCTTCTGACGTTCCTTGGGCGTGGCCCCGCCTGTGTGTGATGAGGTGATTTACAATAAGATATTGCACCTCGGTTTTGAAAAAACCGCGAAAAGCAATACAAACTGATAATTAAAGTTAATTTTATTGAATTTCCGGGGGAACCAGAAAATTCCCGGGAAAATTTGTGTTATACTGCCTTCTTCAGGTACACCTTCCGGATGATGGAAATGGTGCCAGCAAAAACAAAGGGAAAGCAGGAATTGGTTTTTTCTTTCTTAACCTGTGCCTGTTTTTCTGTGTCGGAATCCTGATTGGATTCGATTACCGGTGAGTTGAGATAGGGGTGAGCCAGAATCATTGCTGCTGCCAAAACCAATAATGATATTCTGATTCTCAAAGATTTCATAGTCTGTTTAAAAATGTTGGCTTAATAACGGAACAAAGAAAACAAAAGCTTTACTCTTTTACAAGAGTGACAGAATATCTGGTTTCACCGGTCAGTATCTGGAGTTTATACAAGCCGACAGGCTGGTCTTGCAAGGATATTTTCAGGCTTTCTTCCAGGGATTCAAAAGATTGAAGCAGCCTTCCCTGCATCGAAAAAATCCGGATGGTTTTCTTTTTTCCACCCGGGATAGGGATAAGGAAGTCTTCTTTTGAGGGATTTGGCTGAACCCGAATTGGCTCCTCTTTCACTTTTTCACCGGCCGAAACAAATGAACAGATGATTTGCATTACCAAATCATTGGTTTCTGCAGAAAAGCCAGCTTCATCCGAAATCAGGGGCGGGTCTGCGTTCTGGCCTCCTGTAGAGTCGGTGGTGGCGAGGTTGGCCGAAGTCATTGTCAAAGTGTTGCCCTGGCAGTTGTTCAGCAGCGAAAAGGTGGACAGCCGTGCCACGAGTCCGGCTCCTGAGGGATTGCCAAATGCGTAGGTCAATGCATTGGCCATCAGGTAATTTCCGCTCAGGCTGAGGCCAGTGAAGGTAGTGGAATTGGTGTCGCTTGCCCCGAATGCAACAGACTCCAGTATAGTTCCGGCATTGTCAATCCGGGAAATAAATCCATTGCGCCTTGTGTTTGCCGTATTGTTTTTATCCGTAAATCCGGCTGCGATAATGTCTCCGGCTCCGGTAATGGCCAAATCCCAAATGCGGTCACCGTTGGGTGTGCCAAAGGTTTTTGCCCAAATGTGATCTCCTGAGGACGAGATTTTTCCTATCACATTCTGGTTAGATCCGGTGGTTGATGTCACCCCGCCGTAAATTATCCCACCATCAATGTCCTTTTCAAAGTCATACAAAACCTGAGAGCCGCTTTGCTTTTTTCTTTTTGCCCAAATGATGTTCCCCAAAGAATCCACCCTTACGAAAAAAGGATCGAAGAGTGTGGAATTGGATCCGGTCTTCCAAGAATAGCCGCAAAGCAAGGCACCAGCCTCCGGCATTGGAATGACGGACCGAAAGGCGTTGAAGTTGCCTTGTTTGTAGGCATTGGACCAAATTTCGTTGCCTTCAGAATCCAACCTGCAGGCAAAACCATTGCGGCTTCCCAGTCCTGCGAATGAGGCACCTGCAACCAAAATGTCGCCATTGTCCAATGCGGCCACCCCAAACGCCTCGTCATCATCGGGTGAAGAAATTCTTTTCGCCCATTCCACATCGCCGATGCTGTTGGTTTTTACCACAATGGCGTCGATGTACAGTCCATCCTGCCCGTCTGTCCAGCCGACTATGGCAAAGCCACCATCGCTGGTCAGGCAAAAGTTGTTCACGGCATCAATGCCCTGATGAAGCAGGACTTTCTGCCATATGATATTTCCTTCGGTATCGATTTTAGTAAGGGAAAAATTCGCCTCAGGCCCTTCATCCGCCTGTCCAACGAAAACGGTGCTTGCGTCCGGAAGGCTGATGTTTTTGGTAAATTCCCGAATGGCAGTATCGGAGGCAAGGGGGCTTTTTTTATACAATTTCAATCCTTGGGCAGCCGCAGAAAAACTGAATGCCAGGCAGAAAATAAACAGGTTGGTTTTTGATGCATGCTTCATAAGTGAAATTCATGTTCAACTATATTAACTCAATCATAAAGTTGTGGTTGGTGTAAATGCAAGTATCGGCGGCAATGGTCAGGCTTTCCCTCACCATTTCTTCGGCACTCATGTGCGGGGCATGTCTTTTCAATGCATAGGCGGCCGATTGGGCATAAAGACTCCCAGAACCTATGGAGGCTATTCCGAAGTCGGGCTCCAGCACATCGCCGGTTCCCGAAATGATGAGCATCTCGGAGGCGTCTGCGCAAATAAGCATAGCTTCCAGTCGCCTTAGGTAACGGTCTGTACGCCAATCTTTAGCCAGTTCGATGGCTGATCTTTTCAGTTGCCCCCTGAACTGGTCCAGCTTCTGGTCAAATCTTTCGATCAGTGCAAATGCATCGGCCGTACTGCCTGCAAAACCGGCCAGGACCTGGTTGTTGTGCAGGCGCCTGATTTTCTTTACATTGCTTTTAGCTATGGTGTTATTCAGGGTTGCTTGTCCGTCGGCCCCGATACAGATTTGTCCGTTGTGCTGAATTCCGATAACTGTAGTGGCATGAACCACAGGAAATTGACTTTTCATTAAATCAGAAATATTTTTTATTAAAAATTTGGTTGGGATGAAAGCGCATGCCAATCAAGGATTTAATTCCGTCTGCTGAATGGTCATCATGATTTTATCTATCCTGTTTCCATCCATATCCACCACCTCAAACAGAAAATTCTTCCACTCGAAGCGCTCGCCGGTTTTGGGAATTTGTTTGGTGAGATGCAAAATAAATCCACCCATGGTATGAAATCCTGACCTGTCTTCCGGGGCTACATCTTCAATTTCAAAATATTGGAGAAACTCCTCAAAAGGTAGCAAGGCATCAATCAAATAGCTGTTTTCATCCCGCTGGATTATGGAAATTTCGTTTTCATCATCGGGCATATCGTGCTCAGCTACAATAGACTCAAAGAGATCGAGCTGGGTGACCACACCCTGAACCGCTCCGAATTCATCTACCACAATGGCCATTTTGATCTTGTTGGCCTTAAATTCTTCCACGGCCGTCAGTGCCTTCATGTTTTCAGGGATAACCTTCACAGGGTCAAGCAGATACCTGATTTCGGGCTTCAGTCCGGCCTGAAGGGCGAGCAAAAACTTTTTGGCGTTCAGGATGCCGCTTACTTTATCCAGTTCGTGGTCGCATACGGGAAACATCGAGTGGTTGGATTTGGCTATGGCTTCCAGAATGTTATCCTGAGAAGCATGCATATCCAGCCATTCTATTTCAATACGGTTGGTCATAAGGGAGGCAACGGAGCGGTCTCCCAACAGCAATACTCTTTCCATCATATCCTGTTCCAACTCTTCAATGGTTCCGGATGATGTTCCCTGGGCGATAATTTCAATGACTTCTTCCTCAGTAACCTGCGTGTCTTCTTTGTGGCCGTGTATCCCGAATAATCGGAGAATGCCGTCGGTGGTAACAGATAAAAGCCAAATCAAAGGGGATGCCACAAGGGCAACCAATTTCATAAACGGAGCAATGAAGGCTGCAATTTTCTCAGGCTTATTAAGGCCGATTCGTTTGGGAATAAGCTCCCCGATAATCAGGGAACCGAAGGTAACAATGGTGACTACAACAAAAACCGAAAGCAATTCGGCCGGTTCTTTTCCAAGGCCGAATGCCTGTAGTTTCAGAATGAAAAACTCGATGAGGCCCTGCCCCGAAAAAATACCGGTCAAAATTCCGATAACGGTAATTCCGATTTGAACGGAGGACAAAAATCGGGTGGGGCGAGAGGAAAGTTCAAGGGCTTTTTTGGCTCCGGTTGAACCTTTTTTTGCCATGTTCTCCAGCCTGCTTTTCTTGCTTGAAATGATGGCTATCTCTGCCATCGAGAGCAATCCGTTGAAAACAATCAGGCCCATTATGACCAATAACTCATTGATCATAATGTACTTACGGGCTTAGGTGAGGAGGGTTCGGAAGTGGGTTCGGGGCTCGGTTGGGGAGGTTCGCTTGTAGAACTGCTGTCCATATTTTATCTGAATTCGATACAAATAAATAAGACTTTGGCGAAATAAAAAAAGCCATGTGTTTTCGACATGGCTTTTATGCTTCAAAAATTTTGGGTTTACCGAATTTCAATTGTGCGTTCCTGAGCGACTTTGTTGTCTTCTTTAGATGGCAAATTTACCTTCAGGATTCCGTCTTCGTAGGTGGCAGAAATTCCCTCTTTGTCAATGGTTTCGGATAGTTGAAAGCTGCGATGGAATGCAGAATTCCGAAATTCCCGGCGGAGGTATTTGCCATGGGTTTCCTCCCGGCTTTCTTCCTGCTGATACGAAATGCTCAGACTTTTGGGCTTGAGTTGGATGCGAAACTGCTCTTTTTTCAGCCCGGGTGCATATAAGTGGATTTCCTTTCCACTGTCTTTTTCAAGAATGTTGACCGGAGGTAAATAGTTGCCCTGCGAAGGGTCGAATGCATTCAGGCCTTCCTGATTGAAAAAATTTTGAATCAGGGATGGCAGAGCAGAATTTCTGAATCTCATGGGTGTCATAAATATTTTGGTTTTTCTTCAGCATCTGCAATCCGGATACCAAGCCCGCGAAACCATTGTTTTTCTTAAAAAAGATGTCAATATGGCATATTTTCTCCTGAATTTGAGGATATTTATGTCAATATGGCTTATATTGAACTGCCGATTCCACTTTTTGCCTCGAATGCCGCATGCAGATGTACAGATCGTCCAACAGTTTTGTCTGTTTTTTCAGCGCAATTCTCAGAAAGCCGTGGTCGGGTATTTCACGGATCACATACAAACGGACATCCCCGGTTTCGGTCCATTTCGGGAACGGGAAAAAGTTCCTTTTTTCGATCAGAACCGGCTTTGAAATGATGGAATCTGCGAATACCAAAATGCCGCCATCGGTCCGGATCCACACAAAAACCGGTGGGTCCTTGGCGAAAGAAACTTTATAAACCAGCCCGAAAGGCGATTTCAGAATTTCGGCAGGCGAAACGGGCAATACAAAGCAGAGCGCTGAATCGGCGGCAGGGGGAATAATCCTGTTAATCAGGCTTTGGCAATACCCTGCTTTCTCAAAACATAGGTTTAAAGTAATGAACCAGCAAAGTCGCTTTAAATATTTTATTTTCAACTGATTAGGCAGAGATTTGAATTGATTGTTTATATTGCGCCCAAAATTGTCCAAAAAAATGGATATATGGTTGATTGTCTGATATGAAGCATGTAATTTTTATCCGCCATGCCTCCGCCATGCCCGGTCAGTTTCCTGCCAGGGACTTTGAAAGAGAACTGGATGCTTCCGGTTTACAGGAGGCTGCTGCGCTGGGTGTTTTCATGGCAGGCAAGTTGGAAAAACCGGAAATTTTACTGTTCAGCCCTGCCGCACGAACCGCAAAAACGGCAATGATTCTAAACAACCATTTGAATATTCCTAAAGAACACCTTCGTCCGGAATTGAAATTGTATAACTGCCATTTCCAAACTTTAATCCATGCGATTCAATCGGTTGATAATCAGTTTGCATCGCTTGCAATAGTGGCACACAATCCCGGTATCTCGCAATCGGCTGCCCTGCTGTCGTCCGGTGCTGCTTTTCAACTTGCCCCTGCTGCTGCGGTATGCCTTGCATTCTCTTCGGACAATTGGTCCGGAATCCGGCCCGGAAGCGGAAAAGAAATTTGGTATTTTAATCCCTGATTCCAATGAATTCACAACATCCACTGCCAGACAAAATGTATTTTTCTATCGGTGAGGTCGCCCGGTACTTTGGTGTTTCTACTTCGCTGATTCGATATTGGGAGGATGAATTTCCTCAAATCACACCCCGGAAAAATGGTAAGGGAGATCGTCGGTACAACAAGCAGGATATTGAAAAAGTGGCCCTCATATACGGGCTTATCAAGGAGAAAGGATTTACCATCAAAGGAGCACAGGCCTTTCTCGCAGAAAAGAAAGAGAGAAAAGAGGAAAAGGCAGTAAGTGTCAAGGATAAACTTCTGGAAATCAGAGGGTATTTGTTGCAGTTGAAAGAAGAACTTCAAAACATGTAATAAATCGGGTATACTGATCAGCAGTTTTTTAAGATAGATTTTATGAATAAACAAATCATTGAATGTGTTCCCAATTTTTCGGAGGGACGAAATTCGGAAGTCATCGATAAAATAGCCCGGGCAATTTCTGCCTGTGCCGGCGTGGAATTGCTGGATATAGATCCGGGTAAAGCCACCAACAGAACCGTGATGACCTTTATCGGTGAACCTGCCGATGTGGTAGAGGCTGCATTTCAAGCCATTAAAACAGCGCAGGAGTATATCGACATGCGGGTTCATACCGGTGAGCATCCCCGTTTCGGAGCTACCGATGTTTGTCCCTTGGTTCCTGTTTCCGGCATCAGCATGGAAGAGACCGCTGAGTGGGCCCGCAAACTGGCAAAACGGGTAGGAGAGGAGTTGAAATTTCCCGTATTTCTTTATGAATCAGCGGCTTCAGCTCCGCATCGGAAGAACCTGGCTCATGTCCGGGCAGGGGAATACGAGGGCCTCGAGGCCAAACTCCGGATGCCTGAGTGGCAACCCGATTATGGTCCTGCTTTGTTTGTTCCCAAAACAGGCACCATCGCCATCGGGGCCCGCGATTTTTTGATTGCAGTAAATTTTAACCTCAACACCACCTCTGTCCGCCGTGCCAATTCTGTCAGTTTTGATGTGCGGGAGGCCGGTCGGATCATCAAAGAAACCGACCCGGCAACCGGGCAGGTTACCGAGACCCGGCAACCCGGAAAACTGAAGGCTGCCAAGGCAATTGGCTGGTTTATAGAGGAATATGGTATTGCACAGGTTTCCATGAATCTCACGGATATCCGCGAAACTCCATTGCATGTGGCCTTCGATGCTGTGAATGAATCTGCCTTTTCCAGGGGCATGCGGGTGAGCGGCACCGAAATCGTAGGTATGGTGCCATTGCGGGTGCTGACCGATGCCGGCCGGCATTTTCTGAAAAAGCAAGGCCGTTCAAGCGGTTTGCCAGATGCCGAACTGATTAAAATTGCGATTAAATCCATGGGGCTGGACGACCTCTGTCCCTTCGATCCCTCCCAAAAGGTAATTGAATACAAGATGAGCATGAAGGCATCCAACCGGCTCATTTCTTTTAATTTATCACGATTTACTGAAGAGGTGGCCTCAGAATCTCCTGCTCCCGGTGGTGGCTCGGTTGCAGCATATATTGCCTCCTGTGGTGCTGCTCTGTCCACCATGGTCGCCAACCTCAGTTCGCACAAACGCGGATGGGATGACAAAGTAGAGTTATTTTCCGGTTGGGCCGAAAAAGGCGAAGCCATCCGAAAGGAACTTTTGGCTGCTGTGGATGCCGACACCGAAGCATTCAATCAGGTGATGAATGCTTTTGGAATGCCCAAAAACACAGCAGAGGAAAAGAATCTTCGTTCAGAGGCCATACAGTCAGCACAGGCCGGTGCCGTGCGGGTTCCGCTATCGGTGATGAAAACTGCGTTTGCAGGTCTCCCGGTTGCAGGTGCGATGGTAGAAATCGGAAATCCTAATTCCATTACCGATGCCGGTGTGGGTGCTGCTGCGCTGCTTTGCGGCATTTACGGGGCTTATCTCAATGTGCTCATCAACATCAAAGATTTGAAAGACAGAGCATTGGCCGATGCATTCAGGGCCGAAGCCGATACCATACTGGCCGAATCCAAAAAACTGGAAAATGCCATACAGGAAGCGGTTCTCAAAGCCATAATCTGATAAAACAAGTCAATTTGAGTGCTAATTTAGGCTCATTATTTTCTGATAGTTTGGTTTTTAGAAAAAAGAATAACTTTCATTATTTAAGGATTTCTATATAAATAATTTTATTTTTGTCCGCTTTTTTCCAATGCAGATTCAACGCTTTATCACGCATGCCCTGCTTTCCCGGTTCATGATCCTTTGTCTGGATTTGGCGCTTTGCGTTATCTCGGTTTATTCTGCTACCCTGCTTCGCTTTAATTTCCATATACCGCCGCATGCCAATGAGGCCATGCCGATTACCTGTCTTTATGTGTTGGTTATCAGGTCTTTGCCTTTTTACCTTCTAAAAACCTATGCCGGATTAATCAAATTTACGGGTGACCAGGATGTGCGGCTTGTTCTTCGGGCCATCACCATTTCTACCGGGTTTTTTCTATTGGTTTATTTAGTCCTGAGGAGCTACCAATTGGGGGACAAATTTCAGTTTTTTTATCCCATCTCCGTCATCCTTATAGATTATGTAATTCTTAGTTTTATGCTGGTCTCCTACCGAATCGCTATAAAAATGATTATGGAGGAGGTTCGTTCCACCAGGAAAGGCAGCAAGGGCCCGTTAAAGAATGCAGCCATTTTCGGTGCCGGCAAAACAGGAATTCTCATCAAAAAGGCTTTCGACAACAACCTCAAGAGTGATTTGGAAATTGTGGCCTGGTTTGATGACAATCCATTGGTTGTTAATAAGGTATTGGAGGGTATCCGCATATACGACGCCAAAAAAGACCTGAAGGAAGTGGTGCTGAAGAAGAATCTGGATACCATTATCCTTTCGATGCAAAAGCTGCCGGCATGGCGTAAGCAGGAGTTCATTGATATGTGCCTGGAGCTCAATGTCAATATGATGCATGCTCCGAATGTGGAACATTGGCTGGAAGGCGAGTTTAATGTCAAGGAGCTGAAGAAGTTTCGGATTGAAGATGTTTTGGAACGGGAGCCCATTATTTTGGATACCCGATATCTTGAGATTCAACTGGAAGAAAAAACGATTCTGATTACTGGTGCTGCAGGTTCCATAGGTTCCGAAATCGTTCGGCAGCTCAGCAAATTCAAGCCGGCCAGACTCATCCTGGTCGATTTGGCGGAGTCGCCTTTGGTAGACCTGGGTCTTGAAATGGAGGAAAGTTTCCAATTTAGAAATATTCATACCATTCTCGCCGATGTCAGCAATGCCGAGCGGATGGAGAAAATTTTTGATTCGTTCAGGCCAGATATGGTTTTCCATGCCGCTGCTCTCAAGCATGTGCCCATGATGGAAATTACCCCTTATGAAGCGGTCAGGGTCAATGTACTGGGAACCAAGACTATTGCAGATCTTGCTGTACGCTACAAAGCGGAGAGGTTTGTGATGATCAGCACCGACAAAGCTGTAAATCCGACCAACGTGATGGGTTGCTCCAAGCGACTTGCCGAAATCTACATTCAGGCACTGAACAACCACCTGAAAGAAAACGAAGTACATACCCGCTTTATCACCACCCGCTTTGGTAATGTTTTGGGTTCCAACGGCTCAGTTATTCCGCGTTTTCAAAAACAAATTGAAGCCGGCGGACCCATCACCGTGACCGACCCCGGCATAACCCGGTTTTTTATGACCATACCCGAGGCTTGCCAACTGGTACTGGAGGCAGGAGCCATGGGCAAGGGGGGCGAAATATTTATTTTTGATATGGGTAAGCCTGTGAAAATCATCGACATGGCCGAAAAAATGATTCGGCTGTCAGGCCTTGTACCTTATCAGGATATCGACATAGTTTTTACCGGTTTGCGCCCTGGTGAGAAGCTGGAAGAAGAACTTTTGGCTAAGAAGGAAGACATTCTGCCCACCCACCACCAGAAAATCATGAAAGCCAAAGTACGGGAATACAATTTCGGAGAAATCAGGGTTGAAATAGATGAACTGATTGGCATTCTGAGCAGACAGGACGATTTGCAACTGGTTGCCAAAATGAAAAAGCTTGTTCCTGAATATGTGAGCAACAACTCCGTATTTGAGCAACTTGATCAGGCAGAAGGAATTACTGCTTCCCGCTCAGTCTAATCCCGGGTCAGGTCAGAAAAAGGATTGCAAAATCCTTTCCCTTTCAGGAACCCAAACCCCTGAAATTCATGAATTCGGGATGAAACCGAATATCCGGGTTGTGCAGGGTAATGTGGCTCATGGAATAATAGGGCAGGCGAACCGAGCGCAAATGCTCCAAAGTAGCCGCAATTTCCTCCCTTGTTTTTCCATTCAGTACGGGCCTTTTTTCGATTCCAAATTGAGAAAGCCTTTGGGCGATGGTGTCTGGCGGAACATCCAGAAAAATGCTGATTCCCAGTGAATTGATCAGGTTCATGTTGTCATGGAAGCAGGGTGTCCCGCCTCCGGTGGCCACGATGGCCTTTTCCATTTCCTTTACCTTTTGGAGATACTGGCTTTCAACCGACCGAAATTTCTTTTCGCCCAAAGCAGAAAACAATTCACTGATTTTGGCCCCTTCTCCGTTTTCAATCAATTGGTCCAGGTCGCAGAACGGAAATCGGGTGATGCGGGCCAGTTTTTTTCCCAAGGAACTTTTGCCGCAGCCCGGAAGACCTACCAAAAAAATCAGCATGAAACCAAAGATGAAAGGTCAAATATAATTTTTTTGCTTCGTTCGTGCTATTTTTACAAAGTTTTTAATCGCTTCGGCAGGCATTTCCATTTTGTTCTTTACTTTTCATCATGAGTCATTCAATTCTTTGTAAAACAGCGATTTGTAAATTTGCTGCCCTTGTAATTCTCCTCTCGTCAGGCTTGGTAAGGGCCAATACTCTGCTTATCCCTATGGACGAAGAACAGAAGAATCATTTAAAAGCCTACGGCATTGCATATTGGGTACTTACCAAGGACATTGAGGCCGATTGGTTGCTCAATTACCGGGGCGGATCTTTTGCTTGTCAGGCTCTCCCCTTTATAGAAAATGAATGTGTGATTCGCGGGGTATCATACCAGATTATTTCAGACCCTGCCTATGCCGGCATAAAGGCGGAAATTCAAAACCCCGATGTGAATATGGAGATCATGCGGTTGCAGAAGCCGCCGAAGATTGCTGTGTATTCACCTAAAAGTAAAAAACCATGGGACGATGCCGTTACCCTGGTGCTGACCTATGCCGAAATTCCATACGAGGTGGTGTTCGATACCGAGATTCTGGACGGGCTGTTGGCCAAATACGATTGGCTGCACCTTCACCACGAAGATTTTACCGGCCAGTACGGAAAGTTTTATGCCAGTTTTGGTCATGAGGCCTGGTACCGGCAGCAAGTGGCAGAATATGAGGCCGTTGCCCGAAAATACGGGTTTAATAAAGTCAGCCGGATGAAACTTGAGGTTGTGAAGAAAATTCGGGAATATGTCATTGGCGGAGGCTTTTTGTTTGCCATGTGCTCGGGTACCGACACCTACGATATAGCCCTGGCAGCCGAGGGGGCAGACATTTGTGGCGATATTTACGATGGCGACCCCATGGATCCGAATGCTCAAAACAAACTTCATTACGAAAACTGTGTGGCATTCAAAGATTTCCGCATTTCTATGAATCCCTTCGAGTACGAATTTTCCAACATCGACAATCAGCCATTCGAAAGGGGACTCACCGAGCAGAACGACTATTTCAAATTGTTTCAGTTTTCAGCCAAGTGGGATCCGGTGCCCTGCATGCTTACTCAAAACCACACTCAAACCATCAAAGGTTTTATGGGACAGACCACGGGTTTCAAGAGCAAACTGATCAAAGCAGAAGTGCTGGTGATGGGTGAAAACAAATCCATTTCGGAGGCCAAATACATCCACGGAACCCAGGGCAAAGGCACTTGGACATTTTTTGGCGGACATGACCCCGAAGACTACGAACACCGCGTGCACGAAGAACCCACAGACCTTAACCTGCATCCCAATTCTCCCGGTTACCGGCTCATTCTGAACAACATACTTTTTCCTGCTGCCAAGAAGAAAAAGATGAAAACCTGAGGGCTGGCCGGGCCATTCGCCCGATGCCTCAGTTTTTTAACAGGTCTTTGATAAAAGTATTGAAAGTATCGCCCCGGAGCCCCAACCGTATGGTTTCCAGCGGAATGATTTCGTTCGGTGCAATGTTGCCGAGGTTTACATTGGGACCCAGCAACTTGATAAACCACACCTGTTGCGATTTTTGCGGTGCCTCCCAAATGATTTTTTCAAAAGGAATCTGAGTAAGAATCTCATCTACAAGGCCTTCCCTTACTTCGCCGGTAGGACGAAAGAGACCCACATTTCCTCCTTCGCGTGCCTCGCCGATTACCTTATAAGAACCGGCTTCCAGCTCCTTGTTCATCAGTTGAATCCATTTGTAGGGCGGGATAATTTTTTCGGCATCCTTCGATCCGACCTCAGAAAGGACGGTAGCTCTGTTGGCCAGTTTGCGGATGTATTCGCATTTTTCATCGTGAGGCAACTCAATAGAACCGTCGCTCACCTCTGCATAGTCCAGTCCGAATTCATCCAGCATCCGAAGGTAATCTTCAAACTGATTGCGGATGATGAAAGCTTCGAGCAGGGTACCGCCAAAGTAAACGGGAATGCCGGCTGATTTATAAACGGCAATTTTTTCCTTCAGATTCGGTGTGATGTAGGATGTGGCCCAACCCAGTTTTACCACATCTACATATTGCGACGAAACCGACATAAAGTCCTCTGCCTCCCTCACACTCAGTCCTTTGTCCATGGCCATAGTGAGACCAACATTTCTTGGTTTCGGGCTGCGGTCCGGCAAGTGGTTGATAATATAGTTCATGCGCTTATGATTTTCCTTTGTTCGTTATTTCCTGAATGATTTTATACAATGTTTTCTGAGATTTGAGATCCTTGAAGAACTCGAACATCACGGTGTGTCCCTCGTAGTCCAGCAGCAAGGCGTTTTCCAAAAAGAGGGTGGCCTCATTGAACTGCCCTTCTGAAAAATGATAGGCCGCCGCACGGTAGTACAGCAGGGCCTCATCGGGCATTATTGAAATGGCCTCATTCATCATCGAGATCGCTTTTTCGATAAAACCGCCTTCAAAAAACAGCAGCGACCAGTCCATCCAGAGATGGGGATTTTCAGGGTCCAGTTCATGGGCTTTTTCGAAGGCCTCGTTGGCAGAAAGCAGATTGCCGAGACCATATTCTGCCACCGCTTTGCTGAGCCAGGAAGCAGGGTTCCCGGGTTCGTAATGGATGGCTTTATTGAAGAAATGAATGGACTCACTGTATTTTTGCATGGCCAGCAGACAGGTACCGATTCCGTAATAGGCATCATCCTGCTTTGGATTGATTTTCAGTGCTTTCCTGAAATTGTGAATGGCCTGATCCAGTTTTTCCTGAAGTTCCAGCGCTGCTCCGTATGCCACATAGTAATCCGGATTTTTTTCATTCAGCCGTAGTGCCTCCTGATAAGCTTCTTCAGCCTCCGGGAATCGGCTCAAATTCATCCATATGTTGCCTTTATGGAAATGAGCAATGTGCATTTTATCGTCCAAAGCAAGGCAGTATTCTATGGCTGAAAGGGCATCTTCAAATTCACCGATTTTGTTTAATACGTGGGAATAACTGAGCCAAACGGTGGCATTAAACGGATCGGCATCCAGAAATTTCTGAAAAAATGGGAGGGCCTCTTCCTGTTCTTCCTCTTCCTCAAGAAACATGAGAAATTCCTCCAGGCATTCCAGATTGAGGGGGTCCAGGTTCAGTGATTTTTTAAACCAGTAGCGGGCTTCCATCCCGTTGCCCATTTGGGCAAATGTGCTTCCCAGAATATAAAATAAATTTGCTTTTTGCTCTACAAAAGGCTCTGTTTGAGTAATGTAATGGATTACTTCCTTGTGCCGGCCCTGATGGTTAAGCAGGGTGCACTTCAGCATGATGAGGTAAACATCATACGGAAAAAACGGCTCTGCCTTTTTCACCGCATCCATCGCCTTATCGTTTGCACCGCATGAAAACAGCACATGCGCATAATCCAGCAGCAATTCGGAATGGTAGGGGTGCAACTCCATGGCTTTTTCGCAGGCCACTCTGGCTTTTTCAGGCTGGTCGGAGTTTACATAATGGTAGATTACAAGTTCAAAAGCATCCGGATCCAGAAATTCTGAACTCTGCCCGTTCATCATGGATTCATATTTCTGAACCCACTCTTTTCCGTCTTCTTTTGGATGAAGGTCTTTTGGCATAAATTTCTTTCTCTCGGTTCCGGTACCTGACGGAACTTTCCATTCCTGCTTCTATTCTTTCGCAGATGGATGGAAGGTCTGCTTTCCGGCTATCCAACGCAGCGAATCCGTAACGGGTGTAAATCTAAAATCGGGCCAGATATTTTCAAGAAAAATACTCGAATATTTTAATCTCCTGCTGGCTGCCCGGGCTGTAAAACGCGTCAACACAGGCTTTTTGGTTGTGAAAACGGAAACCAAAGCCATAAACCTCCAGGCCAGTTCCGAAAGGAATTTTCCTGTTTTGATGCGGGGGGGGCGGCATCCCAGTTCTTTGGCTGCCATTGCGAGAAAGGTCTTGTAGGGTATACATTCGGCATTCAGAATCAGTCTGCTACCATCCTGCGGGCCATTTTGCAAAAGCCAAACCACCACTCTGGCCACATCGCGGACATCCACCACATTGATCCAGCCCGTGGGGAAAAAGGGATTTTCCTTTTTCACATAATGAATCAGACTTGCACTGCTTTCGCTGTCTTCTCCCGGTGCCAGCACGATTGAAGGATTGACCATGGCAGCTTTCAGGCCCTCTTCCACACCCCGGAAGATTTCGAGTTCGGCCAGATACTTGGAATGGGCATAATCGGAGGTGTCATCATCGGGATTAAAGCCCTGTTTTTCATTTACTTCTGCCGGCAGGGACCTTCCCGGGCTGAGGCTGGCCACCGAGGAAATGTGAACCAGCTTTTTCAGTTTCGGGGCTGCAAGGGCGCAATTGACGAGGTTGGCAGTTCCTTCATAATTGACCTGCATAAGTTTTTTTCTGTCGGAGGGCCGGAAAGAAACCAATGCTGCTGCATGTATCACATAATCAGCATCCTCCATGCCTTTTTGTATGCTGAGCAAATCGCCCAAATGGCCATCTATCCATTCAATCTGCTCGTGAAAGGGGGTGTTTTTTCGTCTTTTCGGATCTGACCCCCGCTCCAAAGCCACTACCCGGTAGCCGCTTTCCACCAGCAGGTTTACCAATTGCCTTCCTAAAATTCCTGTTGCCCCTGTGAGAAAAACCTTCAATATTTTAATAGTAAAAAATGGAAATAGTGACAGGTTTTTGGAATTATGTGCTGATAAAAAGTAAATTTAAAAACGTGAGGCGGCCCGACAAAACGGCAAGGGTGGGCAGGAAAGCAGGCAAACCTGTACCGAACTTGCATCGGGAAGCCTTTGGTCCCGAATTTACTTCGGGGATTGTTTTGTCTTGATTTGCAAACCCCCATTCTAGATCAAAAACTCTCGTTTTTGCCCTTCTTTTTATAAAGTTGAAAATCCCGCCTTGTCGGTAAAAAAAGAACATATGGTTTGTGGAGGAGATTATCAATTTTCAAAGCGTGGTTGAAACCTGAACCATTTCAAGGGTCTTACAGTATCCTATTTTATCCTGCAGCAAAATTAGGCATTATTCACCGATGTGGATACAATTTCATTTCCACAACATAATCATTCAACCAAAAACAGGCCAGCGGAATATCTACCACCTGCCGCACACGAAAACCCAAACCAAAATAAAAATTTCGGGATTCATTGAACCGGTTAACATTCAGAATCAGGTATTTGGCCTTTTGCTTTCGGGCAAAATCCATGGCAAATCCCATCATCTTTTTGCCGTAGCCCCTGCCTCTGGTTTCGGACAGAAGATACAATTTTTCTACCTTCCATTCCTGGCCCGGCAGGGGAGACAGGCTCATAAATCCGACGGCCTTTTGATTTTCTATGGCCATGAAAAAGCGATGCCCGGACTCAGCCTGTTCTGTCAAAGCATGGGGGCTGTAAAAATTTCTCAGCATGTACTCAATCTGATCCATAGAAATGATGGAAGCATACCATGTAGGCCATATTTCATAGGCAAGTTGCTGAATGACAGCAAAATCTCCGGTTTGAGCCGGCCTGAGGCTGAATGTTTTCTTTTTCATAGTTTCATCGCAGTTTTTGAATCAGGGCGCCCTCCTTCAGGGAATAGGCCGACATTCGGATTTGGCGTGCGGCTGTTTTTTCCAGCATCACCTCAATGAGGAGGATGGCAGCCACCATCATTTCGGCTCTCAGCGGAAGCATGCCCGGAATTTTCAGCCTCTCCTCCAAAGGCAGGTCCTTCAGTTCCCCGGCCAAACTGCAAAAGGCATCGGCAGAAAGGGGCAACCAGGACATTTCTTCTGCAGCGGCCACATTTCTGCCGGTCCTGGCCAAATCCATGATGGCCAGTGTTTCAAAAGAGCCCGAACATCCTACCAGGGCATCTATTCGGATGTCTTTTAATTCGTTCCAGAGGAGCTGCAGGGCACCGGAGGCAAATTGCTTCAGTTCCTGTTGCCGGTATCCGGGCATCGGGTCAATGGTGTGGAATTTTTCCATCAGGCGAAGGCCTCCGATTTCGAAACTGTATTTCTTCAATGCTTTTTTTCCCCGGCAGAGGATAAACTCCACGCTGCCGCCGCCGATATCGGCAATCAATTGATTTTCATTCTCATGCAGGGCCCCCGAACCGGCAACGCCTTCAAATATCAATTCAGCTTCTCTCTCACCGCTGATGACTTCCACCGAAAAACCGGTGGCTTTATTCACAGCATCCATAACCTCTGTGCAGTTTTCGGCATTCCGGAATGCGCTTGTGCCATACAAGATCACCTGACCATCAGGAATTTCCAATCTTCGGAAATCCTCCCTGAATTCCAGCAGGGTATCGATGGCTCTGCTTTGGGCTTCGGGCAAAATTTTCTTTAGGCCCATGCCGTCTTTGCCCAGTTTTACCCCGGTTTTTTTTCGGTAGGGAATCAGGATTTCATCACCCTCCTTTATGCCTGCCGCATATTGAAAGGTATTGGAGCCCAGATCGGCAATTGCCCAACCTTTGTTGCCCAAAGGAGCGGCGTCTTCCTGTTGCGCAAAAGATTCTTTTTCAGGCTTCATGGCTTTGGCTATTTTTGCCCCGCAAAACAAAACAAGTAATATCGTAAAGTGGGCATAGTCGCACCATTTTATTCCCGAATACATGGAAAACAAATCAGAAAACTGGACCGTACCTTCACCGAATCAGGAGCCAAAGAAAAAAGGAGTGGTCAGGGAGTGGCTGGATGCCTTGGTGTTTGCCCTCGTGGTGGCCACTCTGGTCCGATGGTTCTTTTTTGAACCCTTTACCATTCCCACTCCTTCCATGGAAAAATCGCTGTTGGTCGGCGATTTTCTCTTTGTCAGCAAACTGCATTACGGAGCCCGGACTCCCAAAACCATTTTGCAGATTCCCCTGACCCACCAAAAAATATGGGGCACCGAAATTCCCTCTTACCTCACCTGGATTCAGTTGCCGCAGTTTCGCCTGCCGGGTTTCTCTGAGGTAAAGGCGGGTGATTGTGTGGTATTCAACTGGCCGGCCGACACCACATATCCTACCGATCTGAAAACCAACTACATCAAGCGTTGCGTCGGGGTGGCAGGTGAAATGATTGAGATCCGCGAAAGGCAGGTTTATATCAACGGAAAGCCTGTAAAAAATCCTGAATTTCTGCAGCACCGCTACTTTGTGAGGTCTGCTACCGAGTTGTCGCAAGGCTTTTTTGAGAAAACCGGCATTGCCACCTATGATGACGGTTTTCCCAAACCCGATCCCAATGCTCCCATTGTAGGAGGCCGCGACCATACCACGGGTGAGTATGTCTACATGCTGCACCTCACCGATCAAACTGCAGAAAAACTGAAGCAGATGGATTTTATCAAAAAGGTGGAGCTGCAATCGCTGGCGCCCGGTGTGCCCAACGACAGGGTATATGCCTTTGATTCTGCAACCTCCTGGAATGAAGACAATTACGGGCCTATTATGATTCCAAAGGAAGGCATGAAAATAAAGATGGATGCGGACAACATCCGCAAATATTTTACCACCATCCTTCGCTACGAAGGCCATGATAAAGTAGAAACCCGAAACGGTAAACTGGTGATTGACGGAAAGGAATGTGAGGAATATTCCTTCAATCAAAATTATTACTGGATGATGGGCGACAACCGCCATAACTCGGAAGACAGCCGTTTTTGGGGCTTTGTACCGGCCGACCACATCGTAGGCAAAGCCTGGATGATCTGGCTTTCTATAGATCCGCTCAATAATTTCGGTCTGGATGGTATGCGCTGGAAGCGCCTTTTTAACATCATTGACTGAGACGCGCCTTTCCTTTCGTACCCGAAGATTTGCCACTAAACAGAGCATTTGCTGCCAACCGTGCCGAATGGTTTGCATTCCTTTTTTTGTCAGGCTTTATTTCGCTGCCAATTCATTGAAATATGAAAGATAAAATCCTGATTGAAGCCATTGGCCTTTCCAAGAGTTACAAAATGGGGCAGGAAGTTATCCGTGCCCTGGAGTCGGTGGATATCAAGGTAAAAAAAGGTGAATATGTGGCATTTATGGG
>CANHCT010000002.1 GCA_947459175.1 Hymenobacteraceae bacterium
GCAGCCACCCGGCCAAAATTGACTGAAGTTTGAGACATGATTTCGTCCTGAATTCCTTCAATGTCTTCCGTTTCATTTTCCGCCCGGCTGTCGTCCTGGGCTACCCGCTGATCAGACAAAAAGGTATCGGGGTCGTTTTCTCTGTCTTTGCGGCAGCTGAAAATCGTAATGCAAAGGGCAAGGATGCCGAGATTGAAATAAGTGATGGATTTCATGGTATTAAGTTTTTTGTTCGCTTTGATGAAAACGGGAAGATTGTGGTTTAACCGGCAGTCGAAAAAAAACGGATTTTTTTCGCTCCAAAACACAACCTATTGAAAATCAACAAAATTAATCAGTCCGAATTACTCTGTCAGGGCTTTTTCACTTTTCGCATATAGAAAACCCATCCGTTTTCGGAACCGATTTTTTGCAATTCGGGGTATTTTTCGAGTCCTTCTGTTTTGTTGATTTTCGTAACCACATACACATCTTTTCTGATGCGTGGGCTCAGTAGGAGGCTGTCCTTCCAGATGTTCAGATTTTCGGACAGATCTTTTCTTGAAAAAAAGGTTGGCTTATCCTCCGGTTTCACCCTGGCATAAAAATAGGGCGCATAACTTCGATAATTGTGGGTGAGCACATAGGCATTTTTGGATTGAACCGATTTAAAAAACCGGATGGCTGCTCCCTGCGAAAAAGCCTCAATCCGGCCGATAAGCGCCCAAAGGATGAGCACAACAGAAATGGCCATTCCACCAAACAATACCTGAAAACCAAGGGGATAGTGCTTTTTTAAAAAGGCCCAAATACATAAAACGGCAAGAATCCAGAGAAAAGCGCCCACATATTTTTCCCAACCATGCCAATGGACACGGGCATCGAGATTGGCGAGGGCAAAAGGATCGGCAGAAAAAAGTGGTTTTAATATCTCCGTATTCTGAGTGAGGTAGGGAAAGCTGAAGACCACTGTACCCAAAAGCAAAAGCACAAAGGCAATGGAAAACAATATCCAGGAAGGCATTTTCCAATCGCCGTGAAAAATGGAATACACCGAAAGGGCCGCCACATAGGTAAGCGGAAAATAACAGAGCGAAGAATAATGAACGATTTTGGATTTGACTACTGAAAACAGAATCAGTACCACCCAAAAAAGGATGAGCATGTATATTTTGTAGTCATTCTGATGGTGGCGGTCTTTTGTGATTTTATAATGTCCGTGAATAAAGAACAGTGAACCGGGAAAACAGCCAAGCAGCAATACCACCACATGATACCCCGGAAAGCCGGCATGTCCTGCATCGGGTGTGCTGAATAGCCTGAAGTTGTACTTGATGAATTCCTTTATAAACCAAGATCCGTTTGAAACATATTCGTACACATACCAAATGGACGAAAACAACAAAATTCCCGCAGAAAAAGTGACCACCTCTTTGACCTTGAGAAAATAAGGAAAACGGCTGATCAAGAGCCTCAGGCCCGCAACCGCCAAAAAAATAAGCAGAGCAGCCGGCCCTTTGGTGATGGTGGCAAGACCAATGAAAGCTCCACCCAAAAACATGTACAATACCCTGTTACGGTCGAAGCCGGTGATGGTAAAACCCTGTTTTTCCCAACCATAGAGGATAAAATAATGAATCCCGAGGAAGATAAACAAATTAAACCAGGGGTCGATGATACCGGAGTGGAAGTACAAATGCGGCAGGACCGAGCCCCCGTAAACCGCAGCCCAGATAAGGCCGAAGGTGTTGTTATACATTTTCTTCCCAATGCGGTATAGGGCAAGAAGCGTTATCATTCCGCAGATGCCGTTGGGCAGGCGGGCAGCAAATTCTCCCACACCAAAAATCTGCATGGCCATAGCCTGAAGCCAGAAGAACAAAGGCGGCTTTTCCCAGAAAGGCAGAAAATTGATATAGACGCGGCTGTAGTCGCCGGTTACCAGCATTTCGCGGGCGCACTCGGCAAAATTGATTTCATCCCAATCAAACAGGTGTACATTTCCGGAGAAAGGGATAAACAGCAAACCGGCCACCAGCAATATCACCCATTCCCAGCTAATGTGCTGAAAAACAGGCTTATTAAACACATCTTCTTTCCAGGGCTCGTCAGTTTCCACTATTTTTTGGGTTAAATTTTCGGTCCACAACTTCGCATATTTGGGCCGGATTGACAAATTCCCGGGAATTGGAGCCTCAAAAACCCCTTTTTACATGATAAAGAAGTGGATTTGGACAGGAGAAAATTCAGGATGAAACCCTTTTCTCTAAAAAAGGATAAATAAATACTCCGCTGAAAATCAGCAACAAACCCAAATAAAATCCGGGTTTCATTTGCTCCTTTTGACCAAAGATAAGAATTCCCAAAAGGATGCCGTAAACCGGTTCCAGGTTTACTGTGAGGTTCATGGCAAAGGCGGTAAATTTTTTCATCAGGTTTACCGAAACAGTATAGGCAAAAACGGTGCACACCCAGGCCAGAAAAGCAATGTTGAGCCAATCCCAATCGCGGGGAA
Source organism: Hymenobacteraceae bacterium (assembly GCA_947459175.1). Classification (GTDB taxonomy): domain Bacteria; phylum Bacteroidota; class Bacteroidia; order Cytophagales; family Flexibacteraceae; genus CAMDMI01. The sequence goes on from CANHCT010000002.1 coordinate 2,495, forward strand.
GGGGAACAGAAGCACCCGGAATAAAATCCCACAGGGCCAATACAGGCAACACCAGCATTGCAGCAACAAAAGCAATCCCCATTTCATAGGTGGTGATGAGCAGGGGACTGTGGTCGGCTACCAGTTTTCGGTTGATGATGGTAAAAAGTGAACAAAAAAAAGCAGATGAAAGGCTGATGATGAGACCTTTGGCCATCGAAAAATCAGAATTGAAAATCAATATCAGACCGGCGGAAACAATAACAGCCAGAAAAACTTCCAGCCAACGGAATTTTTTTCCTGTGAAAACAGGCTCCAGCAGACAGGTCCAAAGGGCCGTAGTGGACATACCGGCCAGGCAGGTACTGACATTGCTGACCTGAGCTGAAGCAAAAAAGGTAGTCCAGTGGAAGGAAGTGAATGCCCCGGCCATAACCATGCGAAACAAACTCCTGTTTCCGGGCAAAATCCATTTTTCACGGAGCGAGAGGAGAAACGCCAATGTAAAAAATGCCAGGCCGGTTCGGTAGACCACCAGATATGGCGCCTGCAGGGTAGAAAACACACCCAAAACAGAAGTTCCACCCCAAAACACAATGAGCAGGTGCAAAAGCAGATAGTCCCTTAGACCGGGTTTTTGAGGAGAAATCAACGGGGAACGGATTTGTACAACACCAGACCGATGACGGAAAACACGATATTGGGAAGCCAGCAGGCCAGCAGGGGATCCATAGAACCGGCCTGTGCAATGGTGCGGCTGGTGATGTAGAATATGATGTAGACAAAAGCCAGTACAAATCCCATAGCAATTTGAAAACCAGCACCTTCCCTGGATTTTCTGGCAGAAAGAATGACCCCGATCAGGGTAAGGATAACGATGGAAAAGGGATAGGTAATCCGGAGGTATTGCTCTACTTCATAGGTTTCGGTGTTGTCGGCGCCCCGCTGTTTCAGCTCAGTCAGGAAGGAGGACAGCTCCGAATTGGTGAGGGTCTCATATTTCATGTACTGGCTTTCAAAATCGCGGGGACGAAGGTTCAGTACCGTATCCACAGTATTCATGTAGCGGATGGAATTGGGACTGGCCGCAAAATCAAAAAACCGCACATTTTCCAGCCTCCATTTTTTCAGAGAATCGACCCATAAAAATCTTTCTGCTTTCACCTTTTTCAGCAGTCGGGTCCCCTCGGTTTCCTCAATGGTGCAATTGAATCCCTCATGGGTTTCGTTGTTGTAGGTCTGGATATAAAAGTATTGTCCGGCCCCGGTTTTGATGTGTGTATTGCGGCCATCGAAGTGAAAAGGATTTTTTACATATACCATCTCGAAGGCAATGCGCTTTCTGTTGGCCTGCGGAATGACATATCCGATCAGAAAATAAATGCCCAGTGCCAGCAAAGCCGAACCGGCCATGTAGGGGACAAGGAGACGCAAGAAACTAACGCCCGAACTGAGCATAGCAATGATTTCGGTGCGTGCAGCAAGGCGGGATGTCATGAACACGGTGGCAATAAACACCGTAATCGGACTGAGAATATTGGCAATATAGGGGAAAAAATTGGCGTAATAGTGGAACAAAATCCGGAACAGGCCGGGCTTGGTTTTGATGAAATCATCGTTTTTTTCCACCACATCAATCATACATATGACCAGGGTGAGCATGAGCACAATGAAGAAAAAAGACCTCAGAAAATCTTTGAAAATGTAGAGGTCAAGAATCTTGAAGTTCAAAAAACGCTGTACCAAAACCTTCGGCTTGAAGCCCCTGACCTGCCGGAAAGGGAGCAGCAAAGGTAGTCAATCGGGCGGGAGATTGATTGGATTGGAAGATATTTTCAAACTTGAAAAAAACCTTTGCATGAAAGCACTGGAAAAACACAGAATATCAGGTCGTTGACTCAGTTATTCTTCAGAATTTTCTGCACCAGTTTTTTGCGGTCAGCAGTTTCGGAAATGGCCAGATAGATGCCCGGAGGAACAGATTGAAGATCCATAAACAATCCATCGGAAGTATGCACTTTTTTTCCTGCAAGGTCGGTGAGATAAAATTCTGCGGAGCCACTTGTTTCCTTCAGCCGGATAAATGAGCTGGCAGGGTTTGGACAAAAATACGGTGCGGCAGGCTCTTCTGTTCGCTCGTGGATGACACCCACAGCATCCAAATCAAATCCACCGCTTTCGAAGGGAGTTGGATAAGGGTCATTGATCAGAACACCACGACTGTCGCTGCTGCCCGATACGGGGTTGATGCTTCCCACCACATCAACTATTCGAACATGGCTGATACGGCTGATATCCAGCCCATTGGAATCTTTCAATTCATACAAATCGAAAGGTGTTCCGAACTGAGCCCTGTACTTACCTGCAAGATTGCGAAGCAGGGTTGGGTCGCTGAGGGTATCAAAAGGGCCGATCTGAACATGGATGAAGGTATTGGAGATGGCAGGAAAACGCACAAAACGGATACCGTCGCTGCTGACCTCCACAAAAGCCAGTTCAAGAAAGTTATCGAGAAAAGCATTTTCAAAAACTGCAAAGTCAGGCCCCGGACCATCGGCAATGGGTTTGGGGAATGTGAGCACTGCCGTACCGCCGTCGCCGAGAGAAACGACACCATTCTCCCCTGCCCTGCCGGTAGCCATCTCATTCAGCCCGGAGGTTACTTTTCCGTTTTCCGGCCGGAAAATATCCCGATAGCCCCTGCTGACGGTGCAGGCATTTGCCCAGTTTTTGAATACAGCACTGTCTTTAAAAATCGCTGCAGAGCCGGGACTACCGGCTTTTCCATCAAATTGAGCGGTTGAATTGAAAATGCCAAACCCAGCTAAAAAAGTCCCGGAAAACAGAATTCTCAGAAAGGAGGAAACTCGGCTATTTTTTAAATTCACAGGAATGTCTCCTCAAAGAGGATATTCGGATATGGGAGATACAAGGACAAAGATTCAGGAAAGTCCTGAAGATCAGGGACTGCTAAGGAGTTCCGCGGGTGACCACGACACGAGCACTCCAGGGACCGAGTTCATTGACTCCGAAAAGGAAATAATAACCTGTTTTCAGCATGGAAGCATCGGCTGTCATACCGGACCCGTCGTAGCGAAAATCCAAATCCATTTTTTGACCCAGCATATTCCAGGTTTCAATTTTTCCGCCGGCTACATTTACTGTGATGGTACGATTGTACGAATCGTAAGTGGCCTTCACCCCTGATTTCCTGTCGCTTATATCTTTTCCTGCAGCGGATGTACCCGATGCATATTTGGCCACATAACAAGTCCGGTCACTTGCCGGAGCATCAGCATTTATAAAACAATACCTCACACTGGATAATCCGTTTCCGCCTGAAGGATCGATGTATCCTTTGAAGCTGGTATTTACCTGCTGAGGCGCAAGGGTTAAGGTATCAGGCGATTCTGATGTGAATGGCGCATAACAGTTTACACCCCAGCAAAAGTAGTTGATATGGTCAGGTCCCAAAGAAATGATTTCCCTGCTTACCACAACCCGTACAGGGTTTGCAGAAATGTTTTTCACATACCCATGAGATTCAAGAATCTGAAACGGATCGCCGTTGGATAATATCGTATCAATTTGAGTTAACTGAAGGCTTTGAGAAAAAGACCTTACGGAGGTTAACAAAAATAAAGAAAACAGGAGTAGGCGTTTGGTCATAGGCAATACTTGCGTTGCAATATTAAAATGAATTTCCGGAACCCTTCTGAATTCAGGATTAAAATTAAAAAAATATTTTCTCAGAGCCGGTTTTTCGCATTTGAGTTCAGCCAAACATTTGGTTCACTTTGGGCATCATGTTGTAGGCCGTCAAATCAAAATGGCAGGGCACAATCGACACAAAGCCCTGATTAAGAGCTGCTTCATCGGTATCTTCACCTTTATCCAAATTGGTAAAACTTCCGGAGAGCCAGAAGTAATCCCTACCCCTGGGGTCTTTGCGATTTTCAAACTCCTCCTGCCAACGGGCTCTCGCCTGACGGCAAATTTTTAACCCTTTGAATTCAAATTTTTTGGGATCCGGAAAGTTGACATTCAGGGCTGTATGGTCAGGAAAATCAGGTTCACTCAAAGCGGCACTGACGATCTGCCGGACATAGTTCCGGCATGGCTCGAAATTGGCGTCGTGGTTGTAGTCGCCAAGCGAAAAGCCGATAGACGGAATGCCCTCCATGGCTCCCTCGATTGCGGCCGACATGGTACCTGAATAAATGACGCTGACCGAACTGTTGCTGCCATGATTGATTCCCGACAAAACCAAGTCGGGTTTTCTATCCTTCAGAATAAAATGTTTGGCCAGTTTAACGCAATCTACCGGCGTTCCCGAACATTCATAGGCTTCTATTTCGCCATAAAAATCGGATTTGTCGAGCCGGATGTGCTCGTGGATGGTGATGGCATGGCCCATACCCGATTGGGGATAAGTAGGCGCCACCACCACAATTTCCCCCAGGTCCTGTACAAAATTTACCAACGATTCAATTCCTCTGGCATAAATGCCGTCGTCGTTGCTGACCAATATTAAAGGCTTTTTTCTTTGGTTCATGATGCTTTCAATCGGTTATACTCTCTGATTATCAATAATAAATCTTCTTTTTTGGTGGTATTGAGTTTGTTTTCTGAAATGAATTTTTTCATTCCTTCTTTTTTATCGGAAAGGAGGCTGAGCAGTTCTTTTTTATTTCCGGTGAAGGATTTCACCTTTTCACCCGGAAACATGAGATAAAAATCTATCACCTCACGGGTGCGGGTGATAAAGTAATTTCGGTAGGTGAAATTATCGTAAACCGGAACCGTCTCGGAGATGAGCATTTCCCTGCCCAGCAGGCAAAGGAACTTGCCGCTGAAGAGCACTTCAAAAAACTTTTGCGGCTTGAAATCTGAATAGGGATGAAAAGGAAAGGTATAAATATAGCGCTCTTCGGTTCCCGAATTTTCTTTGTAATAAACCAGTTCTATCTGATTGGGCCCGAAGGTTTTCACTGAATTTTCCTCATTCACCTGAACCAAATCGCTGGCATAATTTACTGACACTGGTCCATAAAGTGTATCTTCCTCTGAAGTAACGATATAACCGGGATTCCAGTCGGCGTCTTCCGCAGCCTGCTGAGCGCAAACAGAAAAAACAGGCAGAACCAAAAGAATGAGAAAAAACCGGTGTCTGAAAATCATGAATCAAAATGCGGATGTCCGGGCAGAGGGCTATTTTTTTTCGGAGAAGACATCCTTTTGCGATACAAATAAATGAAGTTTACATCAATAAAAGGGGACAAGATTTGTATCAGATTAATATTCAACGGGTTTGGCGAAAATATTACATTTCAGTCTTTGGAAAAGGTCCGTGCATTGCGATTTGAACTTTCATTCGGAATATTGGGCCGAAATTTATTTTAAATGAAACGATTTTTTTCTATAGTTCTTTTTTTAACAAGCTTTTATTCCTTCGGCCAGGAAATTAAAACCCGGGTTCAGGAGTCGGAATTCAATGTAAAACCCGACCCGAACAAGGAAGAACAGTTCGAAGAAGCACGGGTTTTCATTTTTGCCGATGCCGGCCTTGGGCGCCGTACCGGAAACATCACCACGGGTTTTTTGCTTCCGGGAGAAAATGACATCAGCCAGCAAACCACGGATGATGCCTCGCCATTCAAAAACGGATTTCTCCTCAGTTTTGGCTTTATGTATTATTTTCAAAACAACCTTGGGCTTGGCATTCGGGGCAACTGGTTTTCCAACAAAGCCAATTTTATTTCCAAATCCGGAGGACGAGCAGAAGCCAGCACGACCATTTACGGATTTATGCCTGAAATAAGTTATAGAAAATACTTATCTTCTGATAAAGAGGCTTTTGTATACGGAGGCCTGGGGGCCGGCGTCAACTACCAGTTGCAAACCCAATACTATTCTAAATCACAAAATAATAGAGATGTAAATCATGGATTTTTCGCTGCCAGACCGTTTCTCGGTATCAATATGCCCTTGTATGAAATTTTTCATCTGCATGTAGAAAGCGGATATCAGTTTGCGGAAGGCAGTATTCCTTCGGGTATACTTTCTCTTTCTCAGTTTCAGCTTTCGGCCGGATTGTCGGTACGGTTAAATTCCTTTTGATTTTCAGCGGGACAATTCCCTGACAATCAATAAAAATTCTTCTTTCCAAGCCTCGTAGTGCACACCCGTGGCCGGACCTGAAAAACCACTGTGAATCTTTAAAACCGTGCCATCCTTTTTTACAAAAATGGTGGTAGGGTATGCCGGTAACTTTTCTATTCCCCGGAATGCCTTCAGGGCGGAATCCTTTTGCGACATGCCACCCCAAAAAACCGGATAAGGAACTGAAAGTCTCGATTTTAAAGCTTGTATGCGCTCAAAAGCTGATTTCAAATCGGGCTTTCTTTCAAAGGCTATTCCTGCAAACTCTACATTCGAAGGTTTTTCTTTCCAGACTTCGGTCAGGAAACGGGTTTCATCCAGACAATTCGGACACCAGCTGCCCATCACCTGGATGACCATGGCTTTTCCTTTCCACCTTGGGTCAGAACTTTCAACTTTGTTTCCTTTTTCGTCCAGGGCCACCCAGCTGAATTTTTCTTCTTTTTTAATGCTGGTAAGGGCAAAGCCGTCTTTTAATTTTTGATTTTCGGATTTCTCCAGAATAACATCCTGATATCCTGCCGGTCCGTAAAGAAACCTTCCACTTAACTTATCGCCATCCTTTTGAAAATCGAAACGATAGGTATGGCCGCCATCAAAGGTCTGGAGATAAAATCCTGATTCACTTGCCCTTCCGTTCAAAAAGCGGTAGTCGCCGGTTTCTGATAAAATGGTGCCGTACAACGAATCTTTTTTCTGGCTTAAGACCAGTAAGCCGCTGTCGCTTTTGATTCCGGAATCAAGAAACCGGATGCGCCATTGGCCGGCAACCTGAATGCAGGCCGTATTTTGGAGGGGCATTTTTTGCTCTGCCCCGGCTCGGAAAAACATTTTTCGGATTTTGCTTTTCAAGAGATATCCTTCAAAAGCAGGCCCTCTTTTTAATGGAAACACCAGCTCAGACTCAAAAACAGAGACCGGACAGCGGAGCGAATCGTTTTCCAAAGTATTGTGAATGAGGTCAATTTTTTCTTTTCCGTTGGAAAGAAGAAAGCAGGGTACAGAATTGGGGGAAAGTTTTTCTTCCAGAATAAAATCAATTTCTTTGTCCTGAATGGCCAGCCGGCAAAACCATTTGGCAGGTATAGCGGCGGCGGCGGACTTTCCCGATTTTGTTTTCTGGGCCAAAACCGGAGAAATCAGGTTCCCGGTCAGCAGAAAAACTCCAAAAACAAGACCTGCTGCTTGCTTCATTTGCCCTTGTACCGGGTGTTCAATCCTTCCAAAACAGCATCGGTAATATCCAGACTGTCAGCAGCATACAGAATGCCACCACCCCGGGTGTAGCCCAAAACATATTTCAGGCCGTGCTGCGGGGCAAACTCCTGCATAAAATCAAAAATCTGGTCATTGAGCCTGCGGGTCATGTCCTTTTCTTCTTCCATCAGTTGGGATGTTTTCTGGTCCCGGAGCATGGCAAGTTCCTGTTGTTTGCGCATCAGGCTTTGCTCCGCATCTTTGATGAGCGTCTCGGTCATCACACCCGATTGAATTTTTTTCTGCACCTCCATGTATTCGGCCTCCAGCATGCGCATGCGACCGGAAATGTCGTTTTCGGCCATACTGCTCTTTTTTTCAAAGCCGGAGCGCATTTTTTTGAAACTCTCGAATTTCTCCAGCAGGCTGTCGGTATTGACAAATGCCACCTTACCTGACCCGCTGCCGGTATCGGGCTGAAGTAATACTGTAGATTTGGTTTTTGTTGAGGTTGGGCTGATGGCTTGCTCCGAAGGGCCGGAAGAAAACTGCCGGTAATAAAGAAATGCCACGGCCAGTGCCAAAACCGCGATCAGGATATTTTGAATGTTTTTCATTTTAAATATTTAAAGGGTCAAATATAGGGCCTCAATTCTGTTGCAATCCAATTCGCCGATTACCTTTGCCTGAAATCGCAGGCAGAAAAAGAAAAATGATAAAAAAAGCCAAAACAGCTTGGGAATTTTTGGCAGAAGTGTTCAACGCCTGGAACGATGACAATTGTTTCAGGCTGTCGGCGGCATTGAGTTATTATACCCTCTTCTCCATTGCCCCGCTTTTTGTTGTGGTTTTTGCCCTCGTCGGCCTCATTTACAGAGACCACGATGTATCGCACATCATTTTTGAAAATGCCCATGACATTATTGGCCCGCAAGCCGCTTCGGGGCTGGAACTGATGGTGAAAAATGCCTACATCGGCAAGCCCGATTCGCTTTCGGGATGGGTATCTGCCGGGGTGCTTATTTTTTCTGCCACGGTGATAATGACGGCCCTGCAAAGTTCACTCAATTCCATTTTTATGGTGAGAATCAGGGCCGACAAGGGCCTGATTTATTTTTGTCTTTCTCGGTTGCTGGCCCTGGGAATGTTGCTTATTATCGGAGCCTTGCTCCTGGCAGTGGTGGTGGTCAATACCATCTGGGTTGCCATCGGAGATTACCTTGCGCAGTTTCTTGCCGATTACGCTTTGACCCTGATCGAAACCGGACAGCTGGTGATTGGACTGGGGACCACTACCCTTCTTTTTGCCCTGCTTTTCAAGTATTTGCCCGATGCCCGTATCAAATGGAAGAACATCTGGATCGCGGCCTTGACCACATCTGTATTGTTTCTCATCGGAAAATACATCATCAGTTTTTACCTCGGAAACACCAACATCACCTCTCTCTACGGGGCAGCTGGTTCCATCATTTTGCTCATCGTGTGGATCAATTATTCTTCCTGGATATTTTTTCTGGGGGCAGAACTGATTATGGTGATTTCCAAAAGGAAAGGCGATAAAATAGTCCCCTCTAAAATTGCCGAATCCTACCGCCATGTGGTGGAAATGCAGGAATCATGGGAATAAAAAAATCACCATAAATCCGGCTGAATGATTACAAAACCCCTGTTTGGCATAGACCTTGGCGGAACCAAAACCGAAGGAATCGTTCTCGGCCGAAATGACCCTGGCAGTGTGCTCTGCCGCCACCGGCTTCCAACCAATGCCGAAAAAGGATATGAGCACATTCTGTTGAATATCAAAAATTTACTGAAATTCCTTGAGGAGGAAAGCGGCCAAAAAGCCGGCTCCCTCGGCATATGTACACCCGGAACAGCCGATCCTGTTACCGGCTTGCACAAAAACAGCAACACCACCTGCCTGAACGGAAAAAGATTTCAGGCCGATCTTTCGGATTTATTAAAGATGCCGGTGTATATGGCCAACGATGCCAACTGCTTTGTATTGGCAGAAGCCAGTCTGGGCACTGTGAAAGAGAAAGCCCCCGAAGCCAAAGTGGTGTTTGGTATCATCATGGGTACAGGCGTAGGCGGAGGCCTTGTAGTAAACGGGCAGGTAATCAACGGCAGGCACGGAATCGGGGGAGAATGGGGCCACAATTTTCTGGACGAGAGCGGAGGGCCCTGCTATTGCGGCAAAACAGGTTGTGTGGAAAAAATCATTTCGGGCCCTGCCCTGGAGGCATTTTATGCACAACGCTCAGGCAAAAAATTGCCGCTCACAGAAATATTGCAACTTACTGAATCAGAGCGGTATGCAAAAGACACTTTGGACCGGCTGATTCATTTTTTCGGAAAGGCGGTGGCAGTGCTCATCAACATTCTGGACCCGGATGCCATTGTAATCGGGGGCGGTGTGGGCAATATTGACCTGTTGTATTCCGAAGGGAGAAAGGAAGCTGAGAAATACATATTCAATCCAAAACTGGAAACCCTGTTTCTGAAGCCTGCTTTGGGAGACAGCGCCGGCGTTTTTGGTGCTGCCATGTTGAATGCCTGAGCCGGAATTCCACTGATAGCACCCTCTCCTACCGCCCTTTCAAGGGACTATCATGAGTTTGGCGAAACTGAGAATCAGCGTCTTTTCGCCGTTCAGGTCAAAGAGGATGCGGGCTTTCTTATCCGGGCTTTTGGTATCCACATCCTGTATGGTGCCAAAGCCAAATTTGGGATGCTCTACCCGCAAACCGGGCTTCAATTGAGATACATCGGAGGGAACAAAATTAGCCGAAACCGTATGCGCCACAATTTTTGGCGCCGCAGGCATACCGGCTTTCTGACCGGGCCTTTTGAATTGTTCTGAAAACCGAAAGGCGGGTTCCTCCGGCTCCGGGGCGATTTTACGGCTTACTTTCAGGTAACGGGCATCAATTTCATTGAGAAAACGACTGGGCTCCATAACCCTCAGTGAACCAAACCGAAACCGGGTGGTGGCATACGACAGGGTGAGTTTCTGCTCGGCCCGGGTTACGGCCACATAAAACAGGCGCCGCTCTTCTTCCAGGTCCTGCTGGGTGCCCGTCATCATCATAGAAGGAAACAATTCTTCTTCCATACCTACCACATACACCTGCTTGAATTCCAGCCCTTTACTGGAGTGAATGGTCATCAGGGTGATGGCATCTTCGTCTTTTTTATTGCGGTCTTCGTCGGTAAGCAAGGCCACATCCTGCAGGTAGGCGGTCAGCGATTTGTCTTCGGTTTCGGGGTCGTTTACAAACTGCTGCACACCCGAAAGCAAACTCTGGATGTTTTCGTAGCGGCTGATGCCCTCAATGGTTTTATCGGCCGTAAGGTCCCGGATGATGCCCGATGACTTGGCCACATGGTCCACCACTTCGAAGGCATTTTTGGCGGTCGCCATGATGGAAAAGCTCTTAATCAGGTTGGCAAAAGACTCTATCTCGCCCACTATTTTGCCCTGCAAAGCAAAGCGGATATTGGAGACCACCTCCCAGACGGGCACGCCGTTTTCATTGGCAATCACCATAATACGGGCCAGGGTGGTATCACCGATGCCTCTTTTGGGGTAGTTGATGACCCTTTTCAAGGCTTCCTCGTCGTTGGGGTTGACAGCGAGGCGGAGGTAGGCCATGAGGTCTTTTATTTCCTTGCGTTCATAAAAAGAAATACCGCCGATGATCCGGTACTTCAGGTTCAGTTTCCTCAAGGATTCTTCCAGGGCCCTCGATTGGGCATTGGTCCTGTAGAGAATGGCAAAGTCCTTGTTTCTCAGGCTGGCCTGAACTTTATCTTCGTAAATACCCTGCGCCACGAGGCGGGCTTCTTCGTTGTCGCTGCCGGCTTTGATTACCTCAATAAACTCACCTTTGTCGTTGGAGGTCCAAACATTTTTTTTCAGCTGTGCCTTATTGTGCCGGATAATGGAATTGGCCACCTCCACAATACTTTGGGTGGAGCGGTAATTTTGTTCCAAACGGAAGATTTCGGCATCGGGATAATCTTTTTCAAAATTCAGAATATTCTGAATATCAGCACCCCGAAAGGCGTAAATACTCTGGGCATCGTCGCCTACCACGCAGATATTGCGCCTTACTGCGGCCAGTTTTCGGGCAATGAGGTACTGGGCCAGATTGGTATCCTGGTACTCATCGATGAGGATGTGATGGAATTTCTGTTGGTATTTATTGAGAATATCCAGGTGGTCACGGAAAAGGATATTGGTAAAAAACAAAAGATCGTCAAAATCCATGGCCCCGGAGCGAAAGGCTCTGGTTTGATAGGCCTGATAAATTTTGGCCATCATGGGCTTGCCGCTTGCCTCATCTTCCAACACCAGTTCGGCATCACGGGCATATTGCTCCCAACCGATGAGCCGGTTTTTGGCGGAAGAGATCCGGGATAAAACCTGATTGGGTTTGTAGGTTTTATCATCCAGACTCATTTCTTTCAAAATGGTCTTTATCAGCGACTTGGAATCGTCGGTATCGTAGATGGTAAAGTTTTGGGGGAAATTAATTCTCGGTGCTTCCGACCTTAAAATTTTGGCAAATACAGAGTGAAAAGTTCCCATCCAGAGGCTCCGGGCAGCGGTCCCCACAAGTTTTTCCACCCGGTTGCGCATTTCCTTCGAGGCCCGGTTGGTGAAGGTAAGCGCCAGAATATGAAAGGGTTCTACACCTTTGTCAATCAGGTGGGCAATGCGATAAGTGAGCACCCTGGTTTTTCCCGAACCGGCCCCGGCAATGATCATGGTCGGTCCTTCGGTGTGCGTGACAGCCTTGCGCTGTACTTCATTCAATTCATCCAGAAAATTGCCCATTTGCCTGATTCAGTCCAAAAGCCCAAAGGTAATGCCGGGAGGAAAACTTTGGGACAAACTGTTTCAAAAAACAAAGCAAGGACCTGAATTTCAATATATTTAAGAAAGGAGGAAATCTTTATTTTAAAAATTCAGAAATGAGGAACCGCAAGCCTTGCCGGCTGATAATGAGAAAGAAGAAACCAAAATAAAGCTGGTAAAAAGTGCTGGGGCAAATCGGTATCCGGACCTTTGATGGCGATGTTTTTGAAGACGAAAATCCGGAAGAATGGAATTGAGGCAATACCAGATTGTTTTGGTCAACTTAGACCCTACTCAGGTGAGTGAAATTAAGAAAACCCGGCCCTGTGTGATTATTTCTCCAAACGAAATGAACAGGCATCTTCAGACCATTGTGGTGGCACCTATGACAAGCAGCTCAAAGCCCTATCCCACGAGGGTAGAGGTAAACCACAATAATACCTCCGGATGGGTGGTAATTGACCAAATCCGAAGTGTCGACAGAACCAGAATCATACATCCTTTTGGCAGCCTTACCGAAGCGGAAATCGCTCGGGTTAAAGCTGTGATTAAGGAAACCTATGTGGACTGAAGCCACCCTCCGACTGATTATCCAGGGGGCCTTATTATTTCATTTCAGAAAGTTTGGGGGATGTTTTTGGTGAACCGGAGATGCAAGCTTCAGGGCTTGGCGATCACAAAAGGCCGGGCTTCTCCTTCCAGCCGAACCCAATACATCCCGGCCGGCAAATGCGATACAGGCAACCTGCTTTCTTCTGCCCCGGTGCGGAATTGCGTTGCCAACTGACCCAGCGAATTGAAAATCCAAACCCGCCCGGGTGCCAGCTCTTTCAGCCTGATGTTCAGGTGCTGCTCCGAAAACCAGACCTTAGCTCCGGTTCCTGTTCTCTTTTGGATTGAAATACAAATCAATGGCGCTGAAAGCTCCGATTTACAGCCATTTGAACCGATGGAATACCCGAAAACAGCCAGATAATCGGTCACATCTATCTGGGCTAAAGGCACCGTATTGAGCTGTACCGAATCGGGGTATGAAAACCAGATTAAGGGAACAGCGCAAGTGGCCGTAGTCACACCATTTGGAAATTCAATAGTGATAATGGGCGCATCAGGTCTGGGCAAAACGCTTATCTGAAACGGGGCAGAAAGTGCAGGATTATTGACTGCACAGGTGTCTGAAGAGAGCAACTTTGCCCTAACAGAATAAGAACCAGCTACATTTTCAAACAAAAAGCTACTGCCTGAACCCAAAACAGTGTCTCCCTTTAACCATGAAATCTGGGGGTTCAATGCATTTTGTACCGAAGCTGTCAGCAGCAAAGAATCGCCTTCGCACACACTGGCAGCTGCAGCGGTAATGGAAACCGAAGGCGCAGGGGCATTTTCCACATAGGCGGTCACCGGTATACGGGCACTCTCGCAGCGGGAGGTTACTTCCCAATCGTAAAAGAAATAGTAAAAACCGGGGTCGCCGGCGCTGTTTCCGGTGATTTCCATCAGGCCGTCAATGGCATAGGGATAAGAAGCACCGTTTTGATTTCGAAATAAATTGTTGGATGCCCCGCCCGAAATGCCCAATTGGTAGCCCTCGCCCGGCAGGACCGGTAAATCCAGCAATACCCTTGAACTTCCTTGCGGAATATTCACCACCCGGCCGGCAATCACCTGGCCCTGCGCATTTCGGATTTGAATGGTCCGGTTACCGGCGGTGTTGGCATACACCTGCACCGATTTGAGCACGAAGGGATGATAGGCATTGAAAATGAGGTAGTGGTAGGTGTTGGCTGTAAAAAATCCACCCGTTCCTATGCCATTGTTTTTTGCACCTGTACGGGGCAATGAAAGGGAAGAAAATGTTTGAGCAAAATAGGTTTTGCCGGCCGTGAGCGGGGGTGTCTGGAATACAGCAGCCGTATCGAGTGGGAGGCCGCCGGTGGCGGATTCATACCAGGAAACCGGAAAAGGCGACAAAGCAGAAAGGTTGTGGACTCTGGCACCGCAGAAACTGCTGTCGCCCGAAACCAGCGGAGGCGAAGGCTGCACGATGGCCACGGCCGAATCCAGGATGAGGCTGTCGGCTCCTGCACAGTTTTGCACCCGGAGTTTTACCCTGTAATAGCCGGGATTCTGGTAGGTGTGAACGGGATTTTTCTGAACCGATGTCTGGCCATCGCCAAAATCCCAGAACCAGACATTACCACTGCCGGTAACATCCTGAAATTGAATCTGATTGCTGCAGATGCTCCCTTTTTTAAACTTAAATTTTGGTTTGGGAGGAAGCGGTTGCATGGCCAGATTCTGAAAGGTTGGAAAAATGGCATTGCATGAAATATTGGACAATGTAATGGTTTGATATCCGGGAGCGGAGAAAACCAACTGATAGGTACCGGGTAAAATGGGGCGATGGTAATTTCCCAAAGGCAAGTCGCTGAAAATGTGGGAGCTGTCCTTATCTACATTTTGCACAAAAACCTTAGCCCGAATGGGTTGGCCGGTACAAATGTCGGTGATGCGGCCCCGGATGCCCTGAAGGGCAGCTTCCATGTAGCCCAGCAGCGACTCCCTCAGGTATCCCCAATGGGCAGCAATCTGGCTGGCCGGCAATATCTTAACATCAGAAAGCTCCACAGTGAGCTCGCGGCACTGCTTAAACCAGTTCATGTAATCCTGCCGCCCGCCGTTTACCTCATACCACTCAAAACCCTGGGTAACACCGGGAAAATTGGGGTATCCGTATATGGTAGAAAAGTAATTGGAAGGTGCGCCGGCACGGGCAGAATCCACAAAGCGGGAGGATGTTTGAATCCACCAGTTTTCGTCGGCAGGCCGCCTTTGCCAGGTATCCCAGGGATAATTTGCCACCTCTGCACCCGAGTGAAAATTGGCTGCCATCACAAAACTAAGGCTATCGGCAAGGTGCATAAATATCTTCGTTTCAGGCTGATACACCTCGCCGTCGGGGTGCGGACCATCCTGAGGATCGGGAAAATTGCGGTTCAGGTCCACATTGTTGATATTGAAACGGGTAGCATTGGCGACAGATGCATTGCCGCCCCGGTAGGTTCCGTCGGGATTGGCCAGCGGATTGATCCAAATCTCCATTTCATTGACCAAACGGGTAAGCCTGAAATCGGAACCATAGCCCCGGAGCAAGGTGTCGATCAACTTAAGCATAAGGGGATAGCCAACCGTTTCATCCCCGTGCATGGTAGAAGTGTAGAGAAACCGGGGTTCATTTTGCCGGAGACTGATACTGTCTGAAATTTTCAGGGCCAGAATTTTTCTTCCCGAAGGCAAAACACCCAGATTGACCAGCTGACAAAGATTGGGAAACTGATTCTGAAAATTCTGCATAATCTGCTCATATTCAGGATAAGTAGGATAGGTATTGAAGGAAGAAGACTGCACCCGGGGTCCTTTTTTGGCTTTGGATTTTTTCTCCTCTTTCTGGTATTCTTCGGCGGAGGTGGGCAAAAGTTTGAACTCCGAATAACCCAGTTCATAGAATTTCAATAAACCTTTTTTAGAGGCATAGGCCCAAGCTGTATCGCCATGCACATGATCGATGGAGATGACCCGGGTAAGGCTTTTCTGGTCTTCTTTCTTTTTGAGCAAAAACCGGAAATGGATTTCGCCCTTGTCCTTGAACAGGCGGTTTGCATTGCGGATTTGTTTGAGGGTTTGGGCTGAAATGGTAAGGGTGGTGAGTTGAAAAAGGACAATGAAACCCACTAATTTTTTAAGATGCTGCATAACAGGTTATTTCTGGAGAAAAATTCCCTTTTGAAAGGACAAAGATGAACTAAATTTACAAATTGGCCGGAAGTCATTTTCTGACGGCTTGACCTCTTTTTTTCTCCCTTCTGTTGGCCCTAGAAGTATCTGCCTCGATGCTTCATTGAATACCGGGACTGTGCAAATTTGCGAATCTATCCATTGCGGGGAAGCTTCTCCGAATTACTGTGTATCCGAATCATAGATTTGCCAAAGGCAGGAATAAAGAAAGGACTCACTTTTTTTCATTATGAAATGTAAAGCCTGGATTTCCTTAGTCGCATCCAAAGTCTAATAATTGGCATTATGGGCAAATGCAATGCCTCCTTTCATTTTACATTTTGCCTGAGCTGCCAATTCCCTTAGTTTCGCAGCCGGTTCCTTCCTCTTTTCTCCATGCCAAAAGATACTTCCATCCGCAAGGTCCTCATCATCGGGTCCGGCCCCATTGTCATTGGTCAGGCCTGCGAATTCGATTATTCCGGCTCACAGGCGGCCCGCTCGCTGAAGGAAGAAGGGATAGAGGTGGTGCTGATTAACAGCAACCCGGCAACGGTGATGACCGACCCGGTTACGGCTGACCATGTGTACCTTAAACCCCTGGAAAAGAAGTATGTAGAGGAGATTCTGAAAGAGCACACCATCGACGCGGTACTGCCCACCATGGGTGGACAAACGGCGCTGAATCTGGCCATAGAATGCGAAAATGCCGGGATTTGGAAGAAATATGGAGTCAGGATGATCGGGGTGGACATTGATGCAATAGAAACTACGGAAGACCGGGAGCTTTTCCGCAAAAAAATGCTGGAGCTGAATGTGGGCGTTTGCAAAGGCTCAACCGCCCGCTCGTTTCTGGAGGGAAAAGAAATTGCCCAGCGCATTGGCTTTCCGCTTGTACTCCGGCCCTCCTTTACCCTAGGCGGAACGGGAGGCGGTTTTGTAGAATCGGCCGATCAGTTTGAAGCCAAACTGCAATATGCCCTGCATGCTTCGCCCATTCATGAAGTACTGGTGGAGCAAAGCATTATGGGATGGAAAGAATATGAACTGGAGCTTCTTCGGGATAAAGACGGCAATGTGGTCATCATTTGCTCTATTGAAAACTTCGACCCTATGGGCATCCATACAGGAGACAGCATAACGGTAGCACCGGCCATGACCCTGCCCGATACCGTTTACCAGCACATGCGGGACCTGGCCATCAAAATGATGAACGGCATCGGAAATTTTGCCGGAGGCTGCAATGTACAGTTTGCCGTAAATCCTGAAAATCAGGAAGAAATCATCGGAATTGAAATCAATCCCCGGGTATCCCGGTCTTCGGCTTTGGCTTCGAAAGCCACAGGATATCCGATTGCCAAAATAGCAGCCAAGCTGGCCATAGGCTACCGGTTGGATGAACTGAAAAACCAAATTACCAAAACTACTTCCGCCTTTTTTGAACCCGCTCTGGATTATGTGATTGTAAAAATCCCCCGCTGGAATTTTGATAAATTCAAAGGAGCAAACCGGGAATTGGGCCTTCAAATGAAAGCAGTGGGAGAAGTAATGGGCATTGGGGCCAACTTTCAGGAAGCCCTTCAAAAAGCCTGTCAGTCGCTGGAAATCAAGCGAAACGGACTCGGGGCCGATGGCAGGGAATTGCGGGACCAAAAGCAAATTCTCGAAAGTCTGGAAAAGCCCAGCTGGAACCGCCTTTTTCATGTGTATGATGCTTTTAAACTGGGCATTCCCCTGCGCACCATCCAAAAGCTCACCCGGATAGACAAGTGGTTTCTGTACCAGATCGAAGAGCTGATTCATCTGGAAAAGGAAATTGAAAAACACAGCCTTCAAAGTATAGACCGGATACTGCTGCTGGAAGCCAAGAAAAAAGGATATGCCGACCGGCAAATTGCTCACCTGCTGCGGTGTCTGGAATCGGAGGTATTCAATAAAAGGCAGGAACTCGGAATACAGCGCACCTACAAAATGGTAGACAGCTGTGCTGCGGAATTTGAAGCCCAAACCCCGTATTTCTATTCCACCTTCGGAGATGAAAACGAATCGGTGGTTTCAGAAAAACCAAAAGTGCTCATTTTGGGTTCCGGACCCAACCGAATCGGCCAAGGCATCGAATTCGATTATTCCTGTGTTCATGGCGTATTGGCCGCAAAAGAGGCCGGCTATGAAACCATCATGATCAATTGCAATCCCGAAACGGTGAGTACAGACCCCGACATTTCGGACAAGCTTTACTTCGAGCCTGTATTCTGGGAGCACATTTATGACATCATCCGGCTGGAAAAACCCATCGGGGTAATTGTGCAGCTCGGTGGCCAAACTGCCTTGAAACTGGCTGAAAAACTGAACCGCTACGGCATCCCTATTCTGGGCACAGAATACCATGCCCTGGATTTGGCTGAAGACCGCGGCAGCTTTTCCACCTTGTTGAAAAATCTGGGCATTCCCTATCCCAAATTCGGAGCGGTGCAGGATGCAGATGCTGCACTTGAACTTTCAAGGAGTCTGGGTTTTCCGCTGCTGGTAAGACCTTCCTATGTTCTGGGCGGACAATCGATGAAGATTGTCATCAACGAAGAAGAACTGGAAACCCATGTGGTTAAAATTCTGGCTGATATGCCCGAAAACAACATTCTGGTTGATCATTTTCTGGAAAATGCGATTGAAGCAGAGGCAGATGCCATTTGCGATGGCGAGGATGTGTACATCATCGGGGTAATGGAACACATAGAACCGGCCGGCATCCATTCGGGAGACTCGTACGCTGTTCTTCCACCTTTCGACCTGAGCGAAAAAGTAATTGAGCAAATAGAAGCCTACACTAAAAAGATAGCCATCGCCCTGAAAACAAAGGGACTGATCAACATCCAGTTTGCCATAAAAGACGAGATGGTATATGTGATAGAGGCCAATCCAAGGGCCAGCCGGACCGTACCATTTATTTGCAAAGCCTACCGGGAACCGTATGTAAACTATGCCACCAAGGTAATGCTGGGCAAAAAGAAGGTAAAAGACTTCCATTTCAACCCAAGAAAAAAGGGGTTTGCGATCAAGGTACCTGTTTTTTCATTCTCGAAATTTCCAGATGTGAACAAAGAACTGGGACCTGAAATGAAATCCACAGGCGAGGCCATTTATTTTATAGATGATTTGTACGATGACTATTTCCGCAAAGTGTATGCGGAGCGGAATTTGTATTTAAGTCGCTGATTCGGGCGGGAAAGGTTCTTTTTTTCGGGTTAAAAACCCATTACGGATCAAAAGTCCTTAACATGGCCCGTATTACTGAAGATGCACATTCATGCTTCCTGAATGCGCTAGGAAAAGGTGACCAAAGAATAATTTGTGTCAACCAACAGATTGTTTTACAATGAACTACCCCAGCCCGAACCCATTTTTGCGGATCAGGCTGTATTCTTCCTCCTCTGCGCCCAAACTTGCAAAAAAGGCATGAACCCCGGGTAAGCTGCTGCCCTCAAAATCAAACAGATTCGGGCTTGAAGCATGCCCGGTAAAAAAATCATGAAAAAACCGGGTTAAGGCTTCCCCGGAAAAACCTTTGCTTGTATTGGTAGAAAAGAGGTAGTGAAAACGCTTGTTCCAAAACACCAGCAAAACAAGGGTAAGGCATTCTTTACCATCCAGAACACCGTAGCGAAAAAGATGTTGCTGAAAATACGGATGATGAGAAAGGCTTAACAATAACTCCGTTTCTTTTCTGTCTGGTCGCCAGCCCGGACCGCTTTTTTGTTTTAAAATCTGATTCAGAAAAGTTGAAAAGGACTGATCGTCCAATTCTATGGTTTTGAGGCCTTCAGACTTCTTTAAGGCTTGCTTTCGTCCTGATTTCCAGTTGTGTATAATCTCTTCTCCCCTTGGTTGCAAAGACACAAACTGATTGATTTTTTTCTCAACGATCAGGTTCCCGAGGTTTTCCAAATTGGGGTTTCCTTCCAATGGCCAGCTGATGGTCCATGCTTTTTCCTTTAAAAACTGAAGCCACAGGGGATAAAACTCCGCAGTATCACAATTCCTTTCAACCGAAAAAGGTCTGTATTTCTGGCAATACGGAACTTGAAACAACCGCCATTTGCCAAGCCATTTCTGGCCGGTAAATGGGAAATATACGGTTCCGGACCGGGATCTGAATTCAGCATACCAGGAAGTCCGGGGTGCCACAGTCAGCAAAAATTCCGGATGCTGATATATGGGCTGAGAAAGCCAGAAATCCTCCGGCACCATCTTCAGCATTTGCACCGCAGGCCAAATCATGAGGTCAGAAGTCAAGATTGCAGGGGCTTGTATTGCTTCAGGGATATTTTGTTGATGCTCAGCTCTCTGTTGGAAGAAAGGACTTCGCAAACGGATTTGTCTTTCTGAATCTGAGCCTCTTTTTCAATGTAGGAAAGCAGGCCGCTCAGGAATTCCAGGGCTTCGTCCTTTATCTTGTACAGAACCCAATGGTCCACCCTTCGGCTTTGAATGAGGCTGGCGTTTTTGAGCACGCCCATCTGCCGGGCCACTTTGGTTTGGGTAAAATCCAGAATCAACTCCAGGTCGGTGATGGACAATTCCCCGAAATGGAACAAAATGTGCAAAATGCGAAGCCGGGTTTCATCGCCCAAAGCCTTGAATGCCTGCACCCCAAAAGGTAGCGAAAAGCTCTTTAATATGAGGGCGGGGGATTTCTCAACATTGCCTGCGGCCATTTGCTTTGGTTTTGATTTGCAAATAAAACAAAGCCGGGGGATGAATTGGCCCGTATCCAAAAATCGGCCGAGAATTTTGAATGGTGCTGTGGCGGCCCGCATGGATAGAATCGCAGCAATCCGAAACTTTTCAACCAATAAAAATGCCCTTTCAGGTTTGGAAAGGGAATTTTAGGAAGTGTTATATCTATTTGAAAATCAGGACTCCAGGATGGTGATTTTCTCGATTTTATCACCGGCCCGGATGGCATCTATTACCTCAAGGCCCTCCACAACTTTACCGAAACAAGTGTGGTTGCGGTCGAGATGGGCAGTGTTTTTCCGGCTGTGGCAAATAAAAAACTGAGAACCGCCTGTATTTCTTCCTGCATGGGCCATGGAGAGTACGCCGCGGTCATGAAACTGAAGTTTACCATCGAGTTCGCACTGGATTTTGTAGCCGGGTCCTCCCGTGCCGTTGCCAATCGGGCAGCCCCCCTGGATTACAAAATCAGGGATAACCCTGTGAAAGGTCAGTCCGTCATAAAATCCTGATTTGGAAAGTTTTACAAAATTCTCAACGGTCTTTGGGGCATCTTCATCATAGAATTCCACTTTCATGGTGCCCCTGGCGGTTACGATTTCTCCTTTTGTCATGTTGATTTCTTTTCAATCGGGCCGCAATATGGGCAATGCAGTTCAAATTTGATTTGGGCCCATGCCAAAAGTTGAGAAAGCCGGATTTCTTTCTGCTTTTGCGGGCAGGTTGCCTGCCTATCGAAAGAAAATTCGCAAACCCTGTTCAAAATAATGAAGCCCTAATTTAGAGCCCGGAAAAATTGTCTTATATCGCTTCGCATTTCAGATTTATGGATTTCCAGATTCTCATATCCAACATTACCAACCCTACGCTGCTGTTTTTTTTACTTGGAATTCTGGCAGCGGTTATCCGAAGCGACCTTCAGATTCCCACATCCACCAGTAAATTTATTTCCCTTTATCTGCTGTTTTCCATTGGCTTCAAAGGTGGTCAGGAACTGGCCCATGGAGGCTTCAGTGCCGAAATCGGAAATTCACTGCTGTTTGGACTGGCTCTTTCGTCCCTCATTCCGGTATATTCATTTTTTATTGTGCGTCAAAAACTATCGGTAAGCGATTCGGGTGCTGTGGCAGCCTCGCTGGGTTCCGTAAGTGCTGTCACCTTTGTGTCTGCTGCGGCTTTTCTGGAGGCACAAAACATACGGTTTGGCGCGCATATGGTGGCCGTAATGGCCCTGATGGAATCTCCGGCCATTATTGTTGGGGTTGTTTTGATGATGAAATTCCGGGAAAAAGAAGGCGGTGAAAGGGTGAAAATGAAATCCGTTTTTCACCATGCCCTGACCAATGGAAGCGTGGTGATTATTTTGGGTAGTCTGCTGATCGGGATGATTGCCGATTCGAAACAGGCCGAAGGCATAAAGCCCTTTACAGCAGATATTTTCAAGGGATTTCTGGCCATTTTTCTATTGGAAATGGGCATGGTGACAGCCCGAAGATTTGCTGCTTTCAGAAAATACGGGGCTTTCATCAGCATTTGTGCTTTGGCCATACCCGCTTTCAACGGATGCCTAACGGCATATCTCAGTGGGTTTATAAGCCAGGAAACTGGCAATCGTTTCATATTTGCCATTCTGGCCGCAAGCGCCAGTTACATTGCCGTACCTGCTGCCATGCGTTTGGCTGCCCCCAAAGCCGACCCCGGCTTGTATATTCCTATGGCGCTGGGAGTTACCTTTCCTTTTAATATCACCCTGGGCATGCCCTTGTATATGGCCGTTATTGAAGCAAGTTCCTGAAAGCAGATCCCAAATTCCATCCTCCGGCTGCATTTTAAAGTCAGTTTAAGAATCCAATCCCAGATTTGGGAGAATTATCCATCTGCTGAAAAATATTTTTTCCGCTCGGATATTCATTTGAAAATTCAAGTTGACCGATAATGATTTTTCATCCGGGAAATCAGAAAGGCTTCCTTCTGGTACATCTTTTAATAGCATTCATATTCAGATGGTTGGAATTCCGTTTTGCGTGAAAAAATGATTAACCCAAATCACAGTTTGGGCCGACATTCAAAATAAGGAAGCAGATAAAGGGCCGCTGTTTTAGTTTTGCCCCATGAATTTGAAAAACGACCTGCTTCTGCGGGCTGCAAGGGGAGAAAAAGTGGAAAGAATTCCGGTTTGGCTGATGCGGCAGGCCGGGAGAATATTACCCGAGTACAGGGCAGTAAGGGCTTCTCTTTCAGGATTTAAAGAACTGGTGGAAACACCGGAAAGGGCTGCTGAGGTTACCATTCAACCGGTGGATATCCTCGGCGTGGATGCGGCCATCATTTTTTCAGATATCCTGGTGGTGGCCGAGGGAATGGGCCTAACCTATGAGATGGAAGAGAAAAAAGGACCTTATTTCCCAAAAACCATTGAAAGCCTTCAGGACATAGAAAAACTGAGGACGGGAAAGGCAGATACCGATTTTGCCTACACGATTGAGGCCATCCGGATTACCAAAAAAGCCCTGAATGGCCGGGTGCCGCTGATTGGCTTTGCCGGAGCACCGTTTACCCTTCTTTGTTACATGGTGGAAGGCGGGGGGTCCAAAACCTTCAGCAAATCCAAAAAATTGCTTTTCACCCAACCTGAAGCCGCACATCAATTGCTTCAGAAAATCACAGATTCCACCATCGACTACCTGAAAGGTCAGGTGGCGGCAGGTGCAGATTTGATACAGGTATTTGATTCCTGGGCCGGAATTTTATCGCCGCAGGCTTATGAAATCTTTGCCGTACCTTATCTGAAACAGATTGCGGAATCGATTGAAAATGTGCCGGTTACTTTGTTTTCCAAAGGCGCTTTTTTTGCCAGAAAAAGTCTGGCTCAGATCCCGAATTGCCAGACCATCGGATTGGATTGGAATATGGATCCTGCTGAAAGCCGGGCCATCATCGGACCCTCCAAAACCCTGCAGGGCAATCTTGACCCATGTGTGCTGTATGGCAGCGAAAAGTTTATTGAACAGGAAACGCATTCGATGATCAGGGCATTCGGAGGGCAGCGCTACATTGCCAATCTTGGCCATGGGGTTTATCCCGATACAGACCCGCAGAAGGTAAAGCGGTTTGTGGAAACCGTTCAGGCTTTTGATATTTCTACCCTTTGAAAATGGAAAGAATCGAAGGTCTTGAGAACATGCCTGAGTTGACCGGTTCTGTGGTAACAGATGGCATGTTTGATGGTGTTCACCTGGGGCATCAGCAGATTCTGCAAAAGCTCATTCAGGAAGCCAAAAAGTTCAAAGTGCCCTCTGTGCTCGTGACCTACTGGCCACATCCCCGTCACATTTTATCACCCGGGCAGGAAAAGCTGGCCCTGCTTACCAGCCTGAATGAAAAGGCTGATATACTGGAATATCTGGGTATCGACTACATGCTGGTACTGCCATTTACTCCGGCTTTTTCTCAACTTTCTCATATCCGGTTTACCGAGGATATTCAGGTTGGAAAACTCCATGCCCGCAAGCTCATTGTTGGCTATGACCACCATTTCGGCAAAGACAGACTGGGAGATGTGGAATACCTGAAGTCAGCCGGCTTGGAATTCGGTTTCGAGGTGCAGCAGATAGGAAAACAGGAAGTAGAGGACATCGCTGTGAGCTCCACCAAAATCAGGTATGCCCTGAAAAATCATTTAACAGAAACGGCAGCGCAATTTCTGGGAAGGCCCTACACGCTCATGGGCCATGTAACGGAAGGCGATAAAAGAGGCCGCACCATTGGTTTTCCCACAGCCAACATCGAGCCCGACTATGCCGACAAACTGATCCCTGCCGATGGCGTTTATGCCACCCGCGTATGGCTGGAAAAGGTGCCCTACTCAGCCATGACCAACATCGGTTTCAGGCCTACCGTAGACGGCAAGACCAGAAAAATTGAAACCCATCTGATTGATTTTGAGGGAGATTTGTATGGAAAAAATCTCAGGCTCGAATTTATAGCTCCCATTCGGGAAGAAATGAAATTTGCCAGTCTGGAAGAATTGAAAGCCCAGCTGCAGCACGATGAGCAAATGGCTTTGAAGTTGCTTTTTTAGTACCTTTGATTCGGTAATCGCAGGTAAAACTATCCCTGGAGTGCCGGAACGCTTATTTTAAAATCCGGATTTGAAGAAGCTTCTGATTCTGTTGGTGAGGTTCTACCAAACCGCCATTTCTCCCCACCTGCCTGCTGCCTGCCGGTACCAGCCCACATGCAGCCACTACATGATCGGGGCCATCAGCAAGCACGGGCCAATAAAGGGGCTGTGGCTGGGAATAAAGCGGATATCAAGATGCCATCCATGGGGCGGACAAGGCTATGACCCGGTACCCTGAGCATCCGAACATGAAAAGCAGCGGCTTAAACCGATATCACAAACCGAGCAGGCCCTTGAAATCACTCAGAATATTCATGTAATTGAGATAGGCATCATAGGG
The DNA here is from genome assembly GCA_947459175.1 of Hymenobacteraceae bacterium. Lineage (GTDB taxonomy): Bacteria > Bacteroidota > Bacteroidia > Cytophagales > Flexibacteraceae > CAMDMI01. Next base: position 27,668 of record CANHCT010000002.1, read on the forward strand.
CGATGCATAGTGATTAAATGACTGATGCACAGGATTATGGCGATACCGGGTGCTCATATAATAGAAGTGGTCGCTGGTCTGAAGCTTTCCCCAAACATCCAGTAAATCGGGTTTGCCAAGCTCCTTCACCACCGGCTCCAGTTCGTACACTTTGCTGAGGGCATCTTTCTGCATATTGTCAAACATCCAGGCGCTTACATCCTTTTCTTCATCGGCCCATGAACTCCATTCGGGGGAATGGTAAACAGGGGCCTGAGCAGGCTTAAGTTTCAGAAAATCAGAAGGATTGGCAAAATGGAACTTTTTATTTTTCAAAACTGCCCCGGGGAGATTTTTCAGGAATTCCAAAATGCCTGTCTCTTCTTTCCTGTGCTCTCCGAAGGTTTCATAATCCATGAAAAGGTTGATGCAGGCATTATCCCCGGAAATTTTGTGGAGCCAGCCGGCATATTTTTCAGCAGAAAGGGGATATTCATTCCACGCAACATCGGTAAAGCGGAAAGCAATATCATCCGACAGGATAAAGTTGCGGGGCAAAATCCTGACTTTGTTGTTTTCGGATACAAAAATCTGATTGGTGCTTTGGGAGCCTATGTATTTGCGGGCGCCTTCTGCCAGCACCATTTTGTAACCCAGAGATTCGAGAATATCGGCCAGGTCATTGCGGTACATGAGTTCTGTATTGCGAAAAACCCTGGGCTTGACACCCAAAATATTTTTCATGGCCTTTTCATGCAGTTTCACCTGCCTTTCGAATTCAGAAGGTGAAAAAATTGCCGCAAGAGAATGGTAATAGGTTTCGGCCAAAAATTCCACGCAGCCTGTTTCAGCGAGTTTGCGAAAGGATTCAACCACATCGGGGCGGTGCCGCTGCAGTTGCTCCAATGCCGTACCGGTAATGGAATATGTAATTTTAAACTTACCCTCCCAGCGGTTGATCAGGTCCAGCATGATTTGATTTACCGGCAGATAGCACAAATCAGATACCCGGTTCAGAATTTCGACATTCAGGGCCGAGGCCTCGTAAAAGTGCTCCTTGCCGATTCGGAAAAAGGGAAAATCCCTGAGCCGGCAGGGCTGATGAACCTGAAAATAAAAACAGACTGCGGCCATGGACGGAAACTTGATTTGCCCTTTTCGGGCTTCAATGTTACTAGGTTTACATCAAATGACAATCACACCCCGAGTGTATCATATACTTCCATTACATCCCGGGCGGCATCGTCCCAACTGAGTTTGGCCAGGTCCTGCCGGGTTTTATTTACCATATCTTCCCGAATACCTTCGTAGTTGAGCAAACCATAAATGTAGTTGGCAAATTTATCAGTATCCCAAAAATCAGCGTTCAGGGCATTGGGAAGGACCTCCCGCACACCGGATTGCCGCGAAATCACGCAGGGCACATCAAACTGGGCCGCCTCCAGAGCAGACAGGCCGAAGGGCTCCGATACCGAGGGCATGAAATATACATCGGCCCGGGCCAACACTTTTTTCACATTCGTTTTGCTGAGGAAGCCGGCAAACACAAACTTGTGGTCTATGCGGCGCTCCAATACCTTTTGCTTCAGCACATCCATCATGTCGCCCACACCGGCCACAAAAAACATCACATTGGGATACACCTGAAGCAACTTCCAGGCTGTTTCCACCATAAATTCGGGACCCTTCTGAAAAGTTACCCGACCGAGGAACAACACCAGTTTTTCGCCTGAGTTATTGGGCATACGAAAAGTTTCCGACTCGTCTATGGCATTGTGAACCGGGAAAAACTTCTCTTCCGTTATTCCATAATTTTCCATGGCACACTGCTGGGTGTATTGGCTCACCGGAATAATCCTGTCCGCCTTTTGCATACCCTTGGACTCCACTTCAAAAACCTTATTCCAATCGCCCCTGGCGAGGGGCCCTACCCTATCGGTTTCCAGAGAGTGAACATGAACCACAAGCGGCTTTCCCGTCATCTCCTTTATTTTCACAGCAGCAGGGAATGTAATCCAATCATGTGCGTGGATGACATCAAAGTCCATATCGAGGGCAATCCGGCTGACCACACCGGCGTAGGTGGCTACTTTTTGCATGATGTTGGGGCCGTATGGCTCGTTGCTCGAAAAAAGTGCCCTCACCGCCTCCGGAACCACCAGTGCGCTGGCCTCCTGCTCGAACCCAATGCCTACCGGATAGGGGTTGAAAAATTCTGCAGGCACCTTTTTTACCTTTGCGTATTCCTCCAGGGGAACCGGTGGCAATTCAATGGCTCCTTCGCCGGCAATTCCATAATGATTCAGTCCTTTGATTTTAACATTTTCGAGGGTCTGATGTCGGTCCGTTTGGGGCACAATCAGCTGAATATCTGCATACTTACTGAGGGCTTTCACCAAGCCGTAACAAGCCGTGCCCAGTCCTCCGGTCAAAACGGGCGGGAATTCCCAGCCCAGCATCAAAACTTTTGTCCTCTTCATCTGATTTTTGAAAATTACTTAATAATTCGGATGTAAAATTACGAATTTTCTAACAAATTTTATTTTTTTATGAAATTTTGTCAAAAAAAGGACTTTTGTTTATTGGGAAGATTGCTAACTTCCTTTGAAGTCTTAATGACTCATAAATGCGTTTCAAAAATACTTTTTATCCCGAAAAACAGAATCTGATTTCAAAATAGAAGGATTTTTTTGGTTGAATTCCGGTCCGGCTTATCATGGTTCCAAATTTTTATTTTTAACATGAATGGCTATGTTTGCCTCATAAATTCTGCAATCAAACCAACTCTTACTTATGTCAAAAAAAATTCTCCAATTCCTTGCTTCGGCTTTATTCTTTTTGATATTGGGAATAAATTTTCAGTCCGTCCAGGCACAGGTTTATTTTTCGGAAAATTTCAATGGTAATTCCATTCCCGCGGGCTGGACTGTGCTGGATCAGGGAACAGGTCCATCCAAATGGATGATTCATGCGCCTTACAACAACAACGGAACGGATATCACCATGCTGGGATCCAATTTCCTTTTTGTAAATTCGGATTCAGCCGGAGTTGGCACCACTGCCAATGAAACCATCACATCGCCCCTTATCAATGCAAACTCCGGTAGCAATGCAGTATTCCTTGAATTCAGCCATTATTTTCGGGACTTAACCGGAAATTCTGACACAGGATTTGTCCAGGTTTTCAATGGTACCGCCTGGGTTGCCGTCCGGACTGTCACTGCCAATGTAGGGACCGGCACCAATCCGGTATTGGAAAAAATTAACATTACCCCTTACCTGAATCCAAATTTGCGCATCCGTCTGAGGTATGTGGGTAACTATGCATGGTGGTGGGCCCTGGACAATATTCGGATATTTACTCCGTCACCCAACGATGCCGGGGTGATAAAAATCGAACCCGGTCAAACCAATTGCGGAAGCTTACCCAATCCCTACAATGTCAGTGTAAGGGTAGTTAATTTTGGCGGAAATCCGTTGAGCAATTGCCCTGTCAGCTACAGGGTAAATGGTGGCACTCCGGTAACCCAAACCATTCCGGGACCGATTGCTCCGGGAGACACCATTTTGGTAAATTTCTCGACCCCGTTTGTACCAGCGGGCAATCAAAACTATTTATTTGAGGCCTACACAAATCTTTCAGGTGACCTAATCACAGACAACGACAGCAGCAGCCTCCTTTTCAAAGCTCTTCCCACCGGATTGAATATACAAAATTTTGCAGGCTATACTGGAGATAACCTCAATACAGTTCTTCCCGGCTGGACTGAGGCATCAGGCTTAATTCCTGTCACGGGAGGATTTTCTGCCTGGAGAAATTCTGATCCGCAGCAAATCACATTATTGGGAACAACTTCAGCCAAGGTTAATCTATATTCCAATTTTCAAAAAGCATGGCTGATTACAGAACCCCTTTTGCCCAAAGCAAATTCAGTATTGAAATTTGACCTAGCCATGACCACCTTCAATGGTACAGCAACCTCTGACTGGGGAAGCGATGATTCACTTAAAGTAAGAGTAAGTACCAACTGCGGGCAGACCTGGAATACCATCCGGAGTTTTTATTCGGCCACTCCCCTTTCCAATGTACTTCAAAAACAAACAGTTTCCCTTTCAGACTATGCCAATCAAGTAATCCTCATTGGCTTCTACGGCACCGATGGCACTACAGACGATACTCCTGACTTTGATCTTCATTTGACAAATATGGAAATTCTGGTGCCCTCAGCCAATGACCTTGCGGCTTCTGCCATTGTCGGCTACGACCCCACATGCCTTGCAGAAGATCCCTTTACAGTAAAAGTTCGGGTCCTCAACAATGGAACTCAGACTCAAAACAGTATAAACCTATCCTATTCTATCAATGGACAGGCACCTGTAAGCCAAACTTTTACCCAGCCTTTAAATTCTACTGAGTCGGCTGTTTTCACATTTACCACACCGGTTACATTGCCCCTTCAAACCAACAACCTTTTGAAGGTTTGGACTTCACTTTCCGGGGATTCAAACAATATAAACGATACCATCAAAAATTTCAGACTGGACAAACCTGCAACCGATTTTGGCTTGGTTAATTTTAATGGTTTTAACGGAGACAATATCGGAACCCTCTATCCAGGCTGGAGGGAGGCAAGCGGGGTTAATCCTTCCGGAACCTTTAGCAATTGGTTTAATTCCAACACAGAACAAACCACCTTCTACGGAAGTACCACTGCAAAAGCCAATATTTTCAATTCATTTGCCAGAAACTGGCTGATCAGCGCGCCGGTTATTCCCCAAGGCGGAGCGGCACTAAAGTTTAAAATTGCTTTGACTGCTTTTTCTGCAATCGATTCTTCCCAATTGGGCAGCGATGACACTTTGGCCATCCGGTACTCGTCAGATTGTGGTCAAACATGGAATTCCCTCAAAACCTATACTGCTTCCAGTAATTTACGACGCCAGTTCAGGGAAGAGGTTGTATATCTGTCAGGGCTATCAGGACAAAAAATTCAGATAGGATTTTATGCCAGCAGCGGTGTAATTGCCGACGGCCAGGATGTAGATGTGCATATAGATGATGTCCAACTGATTATTCCGGCCAACAAAGACCTGGGAGTTTCCGCCCTGGTGTTGCCTGTGGGAACATGCGGCTTGCCCGATGTAATGCCTGTAACTGTGAAAGTCACGAATTATGGTGCCCAAACCCAAAGCAATTTCCCGGTTTCTTACAAGTTCAACGAACAAACAATTGTAACCGAAACTTTTACGGGCAATCTGAATGTAGGATCTGTAGCAGACTTTTCTTTCTCCGGAAGCATCAATCTGAGCAATCAAACTGTAAATTCTTTTAAAGCATGGACCAGTCTTGCGGGAGATGTTTCATCTGCCAATGACACCCTGAGCAGGCAACTTTCCACGCCTCCGGCCACCCTCCCGGTTGTAAACTTCACCGGATTTACCGGCAGTAATCTGAGTGCTCTGAATCCCGGATGGAGGGAATTTTCGACGGGCACTCTGCCTTCTGCTACCTCTTCATCCTGGATCAATACTTCAAACTTTCAGAACCTCGGCAGTCCTGCAGCCCGCGTTTCTATGTTTTCCAATGCAAAAAGAGAATGGATGGCGGGACCTGTATTCAGGGTATTGCCTAACGCAAAGGTTACCTTTAGCGCAGCCGTTGTAAACCGGAATGGAACCACTGCCGATGCCATGGGGGCCGATGATTCGGTCAATGTAATGGTATCCACCAATTGCGGACTTACATGGAGCCGTGTTTTTGCCGTTACGGCCAGCAACAATTTGCCACCCACTTTCACTCCTTTTTCTGTTCCCCTTTCTTCATTTGAAGGGCAGAGAATTCAGATTGCATTTTTTGCCACAGAAGGAAATGTTAGCAATCCACAGGATTATGATTTTATTCTGGATGAAATCAATGCCGGTATCACCACCGGGCTTGTTCAGGAAATGTCGGAGGCCTTTGTGCTTTATCCCAATCCTTCAGATGGAATATTCCGGATGAGGATGAATCAGCAGGCCGCTGCTTCGGGGATGGAAGTCATCAACATGCTGGGTCAGAAAGTTCAGGCCGGTATCCAAAAAATATCGGAGGGCGAATGGCAGCTGAATCTATCCGGCCAGCCCAAAGGCGTTTATAAACTTATAGTTCGCACTGCAGAAGGACCTGTAAGCCAAACCCTTATGGTGAAATAAAGTTGCCGGAATCCAACAATAAAAAAGGGGTGCAATGCCCCTTTTTTATTTTCCATCAGAGGGTTCCTTTTCCTCCATCATCACCACAAAGCGAAAATCGAAAGGCACAATACAGTCTTTTACCTGCGACAACCACCCGGGATTGCCAACCAGAAATGACAGCCAGGATTCTTTTCTTTCCTGCAGACCTCCATCGGGAAAGAGCTTGGCCAGGAGATTTTTAATCTGTGTAATTTCCTGTTCCTTCTTTTGCTCTGCGGCTTTTACCATTCTCTTTTCAAATCCCTCCATTTGCTTTTCAATCTTCACAAGTTCTGACTTGAGGGCAGGGACCAAAGTGGGGTCTGTTTCCCTGCAAAGGGAAATCAATCCGGCATATACCTCCTCCAAATCGGGCTTTTGCCATTCCATGCGGGTGATTTCTTTTCGGATCTGGTGCTCTTCTAAAAAAAGGTCTTCTTCCGAAAGCCCGAGTTTTTCCATCCTGCCCTTTTGATTAGAAGAAATATACATGCCTGAAAACCTGGGAATCAACACAGGAAAAGGAGTGCCGGTTTTTTCAAATACTGTTTTTAATTGAAGCCAGTAAGAAATTTCGGCCGGACCACCCACAAAGGCCACATCGGGCAAAATGAGCTGCGAATACAAAGGTCGGAAAGCCACATTGGGACTTAATTTTTCAGGATTGGCTGTAAAAAATTCGACCGCTTCGTTTTCGGACCAGCGGTATTTTCCGTCATGGGTTTGGTAGCCGTCGGAACTTCTTTCCAATCTAAGTCTTTCGCCTTCAGCCAGATAAAACAGATTTATAGGCCTTGGATACAACTGGGCTTTGTAGCCCGATGCCTCCAGCCTTTCGGTTTGTTTCAAAACCTCCTTTTCTACCCAGCCATCCTTGAGTTCAGAAAGAGCAAAAGGTAAAAAGCTTTCCTTCAGCGATTTCTGGCTGGCATCCAAAACCAGCAGACCCGATTCACCAAAAGCATGCTGCAGCCAACGGATGGTGGCATCATTCAGATTTTCGCAGGCTTCATATGCCTCAGGCATCCAGGAAGGCATATCGCGGATGCTGCGCATTTGCCCTGCAAGGCCCCTTGCCGATACAGCGCCCGAGGCACCCGAGCCCTCCGGACGGAAAGAATGGGATTGCCCGAAAAAAGTAAAGGCGGAAATTTCGTCCAGATCATGGTCTTCATTGGCCAGCCAATGAACCGGAACAAATTGATATTCAGGAAATTCATGATTCAGGAAATCGCAATACCGGAGTATCGTCAGAATCTTGAAAGCCACATACATGGGCCCGCCGGCCAGATTAAGCTGATGGCCGCAGGAAATGGTAAAAGTATTTTCCTCTTTCAGGCTTTCCAGATTTTTGATTTGGGCCGGACTCGGCTTTATTTGCCCGTAAGATGCCCTGATGGTTTCGGCAAGCCGTTCCCTTTTTTCTTTTGAAAAACTTTGGCTTTTCAAAAGAATCTGATCAGTAATGTGCTCTTTTTCAGGAGGAAACCCAAAAAAAGTACGGAGGAAGTCCTTATTCTCTGTGTAGTCGGCAAACAGCTTTGGAAAAGCCCGGATGCCGGAGTATGATTTTGAATAGATTTGAATGGCCATTAGAAAACAACCCGGTTAGGCAGCGGAGAAAAGTAGTGTAAGATGGCTTGCCCTGTTTACAGGCAAATCACAGACAAAAGAGCGGCAATTCCCCGATACCTGGGATTTTACCGGAGTAAATTTCCGGATTATTTTTCTTCTCCGGTTTGAAAACGGTTCAAACAGGGCCGGAGATGCGCCTGTTTTCTGAGTAAAAAATGAGAATTGGCGACTTGCTCTGCCTGGGCTTGGGATGAGAAATTTATGATTTTTTGAAAATCACCCTTTATTTTAAAGTAATTTTCCGAAAAAAAATATGTTTTTCTAGATTTGCCCCCGAATTTTTAAGGTCTTTTTCAAAATTTTCTCAAAAATGGCAATTCTCAGGTTTAAGGCATTGGAAGCCGTAAGCAACCGCAAACCGGTTGAAATCAGTTTCCCGACAGATAGGGTCACTTCATACTTCGGAATGTATGTGTTCGACAAAACCAAAATGAAAAACTATTTGTCGCCCGAGGTTTACAAAGAACTCATCCGAACCATTGAAACCAACCAGAAACTGGATGCCTCTCTGGCCGACAGCGTGGCATTGGGAATGAAAAATTGGTCCATCAGCATGGGGGCCACCCATTACACACACTGGTTTCAGCCCCTGACCGGTGCCACTGCCGAAAAACACGATGCCTTTTTTGATCTGGACGGCGAAGAAGTTTTGGAAAAATTCAGGGGTTCGGCCCTGGTGCAGCAGGAACCCGATGCCTCTTCATTTCCAAGCGGGGGTATTCGCAATACCTTCGAAGCCAGGGGATATACCGCCTGGGACCCCACCTCACCGGCCTTTATTATGGAAACCCGGGGCGGAAAAACCCTGTGCATTCCCACTGTTTTTGTATCGTACACCGGCGAAGCTCTGGATCATAAAACACCCCTGCTGAAAGCCCTCAATCTGATTGATGAAGCCGCCACCGGGGTGGTACAATATTTTGATAAAGATGTAAAAAGGGTGATTGCTACCCTCGGGCCCGAGCAGGAGTATTTCCTTGTGGACTCGGCCTTGTACAACTCGAGGCCCGACCTGATGATGGCAGGCCGATCGGTATTTGGTCATGCCCCGGCCAAAGGGCAGCAGTTAGAAGACCATTATTTTGCTTCCATTCCGCCCAGGGTTCAAGCCTTCATGATGGATTTTGAAATTGAGGCCTGGAAACTCGGCATCCCCGTGCGTACCCGTCACAATGAGGTAGCCCCCGGACAATTCGAATGTGCGCCCACCTTTTCGGAAGTCAATCTGGCGGTAGATCAAAACTCCCTGCTCATGGACCTGATGGAGCGGGTGGCGGAAAAGCACGAATTCAGGGTACTGCTGCATGAGAAGCCATTTGCCGGCATCAACGGAAGCGGTAAGCACAACAACTGGTCGCTGGGAACCGACAATGGCAAGAACTTGTTGAGTCCGGGCAAAAAACCTAAAGAAAACCTGCAGTTCCTCACCTTTTTTGTAAATACCATCAAAGCAGTCCACGATTATGCCGACTTGCTCAGGGCCAGTATTGCTTCGGCCGGCAACGACCACCGGCTTGGAGCCAACGAAGCTCCTCCGGCCATCATTTCGGTATTTATTGGCTCGCAACTGACTGAGCTGCTGGAATCTCTGGAGAAAAACTCAGATGTAATAGAGAAGGGAGATAACCTTTACCTGAAGCTGGGCATCGATAAACTGCCTGAGATTTTGCTGGACAATACCGACCGCAACCGGACATCACCTTTTGCTTTCACCGGCAATAAATTTGAATTCCGTGCCGTTGGCTCTTCGGCAAATATTTCGGCACCCATGGTGGTACTCAACACCATAGTAGCACATCAGCTCAACGCATTCAGAGCCGAAGTAGACGCCGAGCTGGAAAAAGGGACCAAGAAAGAAGTGGCCATCATCAACATCCTGCGGCGCTACATCAAAGAATCGAAGAACATATTATTTGAAGGGAACGGCTACTCGCAGGAATGGGTGGAAGAAGCTGCCAAACGGGGGCTTTCCAACATCACCACGACGCCTCCCGCCTTGAAAGCCTACAACAGCCCTAAAGCCAAAGAAGTGTTTGTTGGTAATGGCATTTTCAACGAAAGGGAAATGGAAGCCCGCACAGAAATTTACTTTGAAGAGTATGTGAAAAAGGTACAAATAGAAAGCCGGGTTATCGGCGATCTGGCTCTGAATCACATCATTCCCACGGCCATCCGCTACCAGAACCGCCTGATTGAGAACGCAAAAGGCCTGAAAGAACTGGGCCTCGGCGAAGAATCCTACAAGGCCAGTCTGGATACCATAAGGGAAATTTCAGAACGGCTGACGGTAATTAAAACCAAAGTAGATGAAATGGTAGAAGAGCGAAAAGTGGCCAATAATCTGGAACACAGCGATGCCAAGGCTACCCATTACTGCGAAAAGGTAAAGCCATATTTTGATACCATCCGCTACCATGTGGACAAGCTGGAGCTTCTGGTTGACGACGAAGACTGGCCTCTTGCCAAGTATCGGGAACTGCTGTTTTTGAAATAGAAAAGGAGTTCAAATGGTTTCAACCGGATTTACCCCTCACCACAAAAAGGTCCTTTTCGGTCAGCCCCGGGGTTTTGGAAATTTTTCAGCCGGGAAAGTGATGATTTTCAATGCCCTAACCACGATCAAATGAGTGTTTATTTTTATTGAACATCATAGTTCATCTGAATTGAATACTTATTTTTAGTCTTTACTTTTTTCAAATGGTCTAAAAATCAGCTTTGTTATAGGTTCTGGTTTTCCAAAAGAAAAAGACAGAAAATTCGGATCCGGGTCCCGAGGGAACCTTGTCAGCCGAAATCAGTCATCCCTTAGATGACTTTGCTCTGATTATTACCGGCATCAGAAGGTTTGGAAAAAGTACTTTTCTGCAAAAAAACAGACAGCAGGCGTCCACCGCCCGTCCCATTTATTCTATGGCTTGAGAAAATTTTTTCATGAAAACTTGCGGCTTCCTTTCCTTGAATTTCAGGCATTCAGGATTCGGGGGGGGCAGGAAAAGCAGAAACCGGCAGAGGTTCCGGAAAAAAAATTTCCACTCTCAACTTTCTGCTTTAAACTTGAACATGCATTTCTCCCACCTCCACTGCCACACCCAATTTTCCCTGCTCGACGGAGCCGCCAACATCGGCGACATGCTCAAAAAAGCGGCTGATGATGGTCAGCTGGCCTGCGCCATCACAGACCATGGCAATATGTTCGGGGCCTTTCAGTTTGTAAATGAGGCAAATAAAGCCGGCGTTAAGCCGATTGTCGGCTGCGAGTTTTATGTGGTGGAAGACCGCTTCAAAAAGAAATTTACCAAACCCGACAAAGACGACCGGTACCATCAATTGCTGCTGGCAAAAAATGCGGAAGGCTATAAAAACCTTTCCAAGCTTTGCTCTTTGGGCTGGATTGAAGGCAAATACGGTGTTTATCCCCGCATTGATAAGAAACTGATCGAACAATACCACGAGGGCCTTATCGCTACCACCTGCTGCATCGGGGCTTATGTGCCGCAAACCATTTTACTGAAGGGCGAGAAGGAAGGTGAAAAAGAATTCAAATGGTGGCTGGATCTGTTTGGAGAAGATTATTTCATTGAGCTTCAGCGACATCACCTGAAGGAGCAGGACCAGGTGAATGCGGTCCTTTTAAAGTGGAGCAAAAAATACAATGTGCCCGTCATCTGCTCCAACGATAGCCATTACACCAATCAGGCCGACTACAATGCCCACGATATTCTGCTTTGCATCAATACAGGCGAAAAGCAATCTACCCCGGGCTTTGATGATTTTGTGCATGAGGATGCTGTGGTGAAAAACCGCAGATTCAAGTTCCCGAACGACCAGTTTTATTTTAAAACCAGAGCAGAAATGGAAAAAGTATTTTCCGATTTGCCGGAAGCCCTGGACAATACCCAGATGGTGGTAGACAAGGTTGAAAAACTGGAACTCAAGCGGGATATTCTGCTGCCCAATTTTCCTCTGCCCGAGGGATTTACAGACCAATGGGACTACCTCCGGCATATCACCATGGAGGGGGCAAAAAAGCGATGGGGCGACATTACCCCGGAAGCCATGCAAAGGCTGGAATTTGAGCTTTTTACAGTAAAAACCATGGGCTTTGCCGGATACTTCCTCATCGTGGCCGACTTCATCAAAGCAGGCCGTGATTTGGGGGTATTCATCGGACCGGGCAGGGGCTCGGCTGCCGGCTCGGCGGTGGCTTTCTGCATCGGCATCACCAATATAGACCCCATCAAATACAACCTGCTTTTTGAGCGATTTCTCAATCCGGACCGTAAGTCTATGCCCGATATCGATACTGATTTCGACGACGACGGCCGTCAAAAAGTGCTGGATTATGTGGTAGACAAATACGGCAAAAATCAGGTAGCCCAGATTGTAACCTACGGCACCATGCAGGCCAAAACTTCCATCAAGGATGTGGCACGGGTGCTGGATTTACCTCTGGATCAGGCGGTTGGGCTTACAAAATTGGTACCCGACAAACTGGGCCTGAGCCTGAAACGCATTCTGGACGCCCCCCTCGACGGCGACAACAGCCTGAAGGAAAAAGAAGAACTGGATGCCGATGCCATTGATATGGTCCGGCAACTGCGGGAAATCAGGGCAAACAAGTCAGACCCCCGGTCGGCGGTACTCCGGGAGGCACAGGTATTGGAAGGCTCGGTCCGGAACACGGGCGTGCATGCTGCCGGGGTGATTATTGCGCCTTCCGACCTCACCGAACTCATGCCCATTGCCACCGCCAAGGATTCTGACTTTCTGCTAACCCAGTTTGAAGGAAAGGTAATCGAAGATGCCGGGGTAATCAAAATGGACTTTCTGGGTCTGAAAACCCTCACCATCATCAAAAACTGTCTGAAACTCATCCATAAAAACCATGGCCTGGAAATTGACATCGACAGCGTAAATCTGAAGGAAGAAAAGACCTTTGAGCTTTTTCAGCGCGGTGAACTGAACGGAGTATTTCAGTTTGAAAGTTCGGGTATGCAGAAGTACATGAAAGACCTGAAGCCCAACAAGTTTGAGGATCTGATTGCCATGAATGCCCTGTACCGTCCGGGTCCTTTGGAATACATACCAAACTTCATCCGGCGTAAGCACGGGCTGGAACCCATTTCCTACGACCTGCCTGAGATGAAGGAAATTCTGGAAGAAACCTATGGCATTACCGTGTATCAGGAGCAGGTGATGCTGCTGAGTCAGAAACTGGCCGGCTTTACCAAAGGCGATGCCGATGTACTCCGGAAAGCCATGGGTAAAAAAGACAGAAAAACCCTGGATAAACTGAAGCCTGAATTCATCAAAAAGGCTTCAGAAAACGGATTTCCGATCGAAAAACTTGAGAAAATATGGACCGACTGGGAAGCCTTTGCGGCCTACGCCTTCAACAAATCGCATTCCACCTGTTATGCCTTTGTGGCTTTTCAAACGGCCTGGCTCAAAGCACATTATCCGGCCGAATACATGGCGGCCAACCTAACCAATGAAAAAGACAACATCGACAAGGTGAAATTTTTCATGGAAGAATGCAACCGCATGGGGCTGAAAGTGCTGGGGCCCGATGTCAACGAATCTTTTGCTGACTTTACGCCCAACAAAGAAGGTCAGATCCGATTCGGACTGGCCGGTATAAAAGGCGTGGGCGAAGGAGCAGTAGAAGGACTGGTAAAAGAACGGGAACAAAAAGGCGCATTCCTTTCCATCTGGGACTTTGCCGAGAGAGTCAATCAGCGCAGCATCAACAAAAAAACCCTGGAATCGCTGGGTGCTGCCGGGGCTTTCGATTGCTTTAAACCGGAAGGTTTGCACCGGGCCCACTTTGTAGCTGAAGGTGAAGACAACATCATTGAAAAAATGGTGAAGTATGCCAATGCCAAAGCCAGCCAAACCCAAACTGCCCAAACCTCACTTTTCGGAAGCATCGGTTTTTCGGATCAGGTAGCCATACCCAAAATTCCGGTGCTGGAAGAAATGATGCCCATGGAGGCCCTGCAAAAAGAACACGATGTGGTGGGATTCTACATTTCGGGCCATCCTCTGGATCCCTACAAGCGGGATTTGGACGCCTTTGCCAATGTACAATGCGCTGAAATTGACGACAAAAAAGTAAAGGAACTCCGTTTCGGGGGCATGGTGACCAACCGGATTCAGAAAATTGCCAAAAACGGCAATCCATACTGCCGATTCTCGGTCATGGATTACTCCGGCACTTTTGAAATTCCCCTTTTTGGGAAGGATTACATCAAATTTGAGCGCTATGGCCAACAGGGCCAATTTATTTTTGTTCGTGGAGAATACCGGCCCCGGTTTGGAAACGAAAACGAATTCATGTTCAATGTGATGGAAATCATGCTGCTGGAGGAAGTAAGGGAGAAGTTCATGAAAAGCCTGGAAATCCGCATTTCATTAGACGAACTGAACCAAATCAATCTTGATGCACTGGAATCGGTTCTGACACGATACACAGGAAATAAAAGTCTCAGATTCAGGTTTTATGACCCTTCAGAATCGATGGAAGCGGATGCCTTCAGCAGAAAATTTATGGTAAATCCCAATGAGGAATTTTTCAAAGCCATGAAAGAGGAAGCGGGGATTGAGGTGGCGCTAACCTGAAGAAAGTTTGAACCTTCGTGCCCGAACTGGCGTCAAATCCTCGCTTCCAGATACAAGGGAAACCTGAATTGTACATTTTGTTTGAAATAGGATTCAAAGGATTTGGAATGGCGCATATTTTTCCAGTACTGAAGCGGAATATTGCGGTACAATTCCTTTTTTTTGGGCCATTTCAGTATAAGATAGCCCATTTTCTTATCGCAGGTGTAAAAAGCAGCGTGGCGGAGGTTGCCATGTGAAAAGGAAGCAGAGTCGTAGAGCGATTCGCATTCTGCTGCATTGAGCCTGATTTCAGCTTCTTCTATGGTTTTAAACGCCTTGGGAAAAGAATGACAGGAGTGATAAGAGGCACAGGAGGGCAGCATAAACAGGGCGGCTGCGAATAGGAATAAAATTTTATTCATAGGAACAAATAAGGGAAAGTTTGCCTGCAAAGCCACTGACGGGAATTATGAAAAAAATTAACAATCGTCAGTCGTGCAGGGTTCCGGAAAATTGCCATCCTATCATGAATAAACGATTGTGAATCAGGGGAATATAGTGAAAAATAGGCAAATCGACTATCCCCATTCACAAATTTTCCCGATTATCCTCAGGCATTTTCATTCATTTCCTCAAAGCCGGGCAAGGCATCCAGTTTTTGATAGCCGGCATCGCTCATGCGAAAAACCCTGTGCACCAGGCCGTTGCTGAGCCATAAAAAGGGACAATTCAACTTTTGGTTGTATTGAATGGCCTGCCTTGCCGTTTCTTCGTCCAAAGGCAGGCCGGGGGCTTTACACTCCACCAGGAGGGTGGCACGGCCGAGTCGGTTGTAGGCCACCACATCGCTTCGGGTATTGCTGCCCCTCACCGAGCGCTCTACCGTCAAAAGTTCGGCAGGCCAACCACTTTGGGCCATCAGCCAAAACAAAACATGCTGCCGCACCCACTCTTCGGGACTGAGAACCAGCCATTTCCTTCTCAAAACATCGAAATACAAAGTCTGTCCACCCTCCGCCCGCATTTTGAGGGGAGGCCGGGGCAAATCCAGTATCGGTAAGGGTGGTTCGGGGTTCAAGTCAGTTTGCGGTAAACCTTAGGTTTTTGTAATTGCCTGTGCGCCAGATTTCTATAAAATTGTCGTAATAGGGTGATGAGGGATTGCCGGATTGTCCGCCCGGATAAATGCCCAGGGCTTTGGGTTGCGGTCCGAGTTCTACTAACATTTTCCAGGAGGTTCCGTGCACCGGACCGGTCGCATTGACTATGCCCTTTCCCCCGCCGGTAAAAAGCACATCAGTTCCCAGCCCGGCCATCATCCCAAGGTGGCCGATTTTTGTGCCTTTGAAATTGCCCCAGAGGTACGCATCTGAGCTTTTAACATAGGGTCCGCATTTTTTGAGCAAGCTGTCAGAGGCATTTTTCAGGGCCAAAGCCAATAGCCGGCTGCCGGTTTCCAATTCTTTGGTGCGGGGCAGGTCAAACCAATCCGAGTTGTCTTTCTCCAAAAAAATCTGCCAGGTCACATGCTTGTCGGGATAGCGCATGCCGGGGCCGAAATTATCGCTCCATGCCAGTTCCATAAAGGCATCGAACCAAGTATCAAACAAGCCCGGGCCAACCTGATCCGGATCGTTGCGGAAGTTCCATTTTTCAAGCAGACGGGTCATCCATGGGGCGGGATTTCCGGTTTTTTTAATACTTTCCAACATCACAGGCAGTGTTTTTTCGGCCCACAGGTTTTGGTTGTCGTTTTGAATTCCGGCCATGTCGTTCAAGGAGAATTTTTTGCCGGCACCCAGCAGTTGGTTGATGCGCTTGCCCCGCTCCAGTGCATAGTAATTCCAGTTGAGGTAATAAGGATAAGTAGTATCGGCAGGAATTTGATTGGCAGAGCTCACAAATCCCCTCGCAGGATTGATCTCTTCCGGCAGGTGGGCCCGCGGCAGGAAGCCTTTCCACATGTGGCTGGAGTCGGCTGCCAAAAGGAGAAATTTTCCCTGATCCGGCCAGCGGAGCGGAATTTTTCCCTGTTGGGCAAACATGGCAATGTTGCCTTTCTTATCGGCAGCCACAAAGTTCTGAGCAGGAGCGAGATAGGATTCAAGTGCAGCAGGTATTCCATCGATTCCGGAGGCCTGATTCAGCCGCAAAAAAGTCAGCAATTCATTTCCGGGATCGTGGGCAGTCCAACGCAGGGCATATCCTTCTGGCACCTGCTCCTGATAGGGTTTTTCACCCTTGCGGTACACCACAGGGCCCAGATGTGTCCAGTAGACCGTATCATTTACTGAGCTGCCGTTGCGCAGTTTTAATTTCTCAATTTTCAGGGTGCAGGGCTTCCATTTACCCTCTGACCAATAAAAGCGCCTCGATTTATCCTTGAATTCGATGCGGAACCAGTCGGCGGCATCGGGATAGCCGTTGGTAATGCCCCATGCCACATTTTCATTAAATCCTGAAATAATGCAGGGTGAACCGGGCAGGCTTGCACCCATGCAGTGGTAGCCGGGTGCAATGATTTCGGCCAAATACCAAACCGAGGGCAATTTCAGGTTCAGGTGCGGGTCGTTGGCCAGCATGGGAAAGCCAGTACCGGTTTTTGAACCGGACAAGGCCCAGCTGTTGGAACCTACCGCATCGTCGTCTTTCAGTCTGGGTCCCTTGTTTTCGGGAATACTGGAATCGGTGGTGTCGGTCCAGCCCATGGATAGGGGTACCGGCGGAACAGGCAGAGCCTTGAATTTCCAGGCAGTTCCCGGTGAAATGATGGGCTCCATACCCGGGAGACAATTTGGAAAAAGCTGGTCGGACACCGATTTGCCAAATCTTTCCAATATCAGATTCATGGCTTTGTCTTCCGTATTTCCGGACAAAATAAAGGCCATCCTTTTCAGGAGAAAGGCCGGGTCGGTGGCTTGCCACCGGGATGGCTTGTAATCGAGTACCTTGAATTCCAAAGGAAGTTGCCGCTCGGGCCAGCTCTCGATAGCGGAATTCACCCCTTCGGCATAGGCCTGCAGAAGAAGGCGGGTGCGGGGGTCTTTCATCATTTTTCTGCCGCTTCGTTCCGCAGCTTCGGCAATGCCAAAGCGCCTTTGAAATTTATCCATTTCCAGGGTCTTTTCCCCGATTACCTCAGATAATCTGCCCGCAGCAGCGAGTGTATGAAAATCCATCTGCCAAAGCCGGTGCCTTGCGGTGATAAAGCCCTGTCCGAATATGGCATCCCGGAGAGACCCTGCACGGATGCGGGGGATGAGGTCTTCGTCCAGCCTGATTTTTATTTCTCCATCAGAACCTTTAAGCCGGTAAATACCCGGTTTCTGATAATCTTGAAGGGTAATCTGAAATGCCCCTTCCCAGGGACTCAGAAATCGACCTGCCGGTGGAATCATCCCGAAACGGGTGTGGCTGCAAATTACCCCGACCACCAACAAAATCAGCCAGAAAAGCCAGGCCCAGGAGCGTTGGTTTTTCCGGCTTGAGGGATACAGGTTGCCTAATTTTGACATGGTCGGTTTTGCTTGGCTTGCGAATTAAATTAAAATTCAGGGCTGCAGGAAATTCTTCCCTGCCGCAAGACCTGACTGTTGCACAGCCAAGTCTTAATTGCCTTTTGGGATGTTCCCCTAATTGAGGAAATCAGATGTCAGGTCTAAGGTAGAAAAATCAAGGTTTAGGATATTGATATTCAGTATTTTAAATTATGCAAAACCAAATCTTGAAACTTTTTAAATTCAGCCTTTCTCCCTTCAGCCTGTTCCCCGACCGGAATAAAAGAAAAAAAACCCACTTTTCAGTGGGTTTTCGTATTCATTTTTTTTAGAAAGAAAAATCAGGCTTCTTCTTCAGAACCTGTTTCTGCTTCGGCAGAGGGCTCAGCAGGGGCAGCCACTTCCTCTGCAACAACAGCGGCCTCGGCCACAGGTGCTTCTTCGGTAAGGTATTGCTCTGCGGCTTTGTATTCCATATCTTCGGCAGATTTCTCTTCATCCCTTTCCCGCTTGCGCTCCATCAGACCCTCTTCTATGGCCTGACCGATAATCTGGGTCACCACAGCAATGGATTTGAAGGCATCGTCGTTGGCCGGAATGGGGAAGTCGGCCACATCAGGATCAGAATTGGTATCTACCATGGCAAATACCGGGATACCCAACCTTTTGGCTTCTTTCACGGCAATGTGCTCTTTGCCCACATCTACGATGAAGAGAGCAGAAGGAAGACGGGTAAGGTCGGCAATACCGCCCAATACCTTTTCCATTTTCTCTTTGTTGCGGCCAATCATCAGCCTTTCTTTCTTGTTGATGTTGTGGCCCTCATCTTTCAACTGTTTTTCCAGGCCCTGCATTTTTTTGAGGGACTTGCGTACAGTGGTGAAGTTGGTGAGCATGCCACCCAGCCACCTTTCGGTAACATAGGGCATTTTCAGCCTGCGGGCTTCATCGGCTACCATTTCCTTGGCCTGCTTTTTGGTGGCCACGAACATGATTTTCTTTCCTGCTTTGGCAATGTTGCGCATAGCGGAGGCCGCATTCTCAAGCGAGGCTACGGTTTTGTTGAGATCGATGATGTGGATTCCGTTGCGCTCCATGAAAATGTAAGGCGCCATTTTCGGATTCCACTTGCGGGTGAGGTGACCAAAATGTACACCTGCATCCAAAAGAACTTTGTAATCTACTTTTACAGACATAAATGTAAAATCTTGAAGGTGAACAATTAGCGTTTAGAGAACTGGAAGCTTCTGCGGGCCTTGCGACGACCATATTTCTTCCTTTCCACCATGCGGGAATCCCGGGTAAGGTATCCTTCTTTTTTGATGGCAGGTCTGTTTTCAGGGCTGATTTCTACCAGCGAACGGGCTATCCCAAGACGAACGGCCTGCGCCTGTCCGGTTACGCCACCTCCTTTTACATTTACATGAAAATCATATTTGCCCATTTCATTTACCAGTTCAAGCGGCTGGTTGACAATGATCTGAAGCACTTCGGAAGGAAAATATTCCTTAATATCCCTTGAGTTGATGGTAATGCTGCCATTACCCGGACGAAGGTAAACGCGTGCGATGGCTGTTTTTCTTCTTCCTATGTTGCTGATTTGCTGCATGTTCCTTATCCTTTAATGTCTATGGCTTTGGGTGACTGGGCTGAATGGGGATGCTCGGAACCGGCATACACAAACAGGTGTGTAAAAAGTCTTCTTCCCAGTCTGTTTTTAGGAAGCATGCCTTTGACGGCCATCTCTATCAGTTTGGCCGGATTTTTGGCCATGATGTTGGCCGGCGATTTGAAACGCTGTCCACCCGGATAGCCGGTATGGGAAATGTGAACCCGATCGGTCATTTTTTTGCCGGTAAGTCTTACCTTTTCGGCGTTGATCACGATCACATTGTCTCCCCCATCTACATGCGGAGAGTAGGTTGGCTTGTGTTTGCCTCTGATGATCTTTGCTACCTCGGTAGCCAGCCGACCCAACACCAGAGCTTCTGCGTCAACAATAACCCACTCTTTCTCAGCCTTTAAGTGGCTCAGGTGAGGAGTCTTGAAGCTTGTAGTACTCACGATTTTTTGATTTAATTTTTAAAAAAGGACTGCAAAAGTAGAGAAAATTTCATTTGATGATGCAGGACGCATCAATATTTTTATGCCTGCTCTCCGTAGGGCCAGAATTTTTCAGGCTTTTTTATCCTTCCGGAGACCTTATTTCCTTACTTTCCCCTGAGCCATTCCGGACCTCATGGCGAAAGATTCATAATTTTCATGCATCATTGGGCTCAGTTTGTTTACCATGAAATTCCTAAAAAAGATTATCTGTTTCAGGACGGTTTTCTTCCGTTTATTCTTTATTATATGGATTCTTTGTTTAGGTCCGGTTATTCAACCCATGGCACAGATCATCAATCCCGGTATGATGGAAGATACAAGCCAGGGCGAAAAACTGGGAAAGATTTATCTGGAAGGGTACCTCGATGCCTACACCGGATATTTCAGCGGCCGGGCCCCGGGAAACGACATTCCCTATTTTGTAAACCACAACCGCAGCGGTGAACTGAACATCAATCTGGCTTACCTCAACCTCCGGTACAACGGAAACCGGATTCGGGCGAAACTCATTCCTGGATTTGGCAGCTATATGAACGCAAACTACGAGCAAAAAGGAACCCTGGGCCATTTGGTTGAGGCCAATATGGGCTATAAATTGCTTCAAAACAAAGACATATGGATTGATGCCGGAATTTTGGCTTCACCTTATACCAACGAAAGCCCCATCAGCCGCGATCAACTCATGTATACCCGAAGCCTTTCGGCCGAAATGGTGCCTTATTATTTGTGCGGGGCCAGAGTTTCTTTTCCCCTTGGAAAAAAATGGAATGCTTACCTTTATTTGCTGAATGGCTGGCAGACCATTATCGACAACAACAAAGGCAAAGCCCTCGGTACCCAGTTGGAGTTTCGCCCCAATGGCCATAACCTCTTGAATTGGAATACCTTTGTGGGCGAAGAAGGCGGATTCGACGGGCAACCGGAGAAACTGAGAATGTTGAGCGATTTTTACTGGGTGTTCAATTCCAAAGGCAAATGGAGTTTTACCTCCTGTCTTTATTTCGGAGCAGAGCAGCAACGCTACAAGCCCCGCTCTTCCTGGGGATTTTGGGCACAGGCCAATTTTATTGCCAGGTATACCTTCGGACCCAAACACTCCCTCTCGGCCCGGGCGGAATATTTCTTCGACCCCGATAATTCCGTAGTGAATCCACCGGTATTTCGTTCCCGGAGTACCGAATTTTCTATGGGCAGTGCCGGCTTGTGCTGGAACATCCGCCTCAGCGACAATGCATTATTCAGAGTGGAGGGGAGACAATTCTACGCTCCGGAAAAAATCCTGTCCGAAAGATCTGGTAAGCCGACCGCATTCAATACCTGGCTCATTTGCGGAGCTACGGTTTCTTTTTGATGGTGAATCCGGATTTGCCAAAACCTGTTTTTAGTACGAATCGGGCATCCGTTTCGAATTTGTCGTAAATCCAGTTGGTCATTTCGGGCTGATGCTGTAATTAGCCGGTTAAATTCAGGGGAACAAACCCCCGTTCAACTATCTGAAAATAAACAAATTAAGAAATTTATGACACAGACCGCTTACATTCAGGCCAACCGGCAGCGATTTTTAGACGAACTGTTTGAGCTACTGCGCATTCCCTCCGTGTCGGCCGATTCTGCTTACCGGGATGATGTTTTTAAGGCGGCTGCCTATGTGGCCGACAAATTGAAAGCAGCCGGTGCAGATGCCGTAGAAATTTGTCAGACAGCGGGGTATCCCATTGTATATGGCGAAAAGATGGTCGATCCCGCCCTGCCTACTGTGCTGGTATATGGCCACTACGATGTGCAGCCTTCTACGCCCGAAAATCTCTGGATATCGCCCCCCTTTGAACCCGAAATCAGGAAAACCGACATCCATCCGGACGGGGCCATATTTGCCAGAGGAGCCTGCGACGATAAAGGGCAGATGTATATGCACATCAAGGCATTTGAAACCATGATGGCCACCCAAACCCTGAGCTGCAATGTGAAATTTATGATCGAGGGAGAAGAAGAAGCCGGCAGCGGAAATCTGGGTCCCTTTTGCATCGCCAACAAGGAGCGCCTCAAGGCCGATATGGTGCTGATTTCGGATACCTCTATGATTGCCAACGACTGCCCGTCTATCGATGTGGGCTTGCGGGGACTCAGCTATGTGGAAGTGGAAGTAACCGGCCCGAAGATTGACCTGCACAGCGGAGTATATGGCGGAGCAGTGGCCAACCCCATCAACATGCTGGCCAAAATGATTGCCTCCCTGCACGATGAAAACAACCACATCACCATCCCCGGCTTTTACGACAAGGTAGCCGAATTGAGCACAGAAGAAAGGTCCGAACTGAACAAAGCCCCCTTCGACCTTCAGACCTATCAGAAGGAACTGGACATTGATTCGGTATGGGGTGAAAAAGGATATACCACTTTGGAAAGGACAGGCATCCGGCCGACTCTGGATGTAAATGGTATTTGGGGCGGATATACCGGTGAAGGTTCAAAAACTGTTTTGCCATCCAAGGCATACGCTAAAATATCTATGCGCCTGGTGCCCAACCAAACCCCGGACGAAATTACCGCCCTGTTTAAAAAGCACTTTGAATCCATCGCCCCTCCCGGCACAAGGGTGCTGGTGAAGCCGCATCACGGGGGCGAGCCGGTGGTAACCCCCACAGATTCAAAAGAATACAAGGCTGCCGAAAGGGCCATGGAGCGCACCTTTGGCAAGAAGCCCATCCCGACCCGGGGCGGGGGCAGCATTCCCATTGTGGCTTTGTTTGAGCGTGAACTCGGTCTGAAATCGGTTTTGTTTGGTTTTGGTCTGGATTCAGATGCCCTGCACAGTCCCAATGAAAACTACGGTGTGTTCAATTACTTCAGGGGAATAGAAACAATTCCTTTGTTTTTTGAGGAATATTCCAAAAGATAAAATCAGTACAAACCGCTGATATACTGCTGACATGGCCAAAGCCAAAATGGTTTTTTTCTGCCGGAATTGCGGCTATGAATCGCCGAAATGGCAGGGCAAATGTCCATCCTGCGGTGAGTGGAATACCTTCAGCGAAGAGCCGGTCCAAAAGGCCGGTTCTTCAGGCTGGTCGCCGGCCAGGTCCATTCCTCCGGGGCAGAAACTGAGGAAAATAGAGGAAATCAATTTCGAAAATCAGGAAAGGCTCCCCAC
>CANHCT010000003.1 GCA_947459175.1 Hymenobacteraceae bacterium
CCCTGAAAGAAAGCCAAAAGCAAGTGGTGAGTGACTTGTCCAAAAGGGAAAAAGAACTGCGGCAAAAAATCGAAAAACACAAGGCAGCTGTCAGGCGGCTGGATGAAATTATTTCCAGAATGGTAAAGGCAGAAATACGGCGCTCACGCAAGCTGGCCGGACCGGCCAAACCGGAAAAAGAAGAAGCGGCCACAGAACAACAAATGGTCCTGACTCCGGAGGGTAAGCTGATTTCGCAATCCTTCTCGGGCAACAAGGCCCGCCTCTCCTGGCCGGTTGAAAACGGGTTTATTTCTTCGGGCTTCGGGCGGCACGAACACCCCGTGCTCAAGAAAGTGTATGTGGACAATCTGGGAATAGACATTTCTACCCGGGCGGGCGAAAAGGTTCGGTCGGTATTTGAGGGCACAGTGGGATTGGTGGGCGAGGTGCCGGGTATGGAGGGCAAAATAGTGATGATCCGGCACGGCGAATATTTTACTGTATACAGCGGACTCCGCAATGTGCGGATTTCGGCCGGCGACAAGGTAAAAAACAAGCAAGTTATCGGCGAGGTAGAAAAAGACGATGAGGAGGGCGCCGTATTGCAGTTTCAGATTTGGAAAAACAGTAAAAAGCTAAACCCGCAGCAATGGCTGGCCAAAGATTGACGAAAGAGGAACAAGAACCCTTGGGCAACCGAAAACCAGCGGGCAGCAACAAGCGAAGGCCGTCAGGAAAAAAAAGCCTGTGGGCCATTCGCCTGAATCTATTTTTCTGTTTCGCCACCATAGGCCTGTATTATCTGGCCACCATCCGGCCCGAATCGTTCTGGCTGGCGGGTTTCTCGGGATTTCTGATTCCCCCTTTTCAAATTACGCTGGCTGCATTCCTCCTTTACTGGATATCAAAAAGGCCTTTTTTCTCGGTTTTTTCCCTGTTTACCCTGCTGCTGGGCATTCGGTTTATTGTGGCATCCTGGAGTTGGCATTTCATCAAAACAGAACCATGCAAAGACTTTAAAGTATTGAGCTTCAATGCCAAAACCTTTGGGGGAATGGACCCGGACAAACAGAAACAAAAAGAAATCTGCACCGGGATGGTAAAAAAGATGTTGCAGTCCGATGCCGATATTCTGTGCATTCAGGAAATGTTTGACAACCCAAATTCCAAAACCTTCAATGTCATAGAGCGACTGAGAAAAGGCGGGTACAAATACATTTACTTTTCCAAATCTGTGACCATGCGCTGGGGCGCTTCGGTGGGAATGGCCATCTGCTCCCGCTACCCCATCCTGAGCCGGAAAGCCATCAGAAAAAAGAAAAACAGCAACAACCAGATTATCAGTGCTTTGATAGATATAAACGGACAAAGTGTGGTGGTGGTGAACATGCACTTGCAATCGATATTCATAAAAGAAGATGAGCTTGACCCCAACCGGATAAAAGAAAATTTCAAGGCCTCATTTTTCACCATTGCCTCTAAAATGAAGGTTGCCTACAAAGCCCGGACAAATCAGATCGATCAGCTGCTGGCCCATACTCTGGACGAAGAACTGCCGCTGATTATCGCCGGCGACATGAACGACACGCCGTACAGCAATGCCTATCTACGGTTGCGGGATTCCTACAAAAATGGATTCGAAGAAAAGGGCAGCGGATTTGGATTTACCTACAACGGGCCTTTGCCCTTCCTGAGGATTGACCATCAGTTTGCCAATGAGCGATTGGATTTTACCCGGTTTAGGGTGAACAATGAATTTCAAGGCTCAGACCACTTTGGCACAGAGGCCTGCTATCGGATCTTGAAATAACAGTTTTTAGTCCCTGCGAAAACAGTACTAAACCTGTGTCCGCCTGAGGCGGATATGAGCCGAAAAGGATGTTTGTAAAATAAAAAAGCCCCTGAATTTCAGAGGCTTTTCTTTGTAGCGGGAACAGGACTCGAACCTGTGACCTTTGGGTTATGAGCCCAACGAGCTACCAACTGCTCCATCCCGCGGTGTATTTTTCCCTCTAGAAACCACAACATTTTCACTTTCGAAAACATGGTAATTGTTTTAAGGAATGCAAAGGTACGATTTATTGCTTTTCCGATTTCAGATTTTTTCAAAAAATTTGAAAAAATCTTTTCCGGCCCTTTGGAAAAATGTTGGTTTGCATAAAAAACAAAGCTTCAGCCAAGTCGGTTTAATACAAAGCCTCAACCCTTTCAAAAATATGTCCAAAGGATTTTCCTGGTTTTCGGTTCTGATTATTTCTTTGGTTTCCAGTCTCGGAGCTCTG
This sequence comes from Hymenobacteraceae bacterium, assembly GCA_947459175.1. GTDB lineage: Bacteria > Bacteroidota > Bacteroidia > Cytophagales > Flexibacteraceae > CAMDMI01. The sequence continues at coordinate 2,265 of CANHCT010000003.1, forward strand.
TATCTGGACAGGAAAGTTTTTCGGGATTCGGAGCAGCCCTACCAAAGCATCAGCGAGCGGCAGACTGATATTCTGAGTAAATATTTTTCAGATACGCTGCCTGCTTTCGGAGCCAATGTCAATTTTGTTGCACCTGCCCAAAGGGTAAAAAGTTCAGTGGTGCACATCCGTTCCTCCTGGGATAAAACCCCGGAAAATCTCCGTCAATATCACCGCGAGGTTCCGGGGTTTGATGATTTTTTCTCAGATCCCGGTCCAAAAAATGAATCCTCCGGCTCAGGGGTAATCCTTACAGATCAGGGATTTATCGTCACCAACCACCATGTGATTGACGAAGCATCCAAAGTAGAAGTGGTTTTAGACAACAAACAAAGTTATCAGGCCGAAATCATCGGCTCCGACCCTACCACAGATCTGGCACTGCTGAAAATCAATGCCAACGGACTGCCTTTTGTGAAATACGGCAACTCCGATGCCCTACAGATCGGAGAGTGGGTGCTGGCCATCGGCAACCCCTTTGACCTCACCTCTACGGTAACTGCCGGAATTATTTCAGGAAAAGGCCGTAGCATCAACCTGCTTCGGGAAAAATCAAGCCTGGCCATTGAGTCCTTTATTCAAACCGATGCTGCAGTAAACCCGGGTAATTCGGGAGGTGCATTGGTAAATCTGCGGGGAGAATTGGTGGGCATCAACACAGCCATCGCCTCTCCTACCGGCTCATACTCAGGCTATTCCTTTGCTGTTCCCTCCAATCTGGTAAAAAAAGTGGTGGACGATTTGCAGAAATACGGGGTGGTTCAACGGGGCCTGCTGGGCGTTTCCATAATGGACATAGATGCCGGCCTGGCAAAAGAAAACAACCTGAGTTCAAACGAGGGTGTTTTTGTCAGGGAAGTGGGCGAAGGTTCTGCAGCTGCAGAAGCCGGTATCCTCAGGGGTGATATTCTGATGGCCCTGAATGGTAAAAAAACCGGATCTGTTCCCGAGCTTCAGGAGTTGGTCGGGCGTTTCAGGCCGGGCGAAAAGGTAAAAATCACCCTGCTTCGGGGTATTGAAGAAAAAACGCTAACCGTGACCCTGAAAAATCAGAATGGCAATACCCGGATTACAAGAAAAGAAAAAGAAGAGAATCTGGAAATTGAAGAATTGCAGGCCATCGTGGCACCCGTATCTGAAAAGAAAATGCAGGAACTCGGCATCAGTTATGGCGTGGAAATCAAAAATCTGACCGGAAGCCGCCTTGAAAAACTGGGCATCCCGGCGGGCTTTATCATTCAGAAACTGGACAAGCAGGCAGTGAAATCACCGGAGCAACTCCGGCAATTGTACAGGAGAGCCAGCGAGGCCATTTTACTGGAAGGATTGGCACCTGACGGAAGTAAAAAATTCTTTGCATTGGTCAAATAGAACGAGACTTCAGCCAGGCCGAAAGATTGTTTACCCACTCTTCGGAGTCATTCAGGCAGGGCAGTAAATCCCATTGCTCCCCGCCTGCTTTCATGAAAACCTCATGGTATTCTTCCCCGATTTCTTCGGTGGTTTCCAGACAATCGGAAACAAAAGAAGGCGATAGAGCCAGCACTTTTTTGATTCCTTTTGAAGGCCATGCCGAAATGACTTCGTCGGTATACGGTTTTATCCAGGGGTCGCGGCCCAACCGGGACTGAAAAGAAGTGGTGGCCATGCCCTCCGGAATGCCCGCTTTTTCGGCCAAAAGGCGGGTGGTGGCAAAGCATTGCGCCCTGTAACACAGATAATTGTGCGACCCCAAAACTTTGCAGCAATCAGGATTTTTTATACATTTTCCCGTATGATCGCCTTTTCGGATTTGCCTTTCGGGAAGTCCGTGATAGGTAAACAATACCTGGTCATAGCTTTTGTCTGCCATAGCCGCTTTCAATTGATTTGCAATCGGTTGCAGAAAAAAATCCTGGTCAAAAAACGGACCGGTAACCGCAATGGCAGGAATGGTTTGCCAGGCCGAGACAATTCTGTTAACCTCTTCCACCACCGAGCCATTGGTTGCCGAGGCATATTGGGGAAATAGCGGTACCACCACTATTCTGGCCGGTTCAGCCTCCTTGATGGCTTGAAGGCTTTCTTCAATTGACGGACTTTGGTACCGCATTCCCAGCCTGACCACAAATTCGGATCCAAGCAAAGCCTGAACTTTTTTGCTCAGACTCATGCCATAAACTTTGAGCGGAGAGCCCTCCTTCATCCAAACGGTTTTGTAAACTTTGGAAGATTTGGGAGCCCGAAAAGGGGCGATGATACCATTTACCAGAGCAAACCGAAGGAGGTAAGGAACATCAATGACGCGGCCATCCATCAGAAACTGACGAAGATATTTTCGGACATCGGGAACAGAAGGTGAGTCGGGCGTACCCAGATTTACGAGTAAAATTCCTGTTTTCATATGAGTACAGATGATTTGGACACGAGCAGTATCGCTGAATTTTTATTTTGGTAAGTAAAGCATCAACGGAAGGTTTTGTTTTAGGCCAGCCATTTTTTCAAAATTTAATTTTAAAAATTTATGTTTGCGGCCCAATCAGGAAACACTCCTTTGGGCTGCAAAGCTAGCAATGACAAATCAATACCTTACATATACAGAAGCAGGTGAAGGTCTACCGGTCGTGCTCCTGCATGGCTTTTGTGAAACAAAGGAATTGTGGGACGGCTTTTTGGAGCCGCTTTCTAAAATTTGCAGGGTAATCCTGATGGATTTACCTGGTTTTGGTGAAAATCAGGAACTTGAGGGTCCCATTACCATTGCCGATATGGCGGAAATGGTATATGCCACCATAACCCACATGGGTATCGAACATTGCATGTTGATCGGCCACAGTATGGGAGGATATGTGGCCCTGGCATTCACCGAAAAATTTCCCTCCAGGGTGAAAGGCCTGGGGCTTTTTCATTCTACAGCCTATTCCGATTCAATAGAAAAAAAGCAGGCGCGGGACAAAACCATTGAGTTCATCGAGCGATATGGCACGGAAGAATTTGTTGAAGAATTTGTTCCTCCCCTATTTTTTGAAGGCAGGCGCAAGGACTTCAAAGATGAAATTCGCCGGATAGTGGAGATGGGCAAAAAGGCCCCCAAAGGTTCTGTTATCGAGTCCATCAGGGCCATGCGGGACCGGAAAGACCGAAGCAAGGTGCTCGAAAAATGTCAGTGCCCGATTTTATTTATTGTAGGAAAAAACGATATTGCCATTCCTTTTCAGGGCAGTCAGGGACAGTACTCTATGCCAAGTTACTCCACCATTCATATTTTAAATAATACCGGCCATATGGGCATGATAGAATGGAAGGAAGAAACCCTGTTTATGGTAGATCAATTCATTCAACGCATTAAAAAGTTTTACATTTAATCTTTTACACCATGAAAAAACAATTTTTCAGCGTAGCCATTCTTTTTTCGCTCGTTATTCTGACTGGATTCAGAATAAAAAACAGCGAAATATGGACTGCTACTTTAAAACTGGAGGGCAAGGGAAAAACCTACATTCTTGTTTCTGATGCCGTTTACGGAGGATACAACAAAGATGTCAGCAAATTTTTTCTATTTGGTAAAAACCACATGTTTCAGTGCAAAGAGGATGCAGCGGCAACCAAAGCCTTTTTGGATTTGTGTACATTGAATGGTTCGGGACAATTCGAATTTCAATTGTCAGGAATTCAAAATCCTGCTGCGGGTTCAAGAACAATTTCGGGTCCCGGAAAGCTGAATTTTTTAAAATCCGGTGGCCCCGTACAGGCGCAATACAAATACAATAAACAGAAGGGCAAGGAAATTTCTGTAAATGGGAACTTCCGGCAATTCGGTCTGAATTTGGATGGTGAAACCTCTAAAATCCTGTCCGGTAATTTCTCCCTAATTTTCACCTCCAACAAGTAATTAAACACCTATGAAGCCTCTCTTTCAACTAGTTACGTTCTTTGTTCTCTCCGTCTTCGCCATTGAGTCGTTTGCACAGCCAACTGTTTGTCCTGCACCGTTGCCAGGCACACCCAATTGCTTCCAAACCACCAGGCCTTCGCAGGGAAATCCGCTCACAAATTGGCCCCCGATTCCTAATCAGGATTGCTGCAATTCCATTCCTCTTTGTCAGCCATTGAATTTTATTGACAATGGAGTGGTTGTGCCAACCGGTGCACCTGCCGGTGTGCTGTTCCCCGGTTGTGTGGACCAGGAATTACCCAGCGACCTGAACACCTGCTTTTCAAACAATGAAAAAGCTACCACCTGGTATAAGTGGCAAATCAGGCCACTTCCCAATGGCCCGACTGCAGCGGGTTCTCCGGCAGGAAAACTCAGATTCAAAATCATTCCGTTGGATGCGCTGGCAGATCCCAATTACGATCCATTTACTGATGTGGGTTCTGCCAGTTACGGAAATACTGATTATGATTTTCTGCTTTTTAAAATTCCGTCCAATGTAACGAATGACGGTCAAATCTGCACAAGAATAAAAAACAGTACTGCTTTCGGTACAGCCAATTCCGTCATTGCAAGTTGTAATTGGACAGGAACCCGCGGCCCTACCGGTCTTTTTGAGCCCGGAACAGGAACAGACGCTGCGCAGGGTCCCGCAACCAGGTTCAATCGGCCTTTGGATGTAAAAGTCGGGGATGTTTTTTATTTGGCAATCGATAATTTTTCTGTAAATCAGCAGGGTTTCTATGTGGATTTCAGAGGATTGGAAGCCCCGGATGATTCTACAGCAATTGTAAATCCGCCGCAGGACACACTGATCAGTATTGCCAAAGTAGAAAGTCCACAGTGCGCTTCCAGGGAATTCAGGATGGTGTTTAACCGCCCGGTTCGTTGCGATTCTGTTCAGGCTGATAAATTTACCGTAACCGGGGCTTCACCCAATATCGTAATAACCAGCATATTACCCGAGGGTGGTTGCAATCCGGGAGGGCAGGATACTGCTTACATTTTCACCATTTCACCCGACACCCCTGATACTACCTTAAAAATTGTGGTATCCAGTGAGATAAAAGATATATGCGGAAATAAGGTGCTACGGGATACTGCATTTATGCGCATCGATTTTCCGGCTCCTCTGGTATTCGACATTATCGGCAATCAGCCCAGTTGCGGCACGCCGGAAATAACCGTCCGTTTTTCTAAGAAAGTATATTGCGACTCCTTAAAACCAGCCAAATTTTCCGTTCTTTATGGGAATAATTTCTTCGGTAAAATACTGAAAATAAGGAGAAAAACGGGAACCTGTACACCAGGAACACTGGATTCTGTGTATGTACTTACCCTGGATCGAATAGTGAAAGATTCACTAAACCTGAGTCTGACCTTAAACGGAAAGATTTTGGATAAGTGCTTGGCACAGGTAAAATCTGATACCCTGTCATTTAGGGTCAATCCGTTTTTATCGGTAAATGCAGAACCACCTGCAGTTTGTCCGGGAATACCTACTTTCATTTCTGTAAAGCTTGACTCTACTTTTATCGGGGTTAGCGGAGATTCATTGAAAGTAAGGTGGACTAATTTGGTTTCCGGTCTGGACTTGGCAGATGATTTGGAAAACTCACTTTATCCGTATGCAACCAATCAAAGATCCTTTCAGCTAAAAGTGGTCAGGAATCTGACTCAAAGCCAAACGGTAAATTACAGGGCGATTGTAACCAATATCAGCAACGACTGTGTGGATACAACTTATGTACCGGTGGTTTTCTCTGCCAAGCCGGTTCCTGAGGAAAAAGCTACCATTACCCCTTGTTTTGGTGAAACGCTGACCTACAAGCCACAGTTTACCAATGCTTTATCCAGTCAATTAAAATTCTATTGGACCAGAAAAACTCGGCCTTCCGATACCCTTTCAAGGGACAGCGTTTTCACTCAATTGGTTGACGATTCAGTTCTGGCTAAAGGAGTGAATCAAACCTACATTCTGAAAGTAAAATTCCTGGATAGCCTTGGCGGCTGTGCATCTGATGCGCAGGAATTTAAGATAAGGTACGGCAGAAAAATTCAACCAAAGATTGTTTTAGATCCCGGTTTGATATACGCCTCTATTACTCCGGCGGATTTCACTTTTGGCAATGGTTCGGTGTTTACACCTGACAAACCGAATTCAAGATTCTTCTGGGATTTTGGCCAGGGTAAAACAACCGAAATCAGTGGTACAGGTTCTGTATCAACGGTTTATCCTGAGCCCGGAAAAAATGGTGCGCCATATTTGGTTAAATTGAAAGCCGTAGATACACTGCTTATAAATCCAAGTCTGATTGGAAAGATATGTGAAAACAAAGATTCCATTCAGGTATTTGTTCAGGATCTGGTGCCTTCTTTGGTAACCTCCAACAGAGATGGAAAAAATGATTTCTTCTACATCGAAGGCATGCGCCCCAATACATTTGAAATGAAATTATACAACCGCTGGGGCAAGGAAGTCGGGGCACAAGATCCTTTGGACCATGTAGTAGGCTGGGACCCCGATAAAGTGGGACCGGGTACATACTATTATATTCTCACCGAAAAACGGAGCGGAAAAACGAAAGTAGGCTGGCTAACGATTTCGAAACCGTAAAAACTTTCTATGAATGCTTAAAGCCGGCCCTGTGATGGGCCGGTTTTTTTTTGTAAAATATAGCCTCTGCATGCCTGAAGTATTGAAGCATTTCCAAATCTTCGAAATTGCATTCAAACCTGCCGTATCATGAAAAATACAATAATTTTACAGATTTCGAAGAAATGAACTTATGTTTGGCACAAATTTTAAGTCCTGATAATGGCACTGGTTCATTTTGAGGAAATCAATTCCGAAGCCTCCTGGGGTATTTGGCGCATTGAGGAGACTGAAGAACAGTTGATGTATCTGCTCAATCCATCCAAAACCGATACCACACATTTTGAATCCATTCAACATCCCCGAATCCGGTTGGAGTCGATTGCCAGCCGAATGATTGTAAAGGAACTTTGCGAGAAAGCAGGACATGAATACCATGGTATTTTTAAAAACAAGAACGCCAAGCCATTTCTCTATAATTCTCCCCTTCATATTTCATATTCCCACACAGAAGATTTTGCGGCGGCCATTATCCACTCTGAAAAACCATGCGGCATAGATCTCGAACACATTCAGGAAAAAATGAAAACGGTGAGCAGCCGGTTTCTTTCTGAAAAGGAGCTTGAGCATTGCGGGAACGACCTGGATAAAATCTGTATTTACTGGTGTGCCAAGGAAGCCATGTATAAGCTTTACAACCTGAAGGATACCGAGTTTAAGGGCAACCTGAAAGTGTCTGACTTTGAAAAATTGCGAAGCGGAAGTCTGGAGGGTGTCATTCATGTAGGTTCATTCCTGAGCAAAACCGAAGTACACTATCATATGTTCGGCGGTGTAGTGGCGGCCTATTGTTTTTAATCTCCTCGTTTTTTGGGTTTCGAATTCCCCTTTTTAGGGGATTTGTTTTTCTATTGCAATTCGCTTCCTTTGATATCGGAAGTCAATCACCAATCCATACCCCCTTGACCTATGAATCTTAATGAATCAACCCCATCCTTTTGGACTAAGCTATTTTTTGCATTTATTTTATCATTTGCTTTTGCATGTTCAGAAGAAGGTGACCCTGCGCCCAAAAAAGCAACAGGCTGGTTTGGTGATGATAATACCAACACCATCCCGAGCAACCTGAACAATCCTTTTGAAGCCGACCCCTCCACCCTTCCGGCAACAGTTGACCTTTCACAATTCTTTCCACCGGTAGGTGATCAGGGACAATTCGGGACATGTGTGGCATGGGCAGCAGGCTATAATTGTAAAACAGCCCTTGAAGCAATCAAATTCAATCTGACGCCACAGCAATTGGCAAGTTCTTCTTATCAGTTGAGCGCCAAATACTTATTTACTGCCATTGCCAATTCCAAAAAAGGAGAAAACTGCAATGGCACAGACTTTGTACCTGCATTGGATGTCATGCTGAATAAAGGTGTGGCCACCAAATCAGTTGTACCCTACACCGATTTGGGAAATTGTTCAGAAAGCAATGTCAATTCGGGTTGGGATTCGGATGCTGCCAAACACAAAATTAAATTTTACAGAAAAATTGATTTCACCGTAACTGCGATAAAGCAAGCCCTGGCTGCAAAAATGCCTGTAATTCTGGGGGCCAAGTTGGATGACTCCTTTATGCAGTGGAACTCAGAGACCGTTTACCAAAATCATACTTCATATGATAATGTCGGGATCCACTCCTATCATGCCATGTGCATTGTTGGCTATGACAACAACAAGGGGCCAAGGGGTGCTTTCAAAGTAGTAAACAGCTGGAGTTCCAATTGGGGGTCTGGCGGGTTTATCTGGGTGGATTATGATTTTATGGTGAATGGATTTGCTTTTAATAAAAACCTGTATGTGGCCACCAATGACGATCAAAAGCCGAATACAAACGACCCTGACCCTGTAGTAAATCCATCCGGAGTCGATGTAATGCCCTGGGTGTTTGACGATTTCAACCTTCAGAACGACACCTTCCCCACAGCCCGTGTTATGGAGTTTGACCTTTTCAATATCGGAACAGCTCCGGCAGAGGCGAGCTCAATATGGGGGTATGCCTTTTTGTACTACAATGCCTACAATGCCAACGATTACGGGGTAATCTTTTACGATGAATTTGACCCCTCGGTACCTGCCGGAGGCTACAGAGTAAGAACCGGCGGCGATTATAAAGGACTGCAAATCAATGTAAACATTCCGGCCAACGGCAGTTTTGCCCAAAATTTCGGCGAAGGTTCCGAATCTTTGTTCCGTACCTATGCTATGCCGTCAACCTTGAATGGGGATTATTATCTTGTACTTGTGGCAGACGCCACCGATAAATTTGTGGAAAACGATGAAAGTAACAACCTGTTTTATACCACAGATCAGACACCCAAAACCTTTGTAAATGGTGTGGGCAACCGCCTGGCTGCCGGTCAAAACGACCGATTCAAAAATAAATTGAGCCGCAGTCAAATACAAAGCCCTCTCGCCAGAGAATACAGAACAGCAGTAAAACCCCACAATCGCAATGCCTATACACCGGAAGAAATCATCGGGCTCCTGAAAAGGGAAGCCCGAAACGGCGGACTGGCCCGAAAATTAGCCGAAGCAGGTCCCCGTGGGCAGAACAAAATTAGTTCGTTTCGGCCGGGAAAATAAATATACATGAACACTCTGCGTCTCCTGATTATTTTAGGTATGGCACATCCGATAATAGCCTGTTCAGGATTGCCGGGTACTTCAGCAAAATCATCCAAAGAAGAACTTCAAGTGAAAATTTCGGGCAAAACATTTGAAAATCAAGAAATTGCGTCGCTTCTGTATTCAAAAAAAGAGCGACCTGCCGGCATTATCGAATTTGAAAACTGCACATTCAACGGGCAAACTGTTCTTATTTTGCCGCAAGGAACCTACCAGGCATTCCCGGCTTCGGTGATTTTTCGCAATTGCAGTTTCAATGGTGAGCTGAATGCTGAAAAAGTCAGCTTTTTGGGGCAGGTAAACTTTTCCAAAACCTCTTTTTCAAAAAAAGTTTCCTTTCAAAACGCGGCTTTTATGGCCCCGGCAGGGTTCCGGGAATGCAATTTTAACGGAGACTTATTGTTTCAGAATTCCCTTTTGATGAAAGAAGCCACCTGGATGGGCTCTCATTTTTATGGTATTTCCTTGTTTCAGGGGACTCGCTTTTTTGAAAAGGCTCAATTTCAAAACACGGTTTTTCATTCCAACGCGGATTTTACCCTTTGCAGGTTTGATGAAGGTGCCATGTTCGATTTCGCCACAGCCGAAGGGAAACTGGATTTTATGGAAAGCCGGAATGACGGCCTGTTTACTTTTCGCAAAGCAGCATGTCTGAAAACAGTAGACCTGAGTCGCATGAAAAGTTTTGCCCCTATCCGGTTTTTCGAAACCACGCTTATGGATAGTGTTGTAACCTCCGGCATGACCTTTTATTCTGAGCGACTGGAATTCAAAGAAACAAAGGGAAAATTTCTGCCCGCTGAACGCTAAATAATATTTGACTTTGCACTAATAAAGAAATCACTCAACCAGAATGAACCTCCGGCAGAACCATAAAATTAAGGACTTACCATTTTAGTCGATCCTGAAAGCATTAAACCCCTGAATTTCAGGGTTGCCTTCAGGAATTGGCTTCATTTCAGAAGGTTTAGCCAAAGTGCTTTCTTCCAATCCCGCATGACTATTGTTTTGAATCCAAAATTCTTTGGCGATTCCCATTTTCTTTAAGGACAGAGACTCCGGTTTTTCGGAACTAACTTGAACTGACTTTACCGAAATTTCCGTTGTCGCTCACCCGGATTTGAATTGTTTTTTTGATCTTTCTCCCTCGCTGATCAAAAATTCAGATCAAAAACTCCCGAAAATCTAATGGAAGCAAGTGCATAAAAGACCCTGTTTGCATAAAATATTCTAATCAAAAATCAAAAATGCCCCACTCCTCAAGTAATGCGAAGGGAATATCCGCAGACTATTTTTTCACAAAATTGAATTTTGTTTTCGGGTAGGCTCCAAGGAAGACCTTACACTCTTAATGCATTGTTTTATAATGATTTACACTTGAAATAATACAAATCCTAATGGAATTTCAGCGTCTCCGGTAGACTGAATTCTAAGAGTTAGAAAGGTTTTCCGGCTCGTACATAATGCAGTAAGGCAGCCATGTAACATTTAGTTGTATTGGAAAAATTAAATTTTTTTAAGGTAATTTCATATTTGCAGAAACATTTTGACTTTTTACCATTAAATATTATGAAAAATTCAATTCTTCACACAACGACCGGCTCTGCAGGATGTTTCGCAGGAAAACAATTTTCCTTGTTTGAATCACTGATAAAGAATAAAAATACCTTTATCGTTTTCGGGGTCCTGTTTCAATTTTTATCGCCATTAACCCACAACCTGGTAATGGGTCAATGCAAACCTATTTTTGCTTCAAATATTTCTTCAGAACCAACAACAGTTGAGGCAGTTGCAAGTCTAACCCCGTATCAATCTGCAGGCTACTTATTAACACCTGGAAATCATGGAGCTTCTCAGCAGGGTCCAGGAATCCCAGTAAACCCTGCCAACAATATTGACTTGAATAATAGGTTTCTAAATTTTTCTTTTTCATATGATGCGGGTTCAGGACTTTCAACCTGGCAAATTGATTTTAACGACAATGGATTTTTCTCAGATAACGGTGAGTCAGCAATATCGCAGGAAGTGGAACTGGAAAACAAAGGGTTTGGCAACCTAAGATTATCTTTATCTGCTGGAAATTCATCCAGTTTTTGGAGCAGGACAACAATCTATAACTTAAACATAAACGGTACAGATATGGGATCACGCACAGCATACGGCTCTTTTCCAGTTGAGCAGATTTATTCTGGAATTTCAGGAAGTCTGAATGACATATCAGTTACCGGAATTCTGATATTTAATCACGTTTCAAGTGTATTTATTGAAGATTTCCCATTCTTAAAGATTGAGCTGGTAGAGCCTGTGGAACGCACCCTTTGCGAGGTTCCAATAATTAGTCATCCAACAGGAACCTACGAAGAACAGCAAAGCGTTTCGATAGATTTTCCGGACCCTGATGCTTCAGTGTATTTCACAACCAACGGAAATATTCCCCGGTTTGATGTGCCAAATACATTCACCATGCTTTATACAGGACCAATTCAGGTAAACCAAAGTACAACCATTAGAGCTGTGGCAGTAAAAAGCGGGTTTCCCAATTCACAGGAAGTGGTATCTTACATTTCTATAAATGGTGGACCGTCCCCGGTAATGGCCCCGGTTGTCAGTCCGGGAGCTGGGGTTTACACAAGTGCTCAGGAAATAAGCCTGTCTTGTGAAACCGATAGTGCCACAATTTATTATACCACAACAGGAAATGTACCCGTACCCGGCACCTCCTTTACCAAAATATATTCGCAGCCATTTGTTGTACATTCATCTACCCAAATCAGAACATTTGCTGTGAAGGAAGGCATGCTCAATTCACCCCAAACCATTACAAACATTGTAATAAACGCCCCCACTCCAGTTGTTTCTACCCCTGTAATTTCTCCAGGCAGTGGTAATATTAGCCCAAGCCAATTCATTTCTATTGATTGTGCCACTCCCGGATCCATAATTTATTATACAACCAATGGAAATGTGCCTTTATTAAGTCCATGGCCCAACTCGTTTACCCGAATTTACACAGGACCTTTCAGACTTTCAGCAAGGGGTATGAATACCATCAGGGCGATGGCCACAGCCCCATCATCAATTAACTCACAGGTAACAGTTGCCAATTTGTTGGTAATCAATCCCGAAGCCCGTATGGCTTTTGATGAGAATGATTCCAAAACCTTAAACAAAGAAATTCAGGTTTATCCGAATCCATCATCCGGAACATTCTTTGTTCAGGTGCCTATTGAAGATGAAAATTTATCCTTCTCAGTATTTACTACCGATGGAAAAGAGGTGGAAAATGGGGAATTTATGCCGGGACAAACCTCAAAGCTTGATTTGGCAACTCTAAAATCAGGCCTTTATCTGTTAAGAATCAAAACCGACAACGGATTAAAAACAATACGGCTCTCAAAGGAGTAAAACATCCCAGACAAATTTCAACAATCAATCCCGGGTGTAAAAGCCCGGGATTTTTTTTCATGTCAGATAATAAAAGAAGCGATGCCTTTTCATCCGGCAGGTAAATTTTATGAAACAGAACATTGCTTGAACTTTGCGCAAAAAACATCAATTTAGCCGCATAATTTTGACAAACTTATGTATAAGTCATTATCACCCAATCTTTTGGTTGAAGATGTGGAAAAATCCACAGAATTCTACCACATGCTGGGTTTTGAAAAAGTGGCCCAGGTTCCCGAAAATGGCAAACCCCAATGGGCGATGATTAAGGGAGGGGATGTCAGCATCATGCTCCAGGAAAAAAAATCTGCTCAGTTTGATTTGCCTTTTCGCTTCACACAGGGGCAAAATGCAGGTGCATTCCTTTATTTTGATGTTGAAAATGTAGAAGAACTTCGTTCAAGAATAGACGGCAAAGTCATGGTGCTGAAGGATATTTTCTCTACTTTCTATGGAACCCACGAATTTATCATCTCCGACCCCGACCATTTTGTCCTCATTTTTGCTCAGGATGTAAAATGAAAAAAATCCTTTACGCTTTGATTTTAATGTGCACCCATCTGAGTGCGCAAAATATCTGGACACCCGAAGACATTTGGAAACTAAAACTGATAAGCGACCCGCAAATCTCACCCGACGGAAATTCCATTTTGTTCGCCATAAAAACCTTTGATTTGGGAGCCAATAAGGGTCAAAACGACTTGTACTCTATTTCTTCCGAGGGAGGAAAAATAATCTCCCTCACTCAATCTCCTGTCTCGGAGATGAACGCCCGCTGGCGACCTGACGGAAAAAAGATTGGCTTTCTGGCATATACAGACGCAGGAGCTCAACTTTTTGAGATGAATCCGGACGGGACAGGAACAACCAAAATTTCAAATGAACCCGGAGGAATGGATGGATTTGAATATGCACCTTCGGGGGATAAAATCCTGTTTTACAAGTCTGTACAGGTCCAGCTGAAAAATGCAGCCTTATTTCAGGACTTGCCCAAAGCCACCGGACAAATCTATGATGGCCTGCTCTACCGCCACTGGACCGACTGGCACGACGGAACCTTTCAGCATGTCTTTATTCAGGAATACCAAAATAGCGAATTGAAGGGCGCAGCTTTGGATATCATGCCCGGTGAGCCATTCGATGCCCCTCTGAAGCCGATGGGCGGAATTGAACAAATGAGCTGGAGACCGGATGGTAAAGCCTTGGTGTACACCTGCAAAAAGAAAACCGGAACACAGGATGCCATCAGCACCAATTCTGATATTTACCTGTACGATACAGAAAACCGTAAAACCACCAACCTCTCCGAACCCAACCCTGGCTATGATACCGAAGCCAGATTTTCGCCCGACGGCAAAAAAATTGCCTGGCAATCCATGGAGAGAGATGGTTATGAAGCAGATAAAAACAGACTCTTTGTAAAAGACTTGAGTACCGGCAAAGTTACAGATGCCACCCACAATGCCGACATCACCATCGAGAGCCTGGTATGGAGCAGCAACGGAAGCAAAATTTATTTTTTGGTTCAGGACAAGGGGACCATTCAGGTTTACCAATGGGATTCCAAAGCAAAACCCTCTGATGCTATTCAGGTGATGTCAAAGGGTGATTACAATTTTACCTCATTGGTCCTGGGCACCTTTAAAAAAACCGACTTTCTGCTCGGAACGCGGCAAAGCATGAACCGGCCCAACGATATTATTAAACTGGATCTCAAGTCAAAAAAGGAATGGATCCTGACCGATATCAACGGCGGTTTTCTGAGCAAATTTAAGCCCTGTCGGGTAGAAAAAAAGTTTATTCCGGCCTCCGACGGAAAAACCATTCTCACCTGGGTAATGTACCCTCCGGATTTTGACCCGGCAAAAAAATATCCTGCTGTAATGGTTTGCCAGGGCGGGCCGCAATCCATGGTAGGGCAGAGCTTTTCACTGAGATGGAATTTCCAGACGATGGCCAGTCAGGGTTACATTATGATTCTGCCTAACCGCCGCGGATTGCCGGGATTTGGTAAAGACTGGAACGAGCAGATTTCCGGGCAATGGGGCGGGCAAGCCATGCAGGATTTACTCTCGGTTTCGGATTTTATGGCCAAAGAACCCGGCGTAGATGCTGGTAAAATGGCAGCTGCCGGGGCCAGTTTTGGGGGGTATTCTGTGTACTGGCTGGCCGGCAATCACAACAAAAGATTCAAAGCCTTCATTGCACACTGCGGGGTATTCAATTTGGAAAGTATGTACGGAGCCACAGAAGAAACCTGGTTTACCCATTGGGACATGAAAGGTGCATATTGGCAAGAACCTAAACCTGAAAGCTACACCCGATTTTCTCCACACCTGTTTGTAAAAAACTGGGACACTCCCATGCTTGTAATCCACAACGACAAAGACTTCAGGGTACCCCTAACGGAAGGTCTTCAGGCATTTACAGCAGCACAGCTTCGAAATGTCAAAAGCAGATTTCTGTATTTTCCGGACGAGGGCCACTGGGTGCTGAAACCACAGAATTCAGTTCTATGGAATCGTGTTTTTTTCGATTGGCTTAATGACAATCTAAGGTAATCCGGATACTTTTGTTATTGACTTACTGAACTGAAAACCAATAAATGAAAATCTTATTCGGATACCTGAAAAACCATTGGCCTGTGGTTTTTCTGGCCTTATTCCTTGCTACTGTAAATCAGGTCTTTTCCATGCTGGATCCCTACTTTATGGGAAAAATGATTGACCATTATCTCACAAGATTCAATGAATATACCAGAAACGAATTCCTTTGGGGAGCAGGTAAATTACTTCTGGCCATCATCGGGGTGGCCTTTGTTTCGAGAATTGCCAAAAATTTTCAGGACTACTATGTGAATGTAATTACCCAGAAAATCGGAGCACAGATTTATTGCGATGGTCTGGCCCATTCACTTGAACTCCCCTATCAGGTATTTGAAAACCAGAGGAGCGGCACCACCCTCACCATTCTGCAAAAGGTCAGAACAGATGTGGAAAAACTGATTACCGCCATGGTCAACATCATTTTTGTGACTCTGGTGGCCTTTACCTTCGTGTCTGTGTATGCATTCAAGGTGCATTGGGCTGTTTTGCCCATGTATCTGGCTACCATTCCGCTTTTGGGGTCGGTAGTTTTTTTCCTTGGCGGAAGGATTAAAAAAATACAAAAAAAGCTGATTGCCCAAAGCACCGAACTGGCAGGTTCGACGATCGAATCATTGCGAAATATTGAATTAATTAAAGCTTTGGGTCTCAGCAGGCAGGAAATTCAAAGGCTGAACGATACCACAGGTAAAATCCTGGATGTAGAACTGGAAAAAGTGAAATTTCTGCGGATGCTCAGCTTTACACAAGGCACCATGGTCAACCTGCTCCGCACCGGCATTATGTTTGGTTTATTGATACTGGTATTTGATGGCCATATCAGTCCAGGCCAATTTATGACCTTGATTTTTTACTCATTCGCCATTATCAATCCCCTTCAGGAAATGGGTAATGTAATCAGCATTTACAGAGAGAGCCAGACCAGTCTGGAAAATTTTACCAGAATCATGGAAACTCCAAAAGAACCGGTTTCGGCTCAGGCTCATATCATCAGAGATATTGAAGAAATAAAATTCCAGGACGTTGGATTCATGTATCCCGGTTCAAAGCAAGATGCTTTGGATGAAATAAATTTCAACCTGAAAAAAGGCGAAACAGTAGCCGTAGTCGGTCCGTCCGGTTCAGGCAAATCAACCCTGATAAAACTTCTGGTGGGGTTATATGTGCCACAAAAAGGCAAAATTTCCTTCAACGGGGAATCATTTGAAAATATTTTCAAGGACCCGCTCCGGTCTCAACTTGGGTTGGTCACTCAGGATACCCACCTATTTGCCGGCACCATCCGCGAAAATCTTCTGTTTGTAAACCCCAATGCAAGTGATGCACTATTATGGGAAATGCTGAACAAGGCTTCGTGCCAAAACCTGATGGCCCGTGCCACTCACGGACTTGATACCCACATCGGCGAAGGAGGCGTAAAAGTTTCCGGGGGCGAAAAGCAAAGATTAGCCATTGCCAGAGCACTGCTCAGGCATCCCAAAATCCTGATTTTTGATGAAGCCACATCTTCCCTGGATTCCCTTACCGAAGAAGAAATCAACCAGACTATCAGGAACATCAGCAATGAAAAAGAACATTTGGTCCTGATGGTGGCCCACCGCCTTTCCACCATAATGCATGCCGACCGCATCTATGTCATGGAGCATGGAAAGATAACCGAAACCGGCTCCCATGAAGAATTGCTGGGGTTGAAAGGACTGTATTTCGCCATGTGGCGACAGCAAATCGGGGAGCGAAGACAGGTAAAATGATTGGTTTGACAAGCCCAATCCGCTGAATTTCAAAGAAAAAGTGCCTAATTTTTCTTTAATCCTATATTCATATTTCTACCAATTCTCCCAAAAGGGAGCTTTCCGGTTTCGCTTGCAGGCCTGGTAGTAGGCATACCCAAAAGCAGCCAAAAACATACCCAATGTGGAAACGGGAACCAGAAAAAGGAGGGCAATGTGGATGTACAAATCCTCGCCCGGCTTTAGTGGCCCCGGTTCGGCTACCATGCGCATAAAGTCAAAACCAATAAGGAAACAGGTGAATATCAGGCCAATAAAAATCAGCTTCCCGATAAGGGGAATTTCTTTCCAAAGCCGGTAAAACTGCAGTGGCTGGGTTTCCTTCAAGACTGCATGTATTAAAAGTCCATCCGGTCGAGGGCCATGGTCATGCAGCGGGGTCCGCCGAGGCCCCGCGAAAGTTCTGAACTCGGAATAACCAGTACCTCTACACCAGCTTCACGCAAGGCCCTGTTGGTATGCCGGTTGCGATTGTAGCTGATTACCCTACGTGGTCCGATGGCAAACACATTGGCACCATCAAACCATTGCTCACGGCTGGCATAATCAGGATTGCCGTCACCTGTGGAAATGATTTCCAGATAATCGATTTCCTTTTTCAATACATCCAGAATACTTTCTTTTAATATCTCGGTCGAAAGGATGGTATTACCGTTTTCGTCCTCCCCTTCTTTGCGGTGTACACGGGTTTCCATTACAGCCTGCATAGCATCGGGGTAGGTAACCACAAGATTTTCGTCGATGATGGTAAAAACCGTATCGAGGTGCATAAAATTCCGCTTCTTGGGCAGCAGCACCTCATATACCCTTTCTACCTTTCCGTCCTTCAGGACTTCTTTGGCAATTTCTTGAATAGCCTCAGGATCAGATCTTTCTGAATTACCGATGGCCAAAGCTTTGCCCGAAAGCACAATGATGTCGCCGCCTTCTATGTCGGGATATTTTTCGGTCAGGGCTTCTTCGATGGTATCGTGAGGATAGATGAGATTGAAATTGTCTTTAAACAGGGGATGATTTTCAAAAATCATCCGCATGATAAATGATTCCCGGTTGCGTATGGGAAATTTCATCTGGCATGAGATGACACCTGTTTGCACCACTGCAGCCGGATCCCGCATAAAATAAGAGTTCGGACTCGGGGTAATCACAAATGCATGCTCACCCAGTTTATCCAGAGAATGGTGGTTGAGTTTTCGCTTCAACTCCCTGACTTTCACCCCGGCGATGAGGGCATTGGCGCATTCGAGTGTGGAAAAACGCCCGATGATGTCTTCTGCCAGATGCTCCAGACTATGGGGCTTCAGGGCTATCTGAAAGGCTTTGATGAGCAAATCATCATCGATGAGGGATTCGATGAGCAAATCCAGCAATCGATAGACGGTGGCTCCGGTGGCTCCTTTAATCAGGCTGCGGAATTCATCGTGCTCCCGCTGCATGATTTCCAGAAAGGGCATATCCTCAAACAGGTATTCGGAAATGTTGTAAGGAGTAAGCCGGTCGATTTCACGGCCGGGGCGGTGCATCAGCACGGCCTTTAGGGTTCCGAATTCTGAATTGAGGCGTAATTTCATAAAGTCCTGATTTGATGTGCAATAAGTTATTGATGCCGCAAAGATAGCCTTTTGGCCCAACCCGAAATAAAAAAACCGGGCCGACATCGCAAAGGAAACCGGCCCGGGAGGGTAAAATTTATTTATTATTAATTACAATAACGGGTTTTGGCATTGAAACCAAAGGAAAATCCGAACCGGAATCCATCGGCCTGCGGGACAAAGTACAGGTTTACAGGAATATTGAGTCTGCCGGAACGGAAGGTTTTTCCTCCGGCTATTACAAAACCTGTGGTAAGGGTTGGGTTGCCCCTGCTGTCGAGCCGGCTCTCTGTCGCAAAGCCTGAATTGTTTGATTCGTTGTTGGTCAGCCTGTGCCAATTGTTGTTTTCATCGAAATATCCGTTTGACTTGGTGACGATGGAAACGGTAGGTCCGAATGCAAATTCCCAACCGTTTTTATTGTTGCGGATACCATTCATTACGGTAAAACTGGGGATAAAAAGACCCTGATCGAGACCGGTGACCATGGGAATAAATTCGAACAAAGCCTGGAAGTTGCCTTCATTCAGGTATTGCTTTTCAAACTGATACCCAAATTGAAACATGAGGGGGAAAACTTCGAATCCGCCGTTGGATTTCCGGTCTTTGAGGATGGCGGCTACTTTGGGCTCAAAGTGAAAAGATGTGAAGCCCATTCGGGGGCCGTCGTTGCGAAGGCAAAGTTGCTCAGGATTATTCACCGAGCCGGCGTAGTCATTTTTTACTGTCAGTTTTTGAATCAGCGCCTGGTCGTTGGGCAGTCCAAGCATCTGATTGACTGTGATTTGCACCATGGTACCAATTTCGGTGGGCAGATCCAGAAAATCCATGGTTTGGGCTTTTTCAAACTGCCGGCTCGCCTTGTCAAAAATCTTTACGGTTACCGAAATCCGGCCGTTCAGGGGTTTGATGTTGCCCACGGCCAACTTTTCGATGCTCAGTTTTGAAGACACATCTTCAAGACAAAACCGGCTCAGACAAGATTGATAATCAATCTTTTGCTGCGACATGATGTAGTCCATATCAAAGCGGTCGAGTACCTGATAGCGGTCACTTTTTTCCAGTTGCATGCGAAGCAGGTCAGACAAAGAATACTGGCCTGCCTTGGGATCCGGGTGGTCATTTCGGAAAGCAATGACCGCAAGAGTAGGTTTGTCTTTGGGCTGTGCGGCAAGCGGAAAAATGGCCGGAAGAATGCAGGCAGAAGCAATGGCCAGTTTTGAAAGAGCGGAAATAAAGGTTGTTTTTTTCATGGCAATACTGTTTTTGTTTTTTGATGTGACAAAGGTGAAGGACTGCAATAGCCTGATTTTAAGGATTCCTGCACCGCAGGAACCGGTTGTGGTTTATTTTGCCAAAAAATGAGGGCTTTACCTGTTTAGCTTCAGAATTTTATTGATTTACGGGGTAAGCCAGTCTGTGTTTTGCATTTTTTGCAAAACATTTGGGAGGGTACGGATAAAACTTACCAAAGAAATATCCTCAAAAAACAAATTGGGTTATGGCCTTATGCCCCTCTCCTGCCCTTTCGCAAATCAGTAGGCTGATTCAGGCATAAGAAAGTCATGAAGATTATCCCGGTCAATGATTACGCCTTCGGCCTGATAGGTTTCCAAAAAAGTAGCCACAAAGAGAATCGGCGCTCATTGCTCTATTTTTTATAATTCAGAAAAACTTTCTCCTTGATAGGAACCCGCTTATTGGTTACGGGACAGAATTCTACAGAACTTAAAAATTGGTTGGGTAAGCCCTTTCCCAATCACTTCCCGGTTTATAGAACATTTTTGGGGATTTGATTCTCCAAACTTTTATCACAATCGGGGATTTACTTTGAATTCAACGGGCAGCCGGTACTGTCTCCCAAAGCAGAAGATAAGGCAGGAACCTTCCTGTTACCGGGTATTAATCACCTATTTCAATGAAAAAACGGTTTGGATGGAATTCAATCCTGCAACTTGAGGCGCAGAAAGTCGGCCGTGTAGCCTTTACCGGTTTTAACCATCTCTTCGGGGGTGCCTTCAAACATAAGATGACCTCCTTCGCTGCCGCCTTCGGGGCCCAAGTCAATAATCCAGTCCGCCGATTTGATTACCTCCATATTGTGCTCAATCAGAATGACGGTATTACCCCTGTCTACCAACATGTTAATGGCTTTCAGCAATTGTCCGATGTCATGAAAATGAAGCCCTGTAGTAGGCTCATCAAAAATGAACAACATATTGCGGGCATCATTCTTTCCCAGGCTCAGGTAATAGGCCAGCTTTACCCGCTGGGCCTCTCCGCCCGAGAGGGTATTGCTGCTCTGTCCCAACTGCACATAACCCAAACCCACTTCCTGCAATACACGAATTTTATCGGCTATACGAGGCTGAGGGGCAAAAAACCCAACCGCCTCATCTACCGTCATTTGTAAAATATCCGAAATATTTTTGCCGTTCCACTCCACCTCCAGCACCTCTTCCATAAAGCGCTTGCCCCTGCATGACTCGCAGGTGAGGTATATATCGGCCATAAACTGCATTTCAATTTTGGTAAGGCCCTCACCCTGACACATTTCGCAACGTCCGCCCTCTACATTGAAACTGAAATGGGCCGGCTTGTACCCCCGCTGAACCGAAAGCGATTGTTCTGCCATGAGGTTGCGCACAAATTCATACGCCTTGATGTAGGAAACCGGATTGGACCGGGAGCTCTTGCCAATGGGGTTCTGGTCTACATATTCTATTTGCTGAATTTTCTGGTAACTGCCCTCCAGTTTCAAATACTTTCCGGCCTCTGCCGTACTGATGCCCAGCATTTTACCCAAAGCCGGGTACAGCACCTTGTTGATGAGGGATGATTTTCCTGAACCGCTCACACCGGTAACCACGGTGAGGATATGCAGTGGGATTTTCACCTCCAGGTTTCTGAGGTTATTTTCTGAAGCACCCAACACTTTTACAAAATCACGCCAGGACCTCCGCGATTCCGGCAGGGGAATTCTATCCAACCCGTTGAGAAATCGGAATGTATGCGACCTGAGGGCAAAAGGACTTAAGGCCGCATTGGCCTGCCTGTCTTCGGTCACCCTGCCCTGAAAAACCAATTCTCCTCCTCCCGAGCCGGCACCCGGCCCAATGTCAATAAGCTGATCTGCGGCCAGCATCACCTCCTCTTCGTGCTCTACCACCACCACAGTATTGCCCAAATCCCGAAGCGATTTCAGCACATTCACCAAACGGCGGGTGTCGCGGGGATGCAAACCTATGCTGGGTTCATCCAAAATATACATAGAACCCACGAGGGCTGAGCCTAGAGAAGTAGCCAGCTTGATTCTTTGGTATTCGCCTCCCGACAGTGTGGAAGTCAGGCGGTTGAGGCTGAGATATCCCAGGCCAACCTCCTGCATAAAGTGCAGTCGGTTTCGGATTTCCTTTAAGATTTGCCGGGTTACTTTGGCTTCATATTCAGCGAGTTGCAGGCTTTCGAACCAGGGAATAAGATCGGAAATGGACATCAGCACCAAATCGATAATGGATTTCCCTGCAATTTTTACATATCCCGCATCCTTGCGCAGCCGGCTGCCTTTACAATCGGGACATGTGGTCCTGCCCCGGAACCGGCTCATTTGCACCCGGTACTGGATTTTATATGCATTGCTCTCCAGATATTTGAAGTAAGCATCAAGACCTGAAAAATGTTCATTGCCGGTCCACAGAAGGTTCTTTTCTTCTTCCGAGAGCTGAAAATAAGAGCGATGTATCGGGAAGTTGAACATGATGCCTGTGCGAAGCAGGGGCTGCAGCCATTCCCGGCGCAGATTTTCACTGTTCCAGGGGGCAATGGCACCCTCAAAAACCGAGAGATTCGGATCAGGAAAAACCAAATCGGGATCTATGCCCAGCACGGTTCCGAATCCGTCGCAGGTTTTACAGGCCCCATAGGAATTGTTGAAAGAAAACAGGTTGACAGAAGGTTCTTCAAACTTCAATCCGTCGGCCTCAAAACGGTCCGAAAAAACCCGGATTTCGTCCCCGTGTCGAATTTGCAAGGTGCCTTCTCCTTCAAAAAAAGCCGTTTGAACCGAATCGGCCAGCCGAAAGGCTTTTTCCTCACCGGATTGAATGACCGCCCTGTCAATCAAAATAAACACTTCATGCACCGCTGCCGCAGCCTTTTTCTTTCCTTTGGGCTCATCCGGTAAGCCGGCCAAAAAGTCCTCCGTAAACACCACTTCCCCGTCCACCATCAGCCGGGGAAATCCTTTGGAGAGCAGAACCTGTACTTCTGTTTTCAAATTGCGATCCTGCCTGATTTTCAGGGGACTGAGAATCAAAGTTTTGGTACCTTCCGGCAGGGTACTGAGGTATTGCACCACATCGGTTACCGTTTCTCTTTTCACCTCTTCGCCCGAAACCGGGGAACAAGTCTTGCCGATACGGGCAAAAAACAGTTTCAGATAGTCGTATATTTCGGTGGTGGTGCCCACGGTGGACCTTGGATTTTTGGTACTCACCTTCTGCTCGATGGCAATGGCAGGCGATACCCCCCGGATGTACTCCACCTCCGGCTTTTCCATCCGGCCCACAAACTGCCGGGCATAGCTGCTCAGTGTTTCCACATACATGCGCTGCCCTTCTGCAAAGAGGGTATCAAAAGCAAGCGATGACTTTCCCGAGCCCGAAAGTCCGGTAATGACCACCAGCTTATTGCGGGGGATGGCCACCGACAAGCCTTTCAGATTGTGTGCCTTTGCCCCTTTGATGATAATAACTTGTTTTGGGCTCAACTCATCGAGCGGTGCCGGAAGGGTGATTTCCTTTATGTTTCGGGTGGGCATATATGGCTGAAAGGTAATCGGTTGCGAAACGAAAAGGCCTGCCGAAACAGACCTTTTCTATTTTCATTTGGAGGTGCCTTTTCTCCGGTACCGGTCATGGCGACAGAACCAGAGACAGGCAGTTGGCAGCACTACATAATTTCGAGACCGGAAAAGAAGAAACTGCCTTCGATAGCAGCATTCTCATCCGAATCAGAACCGTGGATGGCATTTGCCTCCAGGCTTTTGGCAAAAATCTTCCGGATGGTGCCCTCGGCGGCATTGGCCGGATTGGTGGCCCCGATAAGAGTACGGAAGTCGGCAACTGCGTTATCCTTCTCCAGGATGGCAGCAACAATGGCTCCGGAACTCATATATTGGCACAGGTCCTGATAAAAAGGACGCTCGCTGTGAACAGCATAAAATTTGCCAGCCGTTTCCGCCGTCAGGCGGGTGACCTTGGCTGCTTTTATTTTAAAACCTGCTTTTTCGATCATGGCCAGAATGGCGCCGGTATGGCCATCGGCAAAAGCATCCGGCTTGATCATGGTAAAGGTACGATTTGTAGCCATTTTGTTGATTTTCAGAACTTTGTTTTTAATACTATCTAAATGCGGCCGCAAAAGTCGGGATATTTTGGCGTAAGGCCAAAGGAGCAGCAATAAAATAGTTTTATCCTCTTTAGTCAGCCCCATGAAACAGGAAAAACCGATTAACAAAAACCATTAATCTCCTGTAAACCTGAAAACAGAATCATCCTAAAAGAGCAAAAAGGAATTTTACTTCCTCTGATTCATCTTCCTTTCCTAAATTGCCCTCTCAAAAACAAGGCTGTTCAGCCTACAGGATTTACGATGAAAAATTACCGCGAATACTACAAACAACTCGGCAACCTGCTTTATGCTGTGGCTTCTGCCGATGGCAATATTTCCAAAAAAGAATTGCAGGAACTCAGAAAAATGGTCAGCGAAAAACTGGTTCCGGCAGAGCTGCACAACGACGATTTCGGCTCGGATGCTGCTTTTTCAGTTGAATTTCAATTCGATTTTCTGGAAGGCAACGACTACACTGCCGACATGGCTTTTGAGGAAGTAGCAGAATACTTGAAGCACAATGCCGCTTTGCTGCCGCAAAAGGACAAAGACCTGATGATGGAAGGGGCACGAAAAGTAGCGGAAGCTTTTCATCACATCAACAAAGAAGAAATGAGTTTCCTGAATAAACTGGCCGGCCTTCTTCAGTAAAAAACTAAAAAATATCATCCCCAAAAACCAACCATCAACAGGGTGAGCGACAGTCTGGTTATCATTCCCACCTACAACGAAAAGGAAAATGCAGAAGCCATTATCCGGGCGGTAATGGAACTGGAACCGGAATTTCATGTCCTCATTGTAGATGACGGATCGCCCGACGGCACGGCTGAAATCGTAAAAGGCCTGCAAAAAGAATTTGAAAACCGATTGTTCCTTGAACAGAGGAAAGGCAAGCTGGGCCTGGGCACAGCCTATATCCACGGATTTAAATGGGCCCTGGAGAGGGGATACGATTACATTTTTGAAATGGATGCCGATTTTTCCCACAATCCCAAAGACCTGATCCGGCTTCGGGAGGCCTGCTATTTCGGGGGTGCAGATATGGCCATCGGCAGCCGGTATGTGGTTGGGGTAAATGTGGTGAACTGGCCCATGGGCCGGGTGCTGATGAGCTATTTTGCCAGTTACTATGTGAGGCTGGTTACCGGAATGACCATCCGTGACACCACAGCAGGATTTAAATGCTACAAAGCCATTGTCCTGAAAACCATAGATTTAGACAAAATCGATTTTGTCGGCTATGCATTCCAGATTGAAATGAAGTTTCTGACCTGGATGTTCGGATTTAAGATTGTAGAGGTACCCATCATTTTCACCGACCGCACAAAGGGGCAATCGAAAATGAGCTCAGGGATTTTCAAAGAAGCGGTGCTGGGCGTACTTCAAATGAAAATTCAATCCTACTTCAGGTCTTTCAAGCGCCCGGCCCGGGCCTGATTATGGCCCTTTCCAAAAGAGCAAAACCAGGGCTTGCCATTCTCCTGCTGATGCCGGCATTTTGGTTGACGGCTAAATTTCTTTGCCTCCTTTTTCCTCCCGCTGTTCAAACCGAACTCTCGAAAGAAATCCTGGATGAAAAGGGCCGGCTTTTGCATGTTTTTCTGAGCAAAGACCAGAAATGGCGCCTCAGTACCTCTGAAAAAGAAATACCTGAAAGGCTGGCAGACTGGATGATATGGAAGGAGGACAAATATTTTTACCTGCATCCGGGCATCAATCCGGTGGCGGTAGTAAAATCGGCTTTCGGCAATCTGATATCAGGAAAAAGAACTTCGGGAGCCTCTACCATCACCATGCAGGCCGTAAAACTGAGCCGCCCTGCAGCCCGGAACTGGACCAGTAAAATTTCCGAAAGTCTGAAGGCCCTGTATTGGGAAATGGCCCTTTCCAAAGAGGAAATTCTGGCTTATTATTTCAGCCATCTGCCCTTTGGCGGCAATGTAGAAGGCTTTCGCTCAGCATCCCGAATCTACTTCGGGAAAGAATTACACAACCTCAGTCCTGCCCAATGGGCTGCTTTGGTGGTGATTCCGAATAAACCGGCCAAAAACCACCCGCTGCGGAACCCGGAGCAACTGACCCGCAGCCGAAATAAATTTTTAAGCCGGATGTACCGGGCCGGCAAACTGGATGCAGGCGAGTACAAAGCCGCCCTGCTCGAACCCTTTTTTGCCGGAAGATATCCCATGCCCCGTCAGATTCCCCATTTGGCCAGACAATTGGAATCCGAATCCGGATTCAAAGTGCAGACGACCCTGGATGAAAACCTGCAATCCCGGGCAGAACAACTGCTTCAATTCCATCATATTCCACTGAAAATGAATGGAATAAAAAATGCAGCCCTGCTGTTGGCAGATATACAAACCGGCGATATCAAGGCATGGATCGGCAATCCGGACTTTGAAGACAAGGAAAACAGCGGTCAGGTGGACGGGGTCCTGGCCATACGCTCGCCCGGCAGTACGCTGAAGCCCTTCATTTTTGCACTCGGTTTTCAAAAAGGTCTGATTACCCCCAAATCAGTTTTATATGATATTCCTTCTGAATACCAGGATTATGCGCCCGAAAACTATGACAAGCAATTTCACGGCGCTGTTACTGCCGATGAGGCCCTGCTCCATTCGCTGAACATGCCGGCTATTGAATTGCTCAATAGGGTGAAGGTGGATACCCTGCTTGCCTGCCTGGATAAAATGGGTATGAGTCAGTTGCTGCACCGAACCCGCCAACCGGGTCTATCCATGGCGGCGGGCGGCTGCGGCACCAACTTGTACGAACTGGTACAGGCTTACCGGATACTGGCTCTGGACGGTAAAAACGGGAGAATCAGGATAAAGAAAGATCAGGAATATGCCCGCACGGATGCCCGGATTATGGAAGCCGGCTCAGCGGAGTTGGTCAAGCGCATTTTGTCGGTGAAAAACAGGGGTGAGGTAATTTTTTCACTTGGTGTCCGGGCAAAAGAATTTGATCAGTTTGTCTGGAAAACCGGCACCTCATTTCGCCGGAAGGACGGCTGGTGCCTGGGCTTTGGGCAGCGGTATGTACTGGGCATTTGGCTCGGAAATTTCTCCGGACAGGGGCACCCTGCTTTATCTGGCCTGGAGACTGCGGCACCGGTTTTTCAAAAGATTATTTCAGAACTGGAGCGTAATCCGGCAGCCTCCGAAAGAAAAAGCAATCTGATACCGAACTGGAAACTGCGAAAAATTTGCTCTGAAACCGGCTTAAAACCAGGTCCTTACTGCAAAAAAACCACTACAGACTTTTTTCTTCCTCTGGTTTCTTCTCAAGCCATTTGCAGGCACAGAAAAGCCACCATGGTGAATAAATCTGGCAGTATGTCCTTCTGCAACCATTGCCGGCCGGAACGTGAAATGAAAGAGGAAATCTTCGACAATCCCGACCCGGGCTGGAAGCAATTTGCAGAGCAAAAGGGCCATAATTTTTCTTTACCGCCCCCGCACAATCCGGCCTGCCAAAAGTTTGAGCAGGAAATGAACCTCAGCTTTCTCTATCCTATGGACGGAAAAGCCTATTTCCTGAATGGGTCCGAAAGCCTGAAAACCGCCATAAGGCTGAAGGCTCCGGCAGAGGCATTTCCGGTCCGCATTTATGAAAACGGCAACTTGTTGGGCAGCAGCAAGTCAGGTGAGGAAATTCCCGTGCTGCTGAAAGAAGGAGAACACCGGTTTTCTGCCGTTGGTCAAAACGGAGGCTTCCGAAAAATCAGTTTTTGGGTCAGGACATTTTAGCAGGGACTGCCTTTCCTGATTTGACTACCGAAGGAATCATAATTGTAAAAACAGAACCTTTTCCTTCTTCACTTTCTACCCTAATAAGACAATCTTCCTTGCTCAGAAACTCTTTGCAAATGGAAAGACCAAGGCCCGTACCTGCCTCATTATCAGTACCGGCCATGGAAATTGAAGAAGGTGTAAAAAGGGTTTTCATCAGGGCAGGACTCATACCGGTGCCGTTGTCTGAAACAGCCAAAGTATCCCAGTCTTTTTCTTTACGATAGCTCAGGACAATGTTGCCCCCGGAACGGGTAAATTTTATGGCGTTGGAAATCAGGTTCCTAAAGACGGTCAGAAACATGGGCCTGTCAACTGTGAGCACAAGTTCGGCAGGAATTTCGTTGCTCAGACTGATTTTCTTTTGGTGCAAACTTTCTCCAAAAAGACTGGCCACTTCCTGTGTAAGCTCCGGGATATTCCAGGGCTGGGGATTGGTCTGAATTTTATCCATCTGCAGCCGACTCCAGGTGAGCAGGTCTTCCAACAGATTGGAATAATTGACGGCCGCCTGATCCAAAAGGCTGATACTCTCCTTCAATTCAGCTTCAGACAAAGCATTCAAATGGTTCTTTAGTAAATAAATTACCGCATTGATACCCGAAAGTGGCAACCTGAGGTCATGACCCAAAATAGAAAAAAGCCGGGTTTTGTCCTCGTTCAACTGGCGGAGAATTTTTTCAATTTCTTTTTGCCTTAGATAATCCTGGGCAATGGAAAGCGTTGCAAAAAATGCCACCAGCACAGCAATGCCTATGGCCAGATAATTGGTATAACCCCCGTAGGAAATACTTCTGTCTATATACTTCTGGTTGATTTGCAGGGAAACACGCAAACCAGTTTCCATATTGTTCAAAATCTCCCGGATGTCGGGCGCTTTGCCTGCACCATCGGAAAACAAATCGAGGGCTTCATTTACTCCATTGGGGTTGCGGCTTTTCACCAGTTTCATGGTGGCGAAAAACATTTTTTTTCGCTCCTTTATTGCCTCCTGAAGTGCTGTAAAAAGTTCTCTGGATATTTTGAGTTCCTGTTCTCCTGCTTTCAGCTGGTCCATATGTTCGTCCAGCCGCTCCACAGCCCTAAGGTGGCTGCGCAGGTAAATGGTTTGCCCCGAAATTATATAATTCTTCATCGAACTCTCGGCATAACCCAAATCCGATTTGATGGCATTCATCAAGTCCAACTCACCGTAAATCTTTCCGATACTGCTTACCTTGATACGGAGATTGGAGGCAATTTCATAGGTAAGCACAATATTGCCAATGAAGGTGGCAATGGTGAGCAAAAAACCAGTTACCACTATGGCCAATGGCCTGTTTTTCAGAATGGTAACCAAAATTCGCTTCATCAGTCGGGGCTTTTAAAACAATAAACAAGAGAACTGCTATGCAATTTTCTCATTTTCAGCGAAGAAGCAAGTTCAATTTCTTCTGCAATTCCTGTCCTCTGAGATTTTTTGCTACGATTTTTCCCTGCGGATCCAGCAGAATGGACATCGGAATGGAATTGACTTTGTATTCCTGCGCTGCCCCGTTCAGCCAACCTTTGAGATCAGATGCATGCGACCACATCATACCATCGGCTACCATAGCTTTCATCCATACCGATTTGTCAGAATCCAGACTCACAGAAAGGATATTGAAACCCTTATTTTTGAATGAATTATAGGCCGCAACCAGATTGGGATTTTCGGCGCGGCACGGCTTGCACCATGATGCCCAGAAATCTACCAAAAGCCATTTTCCGCGAAAAGAACTCAACTTGACAGGATTTCCGTTGGGGTCTGGCTGGGTAAAATCAGGGGCAATCTGCCCGATGGCAAACTTCCTGTGACCATCCAGATAGGCATTCAGCTTTTTGGTAAAATAAGCACCGGGCTTTTCTTTGGTAAAGCGCATCGCAAGGGTATCCAGATATCCGAAATCCTCCTCTACCGAAAGCATGGAAGTGGCTATATGGCTTACCGGATTCGGCCCCATACTGTCAATCAAGGCCTTTACCTTGATTTTGTTTTCAGAAAGACGCTTGTAAAAAAGACCTTCAACAGAATCGGCTGCCTTCATATTCCGGGACATCATCGATTTTTCGAAGAGAAACTGAAGGGCACCGGCTTCTTTATCAAAATCATCTTTCAGTCGGTTCACCTTTTTCAGCATAAGGGTTAAAGCAGAGTTGGAATAAGTGATGGTTTGCGCCAGACGATTGAAATCACCCTGAATCTCATGGTGGCCTGCCTCCATAAAAACAGGCACCTTTTGTTCGCCGATACCAAACAGATAGATCCGCTCATCATCTTTACTTCCGGAAAGTTCAAATTTGCCCTCTCCATCCGGCATTACAGAGTCGACCTTTACAGGTCCGGCAGCGTCCACCCTAAAAAGTTCAATTTGCTTTCCCTCAGGAATGTTGGAAATCACCCCCGTGATGCGGGCCTGGTCTTTTTGCTGCTCCTCGTTGCCGCGGTTGCAGGAAATCACACCCATCAAGACCCCGAAGGCGGGGACAAGAAGAGAATATTTCATCTGTTTCATATTGATATTCTGCGAATTAACTTCCCAATTCTACTGAGCGCTTCAGTGCGGCCTCTAATCCTGTCCGGATATGAACCTCCAGCGAAGACTGCATAAAAGACATCAAAGCAGCCTCGGTAGTACCGCCCTTACTGGCCACTTTTTCAATCCACTCAGAACAGGAAAAATTGTTGTTGTTCAGCAGGTGGATGGCACCAAGAAAGGTTTGTTCTACCAAAGTTTCTGCCTCTGAGGCTGAAAATCCCATCGTTTTGGCAGCATCCATCATCGATTTCATAAAGAAATACACATAGGCCGGACCTGTACCGGAAATAGCAGTTACTCCGTCGAGCAGGGATTCATCATCAAAGTAAAGAGATTTACCTGTTGTATTCAGAAGATTTTGAACCGAAAACAGTTCCGTTCTGCTGACGGCCTGATTGGCGGTAAAACCCGTCATCCCCATTCCGACCTGCGCCGGCAAGTTGGGCATAGCCCGGATGATTCGGGTAGTAGGCATTTTTCTCTCCAGTGTCTCAATCTTTACCCCGGCCATGATACTAAGCACCAATTGGTCTTGTTTCATGAAAGACGGGAGTGAAGAAAACAAAGCAGGAAGATCCTGAGGCTTTACAGCCAGAATAATCAAGTCCATTTTTTCAACGAATAGACCTGGCTCAGAAAAAACCGATTCAAAGCCAAGTCCTTGAAAATATGGAATCTTGCTCTGCTGCTTTTCAAGTATGTACAAATCACTTCTGACCACGGTGTGGTTGGCAATAAAACTTTCGGCATAGGTTCTGCCCATATTGCCACCACCCACAATCAGAATTTTCATGCTGCTTCTTCGATGCTAATTTTAATTTTCCGACAAATCTGCTCCAGTTCTTCCATACCCGGATTCAACTTGGGTTTGGAAAAATTAATGTCGCCCATACTGTTCAAAGGGACCAGATGGATGTGGGCATGCGGTACTTCAAGCCCGATGACCGTAATGCCCACCCGCTTACAGGGTATGGCTTTTTTCAAGCCTTTTGCCACATGCGCAGCAAAAGCCCATAGACTCTTAAATTCTTCTTCCTCAATATCAAAAATAGAATCTGTTTCCTTTTTCGGAATAACCAACACATGACCGGTAGCAACAGGATTGATATCCAAAAAGGCAAGATGGTCCTGATCTTCAGCCACTTTCCAGGCAGGAATTTCTCCTGCTACAATCCTAGAAAAAATACTGGCCATATTTATATCCCGGGGGCAATATCAAGAATTTCGAATTCCATAGCACCGGCCGGAACCTGGATGGTGGCTTTCTCTCCCACTCGTTTACCCAAAAGTCCTTTTCCAATCGGACTTTTCACAGATATTTTGCCGCTTTTCAAATCGGCTTCCTCTTCTGAAACAATGGAATAGGAAATGGTAGCACCGTTTTTGGCATTTTTAATTTTCACTTTGGTCATAATGGAGACCTTGGAAGTATCAATCGAACCGGAATCCAGCACCCGTGCATTGGCCACAATGTCTTCGAGCTTTGAAATTTTTAATTCCAGCAGTCCCTGTGCATCTTTGGCTGCATCGTATTCAGCGTTTTCACTCAAATCGCCTTTGTCACGGGCCTCGGCAATCTGCCTCGCCATTTCGGCCCTGCCCCTTACTTTGAGTTCATTCAACTCATCTTTCAATTTCTTCAGGCCTTCTTCTGTGTAATAGGAAATAGACATTTTTCTCCGTTTGGTTTAAAAAAATAAAAAACGGCCAGAACCTGACCGTTTTCAGTGTGCAAATATAAGGAAATTCCTAAAGTGAAAGCAGAAGGGCAAAACGATGTGTTCCGCCAAAATACCGGGTCACAGAATATGAATAATCCAAAGCAATCACTTTGGATTTGGTTGCACCGGAATACAAATCACTGTCGCTTGCCTGAATATTTTCTCCGGCTGAATTCTTCATAAACGGAATCTGGAAGGTCAAACCTGCTGAAGGACCCAGATTGGCTGTGGTAGACTCCTGTTTGTTGAAAATGCCTTCCTGGTAATCATAACCTCCGCGCACCATGAACATATCTTTCCATGAGGCCTGAAAACCAATCTGATACTGGTCACTGGTAAAGGAATTTGAACGAAAGTTGAACATGGGCGTAAGTCTGACAAGATCGTCTTCAAAATAAAAATCATAACCAACACCGATGTTCAGCATAGATGGCTGCTCAAAGGCAGCAGTCAGCAATCCAAGTGTCTGGTCATTCTGACTGTTCTGAAGTTTACCCCTTCCGGAAAGGTCGGTTCCGGAGTAGCTCATCTTGGGGCCAAGATTCATAATGGATACACCGAATTTAAATTCATTTTTCGGCCCCCTTTGGTATTGAATTCCTGCATCAAAGGCCACACCAAATGCTGAAGTTGCCCTGAATGATTGAGAGATTCCCCTGACAAGCAAACCTCCTGAAATCCGGTTGGAAAACTTTTTGGAATAAGCAGCACCAAAATTGAAAATCTGAGGCTTAAAAGTATTCCCTGTGCCGTCAGGCAATTCAACAGTGGTCTCATAAAATGTTCCCAAGTCATAAGAGGTAAGTGTAATCCCCATAGTACCGGTCTCGCCTACCCGTTGAGCCAAACCCAAAGAATTAATGTTAATCTGGCTGCCCATCAGGTAGAGGGCCGAGCAGAAGTTAATTTCTGTCTTTCGGATGCCATTGAGGCCTGCCACATTCAATCCCATGGATTCGATGCCCCTTACAATACCCGAATTGGCACCTGCCATCCCGGAAGACCTGGCCCAGGGATTCACAAGCAGTTCAACTGCACCGGCTTGTCCTCTTTTTGTGTCGTTGCCGGCCATCAGGTTGGCCGAAACCAAGCCTCCGAGCAGACTTAAACCTAAAATTCTTTTAAAATTCACGGTAACTCGTTTAAAATCACTATTAATTGAAAGTATCCAAATCAATTGGCCGCAGGATACCAAACCACTTGATAACCTTTTCACCAAGCTTGTCTGACTTGATGTGGATGATATATACCCCGGAAGCAATGGGCAACCCGTTCTGATTTTTCAAATCCCAATCAAGGAATGTTTGATAATTGGTTCCCCGTTCATTGATTTTCAATTCACCCCCTCCTACTGCTGCATAAGGCTTGGTATTGGTCTGATCAAAATTATATTGCCTTATCAGAGAACCTGAGAGATTGAAAATACTGACCACACATTGAGAAGGAATGTTCACAATCTTCACGCGATTATCAATCTGAGAACTTTCGTATTCGGATACAGACAAGTATGGATTGGGCACAACACGAATCATATCCAATGCACTGGAACCTACGCTGGTGACATTCCGCTGGCTGGCATCAGCAGGAATTTCGAATTCATACACCGGGTCACATTTTCCTGCATTTGCAAGTCCTCCGTGAGCAAAAGGCTCAAAAGCACGTTGAACACGAAGATTCACCTCGATTTGATTCAAATTCATAGAAAATTCCTCTGCATTGATGAAATCAATATTCCGGCCCATCAGTCCAACATACATCACATTGTTCATATACCAATTCCATACTCGGGGATTAAAATTCTGCGGACTCTGAGAGCTGAAATTGGTAAATAAAGAATCTATGGAACGCTCTGTTTCCCTGCAGGCATCATAAGCAGTATTGAGTACATAAATATAGTTCCTTGTACCAAGATTCAAACCCAGATTGGCTCGTGGCTCCCACTTAAGGTCATTGCCGGCTCCATTGTAAGGGTTTCCGAATCCTCCGGAGGTATCTTCCAAAATACTTTCAGAAAACATCATGTTCAGCCTTTGCCCTCTGTCAAGATCAACAGCATAACCGGGGAACCAGCTCATCCCTCTGGAGGCAACCAAATTGCCAAAGGGAGAAACCGAACCATCGCGCTGATACCTTTTGTTAACTGAAGGTCTTCTGCTTTTTGCCATGGTCCATTTGGGCCTGTTGGAACTGGACGCTCCTATGGTATCACATTGCAGAACCACAACGCGAGTCCATTTGCTCGTATCCGAAGTAAATACAATATCAACATTTTTTAATAGTGACATATTCCGAAATACGGATTTTGGACCATTGGCGTAATACAACTCGTCATCTTCAAAAGAATTGGTGGCTGCAAACATGGGGCCTCTGGTGAGTGATGTAGCAGCTGTGGTAAGGGCATATGGAGCCCATGAACCACCGGCCTGATTCCGGAAGGAACGGAAAGGATCCAGAGTCTGGTAAATATTCCCTGTGGCATATTTATCATCCCTTATCCATGAGGGACTAACTCCCGCTGTATTGAAGTCATACAACCATTGCTTTTGCCTGTCTGGGTCGTATTGAATGATTGAATTCAATGCTCCGTTTTTCTCAATTCCGTTGAATACATCACTCCCAGGGGTAATTCCATTCTTGGGCCTTACTGCGATGCCATAATCAGGAATAATCTCTTCGGAAAGAGAACTTACCGGATTGGTACAAATGGTCTCCTTTCCTGAACCCAATTCCACCAATGTCCAGTAATCGAAGGGAAAATATTGTTGCACCACATTATTTTTGGTCGGATCTCCCTGGAGGAAAATTCTCGCACCTTTTGACTTGGAATCAACCAATATGGTATCACTGCGGTCTCTTTCAACCCTATCCATCTGAAAAGAGAAACTTCCGCCCTCACAACTGAAAGATTCAATATCCAAATCGACCAAAGTGGGGAAACCATTCACAGGAACAACTCTTCTCACTCTGGCTACACCTTTTCTGTAGTCAAATCTCGGACTGATCCGGTAGCCGGCATCGGGCACAAAATTGTCGTCCGATTCAATGATATCACCAACCTTGAAAGCATACCCGGCATTGATGTTGTAACGAATGCGGTTGGAAAAGGTCATGCGGAATTTACCGCCTTTCAGTGCTTTGGGATTATACACCTTGAAGTCGATAGGACCGTTGCCAGCCTTGTAAGTTACCCTGTCAACTTTGCCTTCAGTGAGAATCCTGTCCCGTTGCCCTTCTTTCAATTGCAGGAGATTCCCGGAGTTGCCGGTTCCGTTTACGCGGGTCACCTCAAATGAACTTCCAAAGCCATACGCCGATGTAGTACCAAATGATTCAGGATTGAACTTATGGGGAATGGCCGTAAAAATCTTATAATTCTCAACACCCTGAATATACGGACGCTTAGCTTGAGAATTTTTATTGTAACCATACGCCACAACAGCATAATAATACTTTTTGAAGTTGGACAGCTTACCTCCGCTTATTGAAGAAAACATATCCCGCTCTACCTGAAATGTCCGAAAAATACCTTTATCAGGTGTATTTTTCACCTTAGGAGTAAGAATATCCTGATTGAGATCGGGATTGAACTCAATATTACTGATAGAAGTGACACCATCGGCAACATCCATAATACCATTGAAGTCCACCACGCCGTCACCGTTGACATCAGCATCCAGCGGACGGGCTCTGTCCGGGTTATCTAAATCCTGAACTGAAACCTTATCGTCCTTCAGTTGGAAAATTTTATATCCCTGAAACCTGAAATATACATCTTCATTATTTGGTCCACCGGTGACAGAGCGATTCAGCTCCAAATAAGATTCTGTGGTCATCAGGGGAGAAGGCACGATAACATCAGGAACTATGGTGAACACCAACTTTCTGTCGATTTCAGAAATTTCAAGATTGGGGCTGTTGGGTCCAATATTCCTTTTGAAACAGGTATTGAAACGGTCCTGAGCCAAATCATCAGCTGCCAAAAGTTTTCCGAAAGACCCGGTAGCCCCGCCGGAATTGGCTCTTGCCCATACAATTCCTATGGTACACTCATTTTTGGCGCCCGGCTTCAGCGTAAAAGGACCATTGTTGGCAAGGAAACGACGGTCACCGGGAGGGTTATTGGCCGTTTTTTCATTCCAGGCTGCACCGCAGGATCTGGGTTGTTCACAGCCCCGGTTGCCGCATGCAAAACCGAAGGGATCGCTTTGCTCCGTAACATTCGGGAACATGTACACCGCTTTAGGATTGTTGGGTGAAACAGGCTCAAGCCCAGCGCCTCCGAAACTGATGTCGTTGCCGTTTTTCCAACGGTTACGCAGGTAATTATAAAATTCTGAGGGCAAACGGGGGTCTCCGTTGATGGGATTTCCGCCAATGTTGTAATAGATAAACCCGGACATTACAATTCTTTCATTTGTATCCGGCGGGGAAGAACCGGGACCGTCACAATCCAAATCCCAGTCTATATTATCAAACTTATCATCCGGGAAGGGGCCCCTGAAAAAATCCACACCTATAGCGGGTGGGTTTTCACCGTATCCCATGGTTCCTTCGTCGAAGTCGTCGCCATTGTAGCAAATACCCAAACCACGCATTACATCGCATCCTACATAATCATCGCTGGCATTACCCAGGTCGGGATCCGCCCATTGGGCGAGATAGGTTTGGTCCAAAATATAATTGCCTTTGTTAAATAAGCGCTGGCGCAGAAAGGTCATGTCGTTGGTGGCATCTGTAGCCGCATATGCGAAAGCCTCATAATGAACCTCCATGCCCAAACCGGGTACAAACGGTGCAGCTATGTCTGGAAAACCCTTTTTATTCCCTATGTCGTTACAAACCCACCAAAGCACCTGATCCGCTCCGGAGTTGATGTTGATTTCAGTACCCTCGCACTCCAGATCTTTTTCAGTTCCTGCCCAGAGAGGATAATCGCCCTGACATGGATTGTAAATACCATTGGAATCGGCATCATAAAAATTTGCCAGATTATTATCAACAGAAGCTACAGCCTCAGGATCAATAGAGAATTCACTTTTCTGCTTTAAGTAAGGATTGCCTTTTCCTGGCCAAAACCGAATTTCTGCAGGGATTTGCTCACAGTCGGTAATCAAACCGGCAGCCTGATTGCTGACAAAGTCTTTCACCGTTTTCCTGTTGCATTTAAAAAGTTGATCCCAGGCTGCACATACCCTTGGGGATGTATAGGTAGTAAGGTCTGGATTGTAATCTTTTAAAGGACCCGGCCAGTAATTGGCAAATCGGCCATTTTCCCGGTATGTCTGGGCCATTACAATCAGGTTACCTGAGCCTCTTTCCAATCCACCCAGCCAAATGGCAGCAGCAAACATAGAATGCTTAGATGTGGTAAAATTGTCTGTACGCTTGGGCACTTCATATCTGGCCTGACTAAGGCCCGGATCCCAAAACATATCCCCCTGATTCATGTATCTGGCCCTTACGTTATTGATATCCAAATCTGCACGGCTGGCACCAACATTACAATCGGAAGAAGCCTGAACAGATTGACCGCCGGTAGAACCATTGGAAGTGTTACCGGAACCCGGAGTTATCGGAGCAGCAGGTGGAGCAGCAGCAAAAGCTGTAGCGCCAAACCAGCAAATCAACCATCCTGTTAATAAATTCCTGTTTTTCATGGTAATCATTAGTTAAGTGGTGGGTATGTCAGAAGTTGTATGAAAATCCAATCCTAAAACGGCGTGGCAATGAAATGTTGTCGGGATTCATGATGGCCATATTGTAAAACATGGCATAGCTTTCAGGACTAACTGCCTGACTGGTGAGATTCTGACCAAACTGAGAGGTCAGAAAACCATTGTCTGTGGGAGAACCTGTACGGGCATACACACCAAGAACATTTTGCGCGTTGAAAACATTTTGTACATAAAAATATACATTGATAAAATGGTCTCTGGAAGATCCTCCGGATTTTATGGTAAAATTCTTATCAATCCGGATGGAGGTACGGTTGTTCCATGGCAATCGGGAACCGTTGATTGCACCTTTTACCTGATACCTTCCGCCCCATGGCGAACCATCTTGTGTAAAGGGGGTTCCCGAGCCGGCATAATTGGTCATGTTGAAGCCCATGTTTGCCAAAGGCTTCATTCCCAATAATTCAGGACCTTCTCCATCGCCGAAGCGGTAATCAAAGTTCAACTTAAAAGCATGCCGCTGATCAAAGTTGAGGGCTGTAGTATTGCGAAGATTGGGCGTGGATGTATTAAGTAATGCGCCGGCAAAATTGGATGCCGAACCCTCTGCGAATGCCAACGTGTAAGAAGCCTGGGCAGTAAAGTTTTTGGTTTTCCTCAGGTCATACTGGAGAGATATTCCTTTTACCACACTAAAGTCCTGATTACCACTTGTTTGATAGCGTATGGGATAAGCATAGTTGACATTGATTACCTGAATCAGATCTTTCACCTCGGAATAAAATACTGAAAGTTTAAGAGCAGAGCTTTCGTTGAGTGCCTGCTGGAAACCCAAAGCATAATCTATCTTCTTTTGAGGCTTCAGATTGGGATTATTCAGAAAACCTCCGTTGTTACCCAAAATTCCAAGATAATCGGCACCTGTGGCATAATTCTGTTGCAATGCGTTGTTGGCATTAACTCCGAGCGGCCGCTGGGTCAACACATCGTAATGGGCGTAGAAAAGAGCCTTTTCCGAAATGGGAAAGGAAAAGGAAATTCTGGGTAATACATTGATTTGAGGCTTGAAATCTTCAAAAGCATCCAAAGTTATTCCGTTGACACGCTGAAGGTTGCGAAGATTTCTGTCTTGTATGCCCGTAGCGTTGAAGAAAGGATTAACCGATCCATTTACTTCCAGGGAGGCCGGATTGCTGGTCTCTACCCCGTTTTGGTCGTACCATGTATCTCCGTTCCTGAAACCTTTAACCTGAAATTCATTGTAGTTGGTTCCGTTGAAGGTACTGGATGGCTTATCTACATAAACGGCCCAATCGTCGCCTACTCCGGCAGGGCGGTTTTTATTGGATGCGGTGAAAAAATCACGGGCAGTGGTCAGGCGGGTAAGGGAGTACTTGTCTCTCAACACCGGCATATTGACATCAAAAGCATCCACCCTGAGGCCGAGCCGAAGAATTAAATCTCCGATTTGAAAGCGATCTTCGATGAATCCTGCATAGTACAGCGGGCGGAATGCATCTATTGGCCGGTTGATGGTGTCTGTAAAAAAGTCGTAGAAAGATGTTCTTTTGGCTACATCACCATATGCATTATATCCCGACCACGAAGTAATTCGGTTTACCCCGTTATTAAGCAAATCTGACACTCCAAAGTCCCTGAGCGAAAAAGTATTGGGGCCGTAACTGTCAATAAAAATTTCCTCATCAATCGGAATACCATTTCTTCTTCTGAAGTTAAAATCAAATACAGACTGACCTTCAAGCCTACCGCTTCCGTCCTCATTCAGATTCCGGTTAACGAATGGCGAACGATAAACAAAATTAACCAGTTTGCCATTGTTCGGATCGCCCGGATTAATGTAACGACCAGTATCCAATCTGATGTCTTCTCCCAATAAACCGGAAGAAAGATGTCCGTTCAATTGCTGACGGGCCCTTCCATACAAAGAACCTGAGGTATTGAAATCACGGATAATTCTCTGCTCAAATTCTCCCCCGATTTTGATGGTGTGGTTCTTAATTTCGGCAGCAGCCTGAAAAGAAAACCGGTATTGTTCATCCCGGTCGCGGGAAAAATTGACCTGACTTTTGCCGAGAGCAGGGTAAAAGTATCCAAAATCATTGATACCACCGGATGTAGCACCATTAAAGAAACCACCAAGATTAAACACCTGAAAATCATTAACAATATTGTTTTCAGTAAAAATCTGGCTGTTGACACTGGACAAATCGCGATTCAGGTCTGATGGTTGATAAGATATTCTGAAGGGCTCATCCTTAAATACATACAAATTGCCGGGAGCGGACAAGAAACTACTATCTTTTGTAAAAACATTCCCATTCTCATCAATTCCTTTATAAAGCAAGGTTCGGGGAGGTGCCTGTGTGGGCCAAAACAAATCCCGACGGTCGATGTTGAATTTGCCCACATAATTGTATTCATTCAATCTCTCTCCGAACCTGGGATCATAGGACATTCGGTTTCTGCGTACATAATCAAACTGTACCTGGTAGTAGACATTTTTCAGCAATGCTCCGGTATCCTTAATTCCGGTGTTGAAAGTCTGGCGGAAGCGGATAAAGGCATTGTAGTTATTATCCGAAGAGTTGCCGTTATTGGCAGAATTGAATAGATTCTGATAGCTGTTGGGGTCCGGACTTTCGCCTGAATTGTCCTCACTGGGTCCCAACTTTGATCGGGTCATATTGTAATTTCCGCCAACAGTTAGCAGTATGTCATCAGAAGGCTGGAAGTCCAGATTCAGATTCGACTGAAAAAGGGTACTGGCCATGTTGGGCCGTGCCGAAACCCGCTGAAACTGGTCCGGTCCAAAAAAATTGGCAGTGGCGGAATATGAATCGCCAAAACGGGTCAGAGGCTTTTGCCGGATTTGATTGAGTGCAGCGTCAGTAGCCCTGTAAATGGGAAGCGCTGATGGATCTTCATCGGCATTGGAGGTAAATTGCGCAGCCCCAAAGAAACCCAGAATGGTTTTTCCTTCGGTTACCATACCATTGGGCAGAGTCTCCTTTCTTTTTATGAGTGGTCCTGAACCATTAATACCTGCGAAGTTGTAGTGCCATTTATCAAATAAAGAGGATGTTTCACCCTGAACGCCGAAAGACAATTTCTGAGCGGCCGATTTGGTTGTTATGGAAATGATACCGCCCAGGGCATCCCCGTACTGAGCAGGAATTCCTCCGGATACGATAGAAAGTTCTTCAATCGCTTCTGCAGGGGGAAGGTTGGTTCCAAACTGACGGATTCCGTTGATAAACACAGCGTTATCCGTTGTTCTCATACCCTTGATGTTAACATTATTGTTATCATCGGCAGAAAATACATTGGCCTGAGTGGCCACCATGGAGTTCACATTCCGGGTCGGAATTTTGGCAATCTGCTCGGCGCTGAGACTCACTTTTTCTCCGTTGTCCACTCCGATGATGGGCTCTTTGTAAGCCTTTATCACAACTTCTTCCGTAGTTTTGGATGAAGAGGTGAGCTGAACATCGAGCTTACGGGTTTGCTCAAACCCTATTTTCACATCCTTGATTACCTCTTTTACATACCCGACTCCAAGAACTTCCACGGTGTAAGTTCCGGGAGAAACCGGTGATACAGAGTAGTTTCCGTCAAAATCGGCATTGGCACCACCTTTGAGGGCACCCCCGGAGAACAATTTTACCCCTGCAAAGGCGACAGGCTCTTTGGAGTCCTTGTCCACAATTCTTCCGAATAGTTTTCCGTTCTGTGCATACACGGACGAAAACCCGCAAATCAGGGAGGCAAGCCCGAAGGCCAGCGCAACTTTTATTTTTTCAGACAATTCCAACACGTAACAGTTTTTCGTTAGCGGTTTCATTTTTAAAGCGAGCAATATTAGTTCACGGTTTACCTCTGACCAAAAAATATTGAGAGTTTACATCAGATTCGGACCGCTTTTCACAATTTTAAGGTTAAAATAATGCAGGATTTTCAGAGCAAGAATTTTTGAAATTTTTTCATAAGATTCTAAAGACCAGCCTGCTACATGCGGAGTGAGGATTACATTCTCTCTTGAGAACAGATTACCGAAGTACAGGGGAAATTTTTTGTCAAATTTTTCCAATGGTTCGGTCTCAAATACATCCAGACCTGCTGCGGAAACATGACCCTTTTCCAGCATCTGATCCAGTTCTGCAGTCTTCACAATCTTTCCTCTCGAAGTATTGATAAAAACCAGTCCTTTCTTACACGACTCAAAAAAAGCCTTATCAACCCAATGCCTGGTTTCTTCTGTCAGCGGAATGTGCAGCGACACAATATCGGATTTGGCTTGCAGGGTTTTGAGATCTGTTCTTTCTGCGTTGTCATCCGGCCAGTCTGAAAGGTATTTGTCGTAAGCCAGAACCTTGCAACCAAAACATTTTAGCCGCCTGGCCACTGCCCTGCCCATGTTGCCGTATCCAATCAGGCCCACTGTTTTACCTGCCAATTCAAAGCCTCTGAATTTTTCGCGGTCCCAGATTCCTTTTCGCATACTGCGGTCGGCCTCAGAAATACGGCACAAAAGACCCAGAATCAATGCCATTGTATGCTCGGCTACGGCATCGGCATTGCCTTCGGCTGCATGTAAAAGTTGAACCCTGTGTTTTTCGGCTGCCTTTTGGTCAATTCCATCCAGACCCGCCCCGGCACGAGCCACCAATTTCAGGTTGGAGGCTTTTTCGAAAAAAGCAGAGTCCAAATAAAATTTACTCCTGATGACCATAACTTCAAAAGACGCAATAACGGAAAGCACCTCTGCCTCAGAAATGTGAGGCCGGTATTCAATATGCATGCCATGGGCCGAAAGCATATCCATCAAAGCGGGATGAACATCATCGGCTATCAGGCATCTGAAGTGCACAGACAAATCAGGCAAAGAAAAGGTTGGAAGGCAGGTAAAAAATCAGGATAAATAATTACCCCAGAATCTGTGCGGTGTGGTCGTCGGTTTTTACTTTGTCGATGATTTGGGCAATCATTCCGTTTTCATCAATGACAAAGGTATTCCGCACCACACCCATGTATTTCTTCCCGTACATGGATTTTTCCTGCCATACACCGTATGCTTCTGCCACTTTGTGGTCGGTGTCGGCAAGGAGCGGAAAGTTCAGGCTGTACTTATTGATAAACTTCTGATGCGATTTTTCATCATCCCCGCTTACACCCAAAACATGATATCCAGCGGCTGAAAGGGCAGAAATATTGTCCCTCAGATTGCATGCCTGAGCAGTACAGCCGGGTGTATCATCTTTGGGGTAAAAATAAAGAACCAGTTTCTTTCCTTTGAAATCAGACAGGCGGATTTCGTTTCCGTTCTGATCTTTTCCCTGAAAATCAGGGGCTTTGTTTCCTGTTGACAGTACCATTTTAATAATAATTTGAAATGGAGATAATGAATTTGGCGTGCAAATGTTTTGAAAAAAAGTGAAATCGGAATCAATCCCGGTAAATGAATGTCTCCGCCTTTCCGGCTTCAACCATAAATCCTCTGTACATCCCTGGGGTATTGAACTCAAGGCAGAAACGGCCTGCAGCATCCAGGGCAATCAAACCGCCGCATTCGGGATCCTGCAGATGGATTTTTTCGATTACAGTTTTACAGGCCTCCGGGAGGGACAGGCCTTTGTATTCCATCAGGCAGGAAACATCATAAGCCACCACATTACGGATAAATGTTTCTCCGTTTCCCGTGGCTGAGACAGCGCAGGTTTTGTTATTGGCATAGGTGCCGGCTCCAATAATGGGGGAATCACCAATCCGGCCAAATCGTTTATTGGTGAGGCCACCGGTGGAGGTAGCTGCCGCAAGATTGCCATGGATATCGAGGGCCACGGCACCGACCGTGCCGAATTTCCCGGTCCTTTGAGGTTGCGCCGCAGTGTCTACATTGTGGTCCAGTTTTGCCTTGCCCGAATCCATGATAGCCAGCAACTGCTGGTATCGCATATCGGTGTAAAAATATGAAGAATCTACCCGCTTTACTCCCTGCAAATCGGCAAACTTCTCGGCTCCTTCGCCAGAAAGCATCACAAAATCTGATTTCTGCAAAACCTTCAGCGCCAGCTCAACCGGATTTTTTACATGGGTAACACCGGCCACAGCACCGGCCTTCAGGGTATTGCCATCCATTATTGCTGCATCGAGTTCATGCTTTTTGTCGTGGGTAAAAACAGCACCCTTTCCAGCATTAAATAAAGGATTGTCTTCCAGAACTTTAACAGCAGCTTCTACAGCAAAAAGTGCGGGTGCACCTTCAGCAAGGAGGGCATAACCTGCAGAAAGGGCCCGGGCAAGTCCCGATTTGTATCCGGCCTCCGATTGGGGCGTCATGGCAGAGGGCAGGATGGTACCGGCACCGCCGTGAACCAATATCCGGACAGGAATGCTCATTAATGGTTGTTTGGAAAAAGGACCCGCAAGTTGCAATCCGGATTCTGCAACAGGCAAGACCTGACAGAAATATTTTTAGGTTCCCGGTGAGGCAAACAGGCCATCAGACTGATTCCAAGCCTTTTGGATAAGCCGATACCCATGGATTATTTTTGACAAAGAATCTCCATGGTCGAAGGGCATCCGACCCGGCATAAGAAACTCCGATCCTTGTGTCAGCGGCTATTTGGTCCTTGTCAAGAGCAAATGACCAGTCTTCCAGCCAAATACCGGATTTTTCCCACAAGCGGTCACCATCCATATGCTTATGGATGCCCAGTGCCATACTGAGGCATGCAGGGCCCGAACTGACTTTGGGTTGATTGCGGTTCAGATTTCTCCGGCGCAGCATTTCATCCAAACCCAACACCGGCTCCATAGCCCTGATGAGAACGGCATCGGGAACTTCTTCGGGGCCGGAAACCACATTAAACAAATGGTGAAGGCCATAGCACAAATATATGTAAG
This sequence comes from Hymenobacteraceae bacterium, assembly GCA_947459175.1. GTDB lineage: Bacteria > Bacteroidota > Bacteroidia > Cytophagales > Flexibacteraceae > CAMDMI01. The sequence goes on from CANHCT010000003.1 coordinate 46,987, forward strand.
CATGCCCGCCAGCCCGAAACATGGTCTCAGTCCGTTTGGTGCGCTTGTTCATATAGGCATGGCAGGCACGGTCGTCGGCACCTCTGTAGGCCTCGGTCTCCACAATTACGCCCGCTGTTTCTATCCCGGAAAATTGAGTCACCAATACCTTTCCCAAAAGATTTTTAGCCACAGAAAGAACATCTTCCTCATGAAAAAAAGAACGGGACAGCAGGCGGCGGATTCTCTTTTCAGGAAGATTTTCAGAAAAAACCATTTGATAAACAGGAATTTGAATAAAATTGGGCCAAAAAACCACTTGCCGGTATCGGTGCCGCACTTGAATCCGGCAAGTCGAAAATAGAAAACCAACATGGAAAATCAAAACCAATCGGTCCGGCCTTTGGCATTTGAAAGCCGCATTTCGCTGCTGGATGCGCTTCGGGGTGCTGCCCTGTTGGGGATTTTGCTGATGAACATTCCTTTTTTCGGCAAGTCTTATCACCTGCATTTCAATCTGGACATACTCAAAGAATACAGCGGTCCGAATTACTGGTGCTGGTGGGGAGTAAACGGTCTTTTTGAGGGAACCATGCGGGGTGTTTTTTCCATGTTGTTCGGGGCAGGCAGTTTTTTGCTTCTCGACAGGCTGGAAAAGAAAAATACCGGCAGCCTTACACCGGCAGATATCTACTACCGGCGTCTGATTTGGCTGTTGGTTTTCGGGTTGATCAATGCGTTCATTTTGCTTTGGCCTGGAGATATTTTGTATGCCTATGCCATTGCAGGACTTTTTCTGTACCCTTTCCGAAAATTAAAACCTGTTCATTTACTGGCATTTGGATTTTTGTTTTTAGGTTTTTCTGTAGCACAAAATTCTTTTAAAGCTTGGTCGGAACTTGAAATCAGGGAAAAGGGAGAAGCCGCCATTGCATTGGAGAAAAAGGGGGGTAGGTTATCACCGACTCAGAAAGAGGATCTGGAAGCCTGGAATGCCTACCGGTCCGAAAACAGCATCGACCATTGGCAGTCGGAAATTGAGAAAGAAAATAAAATACGGAAAAAGGGTTATGCAGCCAATTTTGAAAATCTGGCCGGTGTAAATGTTTACATCGAAACCAAAGATTTTTATTCCGAAGTTTTCTTCGATGCCCTTTCCTTTTTTCTGATTGGGATGGCACTTTTTAAATGGGGTTTCCTGAGTGGTGCCCTGCCTTCGGGCCATTATCTGGGCATTGGATTTGTTTGCTATCTGTTGGGATTGCCACTTAGCTATTACATCAATCATACCGCCATTCTTCTGCATTTCGATCACTCCAAAATGACTGAAGTATTACCGGTCAGTCCATATCAGGCAAGGCGGCTTCTGCTGGCAACCGGCCACATTTCCACTCTGATTATTTTGTACAAATCCAACCTTATTGCATTCATTTTCAAGTGGCTGTCCAGGGTTGGGCAAATGGCATTTACCAATTACCTGATGCAAACCATTATCTGCGGATTTATTTTCCACGGATATGGTTTGGGGCTTTTCGGAGAATTGCAGCGGTATCAACTCTATCAGATTACTGCTTTAATCTGGATTTTTCAGATTGTGTTCTCCAATGTATGGATGCATTATTTTCTTTTCGGACCCTTTGAGTGGGTTTGGAGAAGCCTCACCTATTGGCAACTGCAGCCATTCCGAAAAGGAGCCCCGCAGAAGTTTTGAAAATGTACGACAAGGCTGGACCTCGGTAAAATGTAAAATAAATTGAAGGCTTTGTAATAACCTTTGTGCTGTTGCAATTACAATTTATCGGTTCCAAAAACCGGTAGATTTCCCACCGGAAAATTGATTATCAGGATATTTCAGCAGGGCTAAAAATCAGAAGGCCCTCAAAGAGAGCCTTCTGAATATTTCAATAAACCCAAAATCACAATTACGATCTCTTTTCCCTAAACGAGACCGCATTGCAAATGTCAAACTTTTTTCAAAACCTGATTCGCGTTCAGGCCTAAATTAGAAAAAATAACGTTTTTATTAACATTAATCAGTTAAATCCCTGGGATTGGCCGGGCAGGAATACCCATCGAAATCTGATTTTTAATGTAATCACCTGCCTTCCGGTTGTTGCAGGTTTACTTTCAAACCGAGGAGAACCAAGACCAGGGATGAAGCTTTCTATTTGAAGTAAGCTTTTACCAACCGCTTGAATTCAGAATCCTTCAGAATGGGCTTCATCCAGGGGTCCTTTTTTATCAAATCGTAGTTTAATCTCCGCGGTATAAAAGCCTGTTCAAAATTCCGCATGGCCAGTTCCTTCTTATTCAGCAGGAATTGCGTCGCCCCCATTCCATAATTGGCCTTGGGGTCGAGATAATCTTTATCCAATGCGAGATTAAATTGCTTTTCAGCCCCGGAAAAATCCGAGAACCGGAGCTTGAGCAATCCCAGTTCAACCCTGTTTTTTACGGTTCCCAGCCCGGTATCAATTTTTATGGCTTCATCAAGATCAGCGAGGGCTTCTTTATAGTCTTCTTCATACAAATAGCATAATCCCCGGTGTGCATATGCAGGGGCTTTGTTCGGACTAAGCCGGATGGCATCTGTAAAAAATCGGATTCCCTTGCTGTATTTACCCATGTCTACAAAAGAAAGCCCAACTTCCACAGCGCATTCATACGGATTGAAACCTAAGGCTTTGGCTTCATTAAAATCGTCAATGGCCTTTTCGGTTTGCTTCAGTTCTTTGTTGATTTTTCCCTTGTAAAAATATGCTTCGGCGTTTCGTTTGTCTTTATCAATCGCATCTTCAAAATCCATAAGTGCCCTTCGGTAATTTTCCATTTGATAATGGCATTTCCCCCTGTTTATCAGGGCTTCTGAATTTCCGGGGCTGATGTCCAAGGCCTCTGCAAACCAAACCATGGCCGAATCGTATTGCCGCAATTGAGAAAAAGCAATGCCCAAACCCAGACAGGCATCGAGGTTTTTCTTGTCATATTTCCTTGTTGCATAGAAGGGATTGAGCGATGATTCGAAATCCTGTTTCCTGAGAAAAATCCGGGCTTTTTTCAGGTATGCCGGAGCATAGGTTTCTTTCACAAATACCGCCCGGTCCAAGGCCATCAGGGCTTCATCATCTTTGCCTTGTTTCTCCAGTTCCGAGGCCAGAAAATAATGCGCCTCTGCGCTGCCGGGCTTGGAAATAATGGCTTTCCTGATTTGTTCA
>CANHCT010000004.1 GCA_947459175.1 Hymenobacteraceae bacterium
AAACCTGAGCTTTATCCCCATTTTGCAGATGAAAGGGGTAGTGCACGGGTAAGATAATTCGGGTCAAGCCCCAAAAACAGATCCACGGATCAATACTTAGGTTTCGGGTCGGTGAGGGCGCGGAGGAAGGCTTCGAGCTGGACTTTTTCTTTTTCGTTCAGCACGATGCCTTTGGCAATGGTGGTGTCGGTGCCGATGGCATCGGGTAAAAATTTTTTCGGATCTATATAGAAATCAATGACTTCCCTCAGTGTTCTGAACATAGAAATGGTGTCTCGAAGGGCTTTAGCCCTGACTATTGAAGCCATAGCTTTTAATAAATCGCTCATATTCATCCTCAAAAGACTCCTTTTTATGATGTTCAGCTTGATTTTCTATGTATTTTCTTACCCTTGACTTTGCAGATTCGCTGACGGATGCCGCAAAGTATTCATCTGCCCATTCAAATCTGGACCTGGTCAGTTTTTCTTTATTGATCCAATGGGCAGATTCCCCTTTCACCAATTGCAAGGCTTTGCTAAGGGGCATATCGGTGTTTAGGTGAAAAAGGCAATGCAAATGCTCTTCTGCCCCATTCAAGCGGTCAATATAAATCCCCTTTTTCTTTGCGTTTTCTCTTATGTGTGTGATTACAATTGGTAAAATTTCTTTCGAAAGGAAAGGGTATCTGTTTTTGGTTCCCCAAACAGCGTGAATAAGGATTTGAACAAAAGGCATAGAGTTGTCAGGTCATTTAATGTCAAATGAAGTCATTTTTTTTAATGCCAATGACTGAAAGCAAATTCTTGCCAATTTAATTCAGGGCTAAAGCCCGCTTGGCTTATGCTATTTCTGTTCCCCGGCTTAAAAGCCGGGGTTATGGGTTTCGGGATTGTCATTTAGCTTTACTTCTTGCCTGCTTACCGGCTTAAAAGCCGGGGTTATGGGTTTCGGGATTGTCATTTGGCTTTACTTCTTGCCTGCTTACCGGCTTAAAAGCCGGGGTTATGGGTTTCGGGATTGTCATTTGGCTTTACTTCTTGCCTGCTTACCGGTTTAAAAGCCGGGGTTATGGGTTCTCCTTATGCTTGCAATTTTTAAAGCACGATTTTTCGCTTTGTCCGAAGTTATGGCTGGCTGCAAAGCGGTTTGGGAAGCCCAACCATAACCCCAGCCTTCAGGCTGGGGTGGATAACCGGGAAATGGTGCCGGGCTTTAGCCCTGACTTATCCTCTCATTCATACTGGCTTGAAAGCCGGGGTTATGGATTATCCTTTCAATACTTAGGTTTCGGGTCGGTGAGGGCGCGGAGGAAGGCTTCGAGCTGGTCTATTTCTTTTTCGTTCAGCACGATGCCTTTGGCAATGGTGGTGTCGGTGCCGATGGCATCGGGTACAAATTTTTTCGGATCTATATAGAAATCAATGACTTCCCTCAGTGTTCGGAATCGGCCGTCGTGCATGTAGGGGGCGGTTTTGGCGATGTTTCGCAGCCCCGGGGTTTTGAATTTGCCCAGGTCGCTGCTGTCTTTGGTAATCGCAAACCGGCCCGGATCCCGGTTTAATTTGCCGTCGTACAGTCCTACATTTTTGAATTCATCGTCGGTAAAGTCGGGCCCGAAATGGCAATCGAAACACTTGCCCTTGCCGATAAAGATTTTTTGCCCTGCAATTTCATCTGCCGTCATTTCGCCCTTGTTTCTGTTGTACAGGTCAAAGCGGGAGTTGGAGGTTTCCAGTGTGGCCTCGTAAGCGGCAATGGCCTCGCCCAGCAATTTTTCGGCCGGCGGTGCTTTGAATACCTGCCAAAACCATTTTCTGTATTTTTTGCTCCGGCGGAGTTTGGCCATGGCGTCGTGAATGGGCAGGTTCATTTCGTTGTGGTCCCGGATGGGAAACAAAGCCTGTTCTTCCAGCGAGGCAGCCCTTCCGTCCCAGAACATGAGTCCGCGGCTTGCCATATTCAGCACCGAAGGGGTGTTTCGGGCGGTGCGTTTTCCGCCAATGCCGATGCTGAAGGCATTGGTATCGGCAAAGTAAAACTCCGGCTTGTGGCAGCTGGCGCAACTCACTGAACTGTCGGCAGAAAGGATGGGGTCGAAAAATAATTTTTTTCCCAGTTCGGCTTTGCTTAAGGGCTTTGATTTTGGTTTTTCCTGATTGGAGAAACCCATCATTGCCATGCCCAGTACCGCCAGCAGGCCCAATGTGCAGAGGCTTTTTGAATTCATGCTGTTTGTGCTGTGCAAAAATGGTCTTTCCTGTTCTGTTCACCAACTTTTGCTTTTTATTGGCCTATCAAAATAAAAACGCCCTGCCGGTTTGCCTGCTCAGAAATTTTATCAAATTTTGCCGTGATGAATCTGAATAAACCGCTGACTCGCTTTCTGTTGAAAGCTGTGGCCTTGTATCTGGGCTGGCATTTGCTTTGGTACAACTGGATTGAGCCCGATGGTACGGTCAATCATTACCTAACCTATCATACGGCTTCGGTTGCTGCCCTGGTTCTGAATGCATTTTCCGATTCCGAATTCCGGCTTTCGCCCTTTGAGGAGCAAAATACCTATCTTTTCAAAGACGGAACAGCTGTAGTGCTCATCGAGCATGGTTGCAACGGATTGATTCTGATGGTTCTTTTTGCGGCCTTCATCATTGCCTTTCCCGGGCCATGGAAAAAGAAAGTTTGGTTTATTCCTGCGGGGGTGCTGGCCATTTACATCATCAATGCTATACGGGTTATTGGACTGGCAGTCAATCATATATACTCAAAATCGTCTTTCGATTTCAACCACAAATACACTTTCACCATACTGATTTACGGCGCCATCTTCTATTTCTGGATGGTGTGGGTAAACCGTTATTCGGGCATCAATGCAAAGAAGGTCGCTGCCAAATAAGCTGGGCCTTGCCTTCAGCCTGCTGGTTTGGGTATTGCTCTACCAGTTTTCCAAGGAAATTTTTGAATGGGCCCGTCCTTTGGTCTTTCAATTCTACGCTACCGGACCAGGTACTTTGCTGCTTCGGTTTTTTAAGGATACCCTGCATTTCACAGCCGATAATCCCGACTTTTTTATCAAAATTGGTTTTTCTATTCTCTACATTTTCAGCTACTTATGGTTTATGGGATTGTATTTTGGCTTCAAAAGTATCCGGCCTTTGATTCTTACCGTGTTTGCAGGATTTCTGGTTTTGTCCATTGGATTGAATGTGCTGGGCAAAGTGTTGCGGATAGAATCAGCCGTACTTTTGTCCAGGAATACCAATGATTTGATGGTTTCTCCGTTTATGCTGGTGTTTCTCTTTCCCGTGGTGAAGCTTTATTTTGCCGACCTGGGAAAAAATCCTGATGAACAAAAGTAAGCTGATCTTCGTCTTTTGCTTTTTTTGGAGCCTCGGCTCTGCGGCACAGGATTTTCAGTTTGGTCAGTTTTATGCCGTTCCTCTTTACTACAATCCTGCTTTTGCGGGTTCTAATTTAAATTCCAGGTTTACAGCGGGTTACCGGAGTCAGTGGACCGGCCTGCAGGGCTGGCGGGGCTGGCTTGCTTCCTTCGATTTGTATTTGAAAAATGCCAGTTCCGGTGCAGGAATTTACCTGAGCAACAACAGTATAGACCGGCTTGGATATTCCCACAGCACGGCCATGGTTCAGTATGCCTACAGGTCTAAGATTTCAAAAAAAATCAGGCTATCTACCGGCATCGGGCTGGGTTTCGGGCAGGTGGGTTTAAATTTTTCCGGGCTCACTTTTGGCGATCAGCTGGAAGGCGACCCTGTGGCTCCCTTCAGTGCCGACCAGGTTGCAGGCCGCAGTCTTTCGGCTTTTTATCCTGATATTCAGATTGGTTTTTTGGTTTATTCTCAAAAATGGTGGGTTTCGCTCTCCAACCTTCATCCCCACAGCCCTACTTTCGAACTGAACGGAGAAAACCAGATTCAGCGGCGCATCAACCTGTCTTTCGGCTATCGCTTTGAAATGAAAAAGCCCACCGATTACAAAGGGGAAATTTCACCCAATGCCATTACCCCGGCCATCCTCATCCGCAATCAGGGTTCGGCCAGCCAACTCGACCTGGGCATTTACATGCACTATGTTCCTTTTGTTTTTGGGCTGTGGTACAGGGGCTTACCCACCTCTTTTGCGGTAAAAGACGGAAAGAAAACTCTGAATCAGGATGCCCTTACGGCATTGGTGGGCATTAAACAAAACAACCTTTCCATCGGGTATTCCTATGATGTAAACCTGTCGGGGCTGGTCGGTGTACTGGGCGGAAGCCACGAGATATCGGTGACCTACGAATTCAAAACCAAATATCTCAGCCTCAAAGGTTTGAAGCACAGCAAGGCACTGCCTTGCCCTTCTTTTTAGTTTTTTTCCAATCGGGTAATCAGGCCCCGATTTTCCTGATCAGCCATTCGGCAGCTTCTCTGCCGCTCCGGAGGGCACCGTTCAGCGAGGGATAAATGCAGTGGTCTCCTATGCTCAGTTTTCTGCCTTCTGTTCTGAAAGCCAGTGAATTGCCTTGAGGAAAAGCCGGAAGGGCGTAGGGGATTTCAATAGTTTCAAGGAGCGAAAATTCTTCCCAGTTTACTTTAGGATAAATAGCCTGCAGTCCTGACCGCATTACGGCCATGGCATCTTCCTCTGGGGGCAGGGGAGAAGATAGGGTAATGGAGCACAGACATTTGCCCGGCGGGGCATAGCTGTTTTGGGTGGCCGAAGGAAAACAGAGATGCAGGATCGGCGAAAAGGGGTCGGCATTCAAAATCAGGCTTTGGGGCAAGTCCTTCTGTGCGGGTCCTTCCAGATACAAGGTGAGGGTATTTCTGAAATTTCCTTTTTCTCCTTTATCCTGAAAAGAGCGTGCATCCACAATCCAGTCGGCTTCAAGTATCTCTTTGTTTTCCAGCAAGATGGTACCTTCATTTATTTCCCTAACGGGAGTATTCAGGCGAATCTCCCCTGCTGTTTTGGCCATAAGGGCGGGCAGGGCCGCCATGCCTTTTTCGGGCAGGCAGGCGCTTCCTGAAAAAAATTTGGCCAGGAGCCAGCGGAAATATGCGGCCGGCAGTCCGAGATTGGGGTCGAGAAATACACCGCCAAAAAAAGGCCTGAGAAACCCCAGATAAAACGATGGACTGAAATGGGCACCGGCGATAAAAGTGGCTGTGGTTTCCTTCTGTACATTTTTCCAGAAATCAGGATGGGCATGGCGATACTTCAGGGCCATCCATCCCATTTTCAGCATATCCGAAAGGGTACCCGGAAAGCGAAACAAAGTATAAAAAAGCCTGTCCGGATGGCGAAGGGGATGAAAGGCATAGCGGAGATTTCCACTCCCTGCAGCAACCAAAGCCCCTGAATCAAAGGTCTTTGTATGGAGTTCGGCAAAGGGTATGGCGCGGCGGACCTCTTCGTAGGAATCGAGCAAGACCTGAAATCCCTCATCGAGCAAGAAGCCATTTTTTTCCCGGGTGCGAATTCGTCCTCCTGCCTCAGACTCCTTTTCTATGATCAGGGTTTGGATGCCTTTTTGATGCAAAACCTGCGCACAGCGAAGACCGGCAATGCCTGCCCCTATGATGATAACCTGATGTCGTTGTTGGCTCATAATTGACTCAACCGGGGTTGATTCGGATTTTCTTTTATGGGTTCAGCTGCTGCCGCAGGGTTGCAAAACAAAGCTTCCATTTGATCATTTTCTTCAAATTTTTTTTTGGATTGCCTGCTGGTTTTGGTGCTCAGACGGGGTCCACATCCAATATCCACTGTACCCCCGGTAAGGTTTTTTCCACCTGCAGTTGCCATACTTCCGCTTTTACCATTTGCTTTACCCTTGCAGCCGAAATACCCTCCGGAATTTTGATCATCACATTGAAAATAAACTGATTGCGCAATCGGGAAATCGGCGGAATCTCCGGCCCGAATACCATCTGAGGCCCCAGTTTCGGCATCAGCCGAAGGGTAAGTTCGAGGGCTGCCTTTCCCGCATTTTCCTGGTTTTTGTGGCGGGTGGTGATTTTTATCAGCTTCGAAAAGGGCGGAAACTGAAAATCTTTCCGGTGCAAAATTTCAGCTTCATAAAACAAAATCAATTCACCTTTGGCCACCATGGTGTAGATGGGGTGGTAGGGTTTACTGGTTTGCACCATCACCAGGCCCTTGTGTTTTCTTCTGCCCGCCCTGCCCGAAATTTGGCTGAGCAACTGAAAAGTCCGCTCATTGGCCCTGAAGTCCGGGTAATGCAAAACCCTGTCGATGTCGAACACAGAAACGAAGGTAACATCCTCGAAATCAAGTCCTTTTGTTACCATTTGGGTGCCCACCAGGGCATCGAGGTCGTGGTTGCGCATTTGGCTGAGCAACTGCTCGTAGCTTTTGCGGCTGGAGGTGGTATCCTGGTCCATGCGGGCTACCCGCATGCCGGGCAGCAATTGCATGAGCGATTCTTCCAGTTTTTCGGTGCCATAGCCCACCGTTTGCACCTGTACCGAGCCACAGGCCGGACAACTTTTGGGAATGGCATCGGAATGGCCGCAGTAGTGGCAACTGATTTTCTTTTTGGATTGGTGGTAGGTGAGCGAAACATCGCAATTGGGGCAATAGGCAATCCAGCCGCAGTCTTTGCACTGCAGGTAGGGGGCATATCCACGCCGATTCTGAAAAATGATGGATTGGCGGCCTTCGTCTTTTGTGCTTTGAATCTTGTCGAGTACCAGGGTAGAAAAATCCAGTTTTACCTTCAGGGTCTTTTCGGCCTGCTTCATGTCTATGTACTCAATATCAGGCAGTTCTGCCCCTCCGAATCGCTCCGTCAGGGATACAAAGTGCCATTTGCCATAGCGGGCTTTGTAGTAGCTTTCTACCGAAGGTGTGGCCGAACCCAGCAATACTTTGGCCTGATAGAGAGAGGCCAGATAAATTCCCGCATCCCGGCCATGGTAGCGGGGAGGGGGCTCGGCCTGCTTGTAGGAAGCGTCGTGTTCTTCGTCCACTATGAGCAGGCCCAGATGATGGAAGGGCAGAAAAATAGCCGACCGTACGCCCACCACAATTTGCAATTTTCCGGAGTCGGCACCTTCCCATACTTCCATTCTTTCGGGAAGGGAAGATTTGGAATGAAATACCCCAAGGCGGTCACCAAAAACCAGGCGCAGGCGGTATACAATCTGAACCGAAATGGCGATTTCGGGTAACATGAGGAGGCATTGCTTGCCTTCAGCTATCGTTTTGGTAATAAGGGAGATGTAAATTTCCGTTTTGCCGCTTCCGGTTACCCCAAGCAGCAATACCGGTTTGTTTACGGCAAATCCGGCCAGGGTTTGTTCGAGGGCTGTTTGCTGTGCTGCCGACAGTTCGGATGGCGGTGGCAAGTCTGCTGTTTCCTCATAAAATGGTTTGATTCTGACTTTTTCAGAAACCAAAATGCCCTTGCGGATCAGTTTGAGGAGAATTTTTTTGTCGTCCTCCGAAAGCTGCAAATCTGTTTTTCTGATTTTCCATGATGTGTGTTCGGGATCCGAGAAGCCTGTTTTACTTAAAAATTTAAGCATAAAAGCCTCTTCATCAGGTCTGTTGGCCAGCATATCGAAGCATTTTTCAATGGCTTCTTCGCTTTGGAATTTCTCCGGCAGGCCTATCCGGATTTCGGTGCGGGGCTTATATTGATCCGGCAGTTCGTCAAAAATGAGGACCTTGTTTTCGCTCTGCCATTTCCTGAAAATGCGCATCCAGGTGCCGGGTTTGGGGAGTGCTTTCAGCAAATCGGCCAGCGATACTTTGTGCTGCTTTTCCAGAAGGGTGAAAACCCAGATTTCTTCGCTTCCGAGTTCCTCCCGTTTCCAGTCAAAATCCGGATGAATTTGCATAAACGATTCCGAACTGAGCCGGAACGGTGCCGGAATGGCCGCCAGCAGCACTTCCCCTATGGTACACATGTAGTAGCCCGCCATCCATTCCAGAAACTGCATCCGCAAATTCGAGATAAAGGGCTGTTCATCAATGATTTCTATTACATGTTTCACCTCATAGGTCTTGGGTACTTCCTTAGCTTCTGCCCAAATGATGCCGGTGTAGAGTTTTTTTCCTTTCAGGGGTACCACCACCCGCATCCCTGGTTTCGGCACAATGGGCCCGGAGTAACGGTAGGTGAGGGTCGCCGGCAGGGCAAGGGGGATGGCCACCTCCAGCAAAAAATCGGACTCGTTTAGTAAAGACATCAGCCGGCCGTTAGATAATTTTCGATGGCTTCCTGAATAAATTTCTGTAAATCAGCCGATTGGATATCCTGTTTTTGCATGCAATCAAAGTGATTCCGGGGGCAGCTGTTGTAGCCGATTTTGGAACATGGCCTGCATGAAAGTCCGTTTACCTCCATGTTGAAGTGTGCCGTGCGGAAGGGTGCCATGCCCAGTTTGGGGCTGGTATTTCCCCATATGGCTACAATCGGTTTTTGAAAAGCTGCCGCAATGTGCATCATGCCGGTATCGTGGCTCAGCACCAAAGCCGATTGGCGGATGAGGTGGGCCGAGCCTCCTATGGAAAACAAACCGGCAGCATTCCATATTTTTTTTCCAAGTTTCTTCAGGTTTTCGGAGAGTTGCCAGCCATTTTCCATGTCTTCTTTTCCTCCCACAATTACCATGGGAAGGGGTATTTTTTTTCCCAGTTCAATCCACTTTGAAGCGGGCATTTTTTTGGTGAAATGGGTTCCTCCGATGGACAGTACCACATAGGGGCTTCCTTTGATTTCCTCCGGAAATTCTTCAGCATCAGGGAGATCGCAATCGCAGGGGTAAAATTCAAGGCCTTGCCCGTCGTCCTTCACTCCCAGGGACTTTGTGGTTTCCAGATAGCGTTGCACGATGTGGATATCGGGCATCCGGTCCATTTTCAGATTTACCCACAGCCATTTTTTTATATTCAGTTTGTCGAACGAAAAAGAAGGCTTGAAAAGCATCATCTTCACCCGGAGGCTCCTGAGATTGTGGTGCAGGTCTATCACCACATCGTAGTTTTCTTTACGGAGTTCGGCAATGGTGTGCCGCAGCACTTTGTCAGCTGCTACTATTTTGGTAATGTGCGGATTATGCTCAAGAAGTCCGGCAAATCTCTTTTTGGTTAAAAAATGGATTTCAGCTCCGGGAATCTGGTTTTTCAGACAACGAAGCACCGGTGAAGTGAGCACAATGTCGCCAATGGAGGAGAAGCGGATGACCAGAATTTTCACTCCTGCAAAAGAAAAACTTTCGGGGCAATAATTCACCCGGAAATACTGAAAATGCCGGCCACGCCCCAAACTTCAGGGTTAAGTCCGAAAAGCAGAATAATGGTCAGTCGCTGCTGCCGGCTCCGGCTCTGCTTTCCAGTAAGGGGTCCAGTTTTTGGGTGATGATATAGTAAATCCCATAGAATAGGAAACCCGGAACCGGAACCAGATAAACGAGGAAGGAGGGGTCCTCCATTTCACCCATCAGGTAAAAGGTGGTAAGAATGGCCGCAGTAAATCCTGCCAGATAGAGGGCGAAGCAGTAAAAAACGGAGGGCCATACCCAGTTTTTGAACTTCAGTTGCGATTGTTTTTTCATTTTTTGTGCGGTTTCAGGTGGTAAAGTGCTGGCTCATGCCGGCTTATGTCATGTCAAACTTCTGAATTAAATTTCACTTTTAAAAGAAATATATATAAATATTTTTAGAAAAAGGTTTGGTACTCTGAAAGGTTTTGGGTGAATTTTTTCTGTTTTTCTGCCTGAAGACCCTAATTTTGTACCCTCAGGATATGAATCTGCCTGCAGGGCCGTGTAAGAAATTTTCCATTATTTTGAACTTAAACTTCCCTTGAAAAAGCTGATTTCCAACCGGGTATGCATTCTCACCATCGGCGATGAGATTCTTTTTGGCCAGATTACCGATACCAATTCGGCTTTTCTTGCTTCCAGCCTTTCCGCAGCCGGACTGGAAGTGGTAATGAAACTGGTGGCCGGCGATACCCGGGAGCGTATTCTGGATGCCTTTGCCCTGGGCTTTGAACGGGCTGATATTCTGGTGATTACCGGTGGATTGGGACCTACCTCCGACGACCTGACAAAGCCCCTGCTGGCCCATTGGTTTCATGACCGTTTGGAACTCCGGCAGCAGGCACTCGACCATCTGGAGGTGCTCATGAAAAAGCGGGGCCGCGAAATGTCGGAAATGACCCGTTCCCAGGCTTTTCTTCCGCTTAAAGCCGAATACCTTGAAAATGAAATCGGTACCGCCCCCGGTATGTGGATTCAGGAAAACGGCAAAGTGGCGGTAGCCTTGCCCGGCGTGCCCTATGAAATGAAAAATTTGGTGCTTCGTCAGGTTTTGCCCCGATTGCAGGAAAGGGTTGGTCTCAGACCAGCAGTGCATGCCTGGTTTCGCACAGTGGGAATACCTGAGTCGCAGCTCGCCCAAAAAATAGCAGGCTGGGAAAAGCAACTCCCGCCGGACCTGAAACTGGCCTACCTCCCTTCCGGTGGTCAGGTAAAACTGCGCCTGACAGGTCAGGGCGATGACCTTCGGGAAACGGAAGCCTTGGTGAAGAAAGAGGCCGATAAACTTTTTCCGCTCATCGCTTCGGATGTGTATGCCCGGGAAGACATGGAACTGGAGGAGGTGGTTTGTCCCATGATGATTTCGGGCGGATACGATTTTTTTGCAGAGGATGAACTGAGCAAGGGAAGGCTGAATAGCATGGTCCTCCGGGTGCCGGGCATGGAGAAAAGGATAAAGCCTGTATCTGAGGCTGTTCACTGCCCAAAAGGCATTCTGCTCCGGATGGTTCCCGGCCCGGAAGAGGCGGACCATCCCACGCAGGTGATAGAATTGATGGAGGTAAACGGCGGAATCATCCGACCGGCAGAGAAAAAGTTGATGCGCATCTTCCAACAGCCGGAGATCAACCAAAATATGGTGTCGCTGCAGGCGCTGAACATGGTTCGCTTGTGGATTTTAGGGCAAAAGGCAAAATAAGCCCCGTAAAAACAGTCAAAAATGCCTAAAATTGCGCCCTGCCTTTTATACACCTTAACAGAAAATAAAAAACTCTTTTTTTAGAAATGGCTCAAGTTCAAATGGTTATGCCCAAAATGGGGGAAAGCATTATGGAGGGTACCATACTCAATTGGCTTAAAAAAGTGGGCGACAAAATCGAACAGGACGAATCTGTGCTCGAAGTTGCCACCGATAAAGTAGATACCGAAGTGCCTTCCACCCATGCTGGTGTGATAGTGGAAATTTTGGCCAAAGAGGGCGATGTAGTGCCCATCGGCAAGCCCATTCTTGTAATCGAAACAGAGGGCAGTGCAGTTGCTTCAAGCCCTTCACCCGCTCAAAGTCTGGCTTCTGTTCCGGTTGCTCCGAACGGTATTGCATCGGCCGAGGTGGTTGCTCAGTTGACTTCCCCTGTGTTGCAGGCTGCTCCGGCCTCCTCCTCTTCCGATAAATTTTATTCTCCTCTGGTAAAGAATATTGCCAAAGCAGAACGCATCAGTTTCCAGGAATTGGATCAAATCAACGGTACCGGCAAAGACAAGCGGGTAACCAAGAACGACCTGATTTCCTATCTCCAAAACCGCAAATCGGCTGCTGCAGCTCCCCTGGCGCCGGCTCCGCAAGTGGCCGCTCCCGCCCGTTCGTTTTCGGGCGATGTGGAAATCGTGGAGATGGACCGCATGCGCAAAATGATTGCCCAGCGCATGGTCGACAGCAAGCGCATTTCTCCCCATGTTACCTCTTTTGTGGAAGCCGATGTGACCAATCTGGCCATATGGAGAAACAAAATGAAAGGCGAGTTCCAGAAAAAATACGGACAGACCCTCACTTTTACTCCCATTTTTCTGGAAGCGGTAATCAAAGCCCTGCGTGACTACCCGATGATGAATGCCTCTGTTGACGGCGACCGCATCATTGTAAAAAAAGACATCAACATCGGGATGGCTGTGGCCTTGCCTTCCGGCAACCTCATTGTGCCTGTAATTAAAAAAGCAGATCAGTATAACCTGCTGGGCCTCACCGAAAAAGTAAACGATCTGGCCAACCGGGCAAGGGAAAATAAACTGAGTCCCGACGACCTGTCCGACGGCACCTACACCGTTTCCAATGTGGGCTCTTTTGGAAATGTGATGGGTACACCCATCATCCTGCAGCCGCAAATTGGCATTCTCGCCCTGGGTGCAGTACGTAAAAAACCGGCTGTCATCGAAACTCCGCAGGGGGATACGCTGGGCATCCGGCATATGATGTTCCTTTCGCACAGCTACGACCACCGCGTGGTAGATGGTTCACTCGGCGGCATGTTTGTGCGCCGGGTAGCCGATTATCTGGAGCAGTTCGAGATCGACCGGAAGCTGTAAGCACGGCGGCCACTTTTTCTTATCTCACCAAAGCCTGTGAAAACAGGTTTTTTTGTTGGAAACAAAGGGCCATTTCTGCGGCATGGTTTTTGACCTTCCGGCATCAGGTTTTGTGCTTGATATCAGCCATTTGACCCATTTATCAGGTAAAAAAGTTATCTTTGCCATATGTTCATTTTCCTGTATCTGTATCTGACCTGCTTTTCTGCGTTTCATCCCTCGCCTGCAGGCCGGTTGGAAAAAGTGGCACCCGATTCCATCAAGGTCATGTACAGAGCCTGCGGGGCCAGTCGACATATTCCTTTTTCCTTGTTCAAAAAATCGGTGAAGGGATTTTTGAAATTTCAGCCCCGCAAATCCATCCTGGCCATAGCCGATATGAGTAAGCCCTCAGACCAAAAGCGCCTTTTTGTTTTTGATCTGAAGGAAAGAAAAATGCTGGAAGCGACCTGGGTGGCCCATGGCAGAAATTCAGGAATGAGAAAAGCCCGGCTTTTTTCCAATAAACCAAACTCATACCAAACCAGTCCGGGATTTTATCTGGTTGGAAATCAAATTTATAGCCCAAAGCATGGACAGGCTCTCGTGCTTGACGGATTGGAAAAAGGCATCAACGACAAGGCCCGCCAAAGAGAAATCATCATGCACGGAGCCGAATATGTAGCTGAAGATTTTATCCGAAAATATGGCCGCTGCGGCCGCAGCCATGGTTGCCCCGCCGTTGCCCCGGAAATGATCAAAAAACTGGCCCCCGTTCTGCAGGGAGGTAGTCTTTTGTATATCCATGCGGCAGGGAAATTTTCGGATTCAGCAGATTGAAAAAGCAGTCATTTGTCAGGCGGGTCTTCCGTTTTTGCTTCGGCTTTCTTGTATTGCTTTCTGCCTGTCAGTCCGAAAAGGCAGACCGCCTGGCCGAAGCCCCGCCGGCTAATCCGCCCGACAGCATTTATTTTTCTGAAGAAAAATTTTCGCTCCTCAGCCTCGACAGCAACCGGCTTTTCCGCTTTCTCGATTCTTCTGCTGAGCCACCTTCCGGAAAAAAAGCCCTGATTACCTTTTACCGCAAAAGAAACTTTCAGTTTGCCTGGTTGGAAAAGGGATCCATAAGTCCGGCAGCGCAGGATTTTTTTCTGCAATACCGCGGTTTCCTCAGCGACTATTCCGACACCTTGCTACCCGACCCGGTTTTGGATTCTTTGCTCTACCAATTGGCCTCCGATGGTTTTGAAAAACAAGGACAAGGCCCTCTGGAAGAGCTGGAGATGCGGCTTTCTCTCGCCTTTCTGCGCTATGCCCGAAAGGAGTTTACAGGGCTGATAGACAGACCTGAATTGCTGAATTGGCACATTCCCAAGTACAAAAAAAACTATCCGGCCCTGCTGGATTCGCTGGCAGCCGGCAAACGCCCGGGCAATTTTATGGAGCCGGTCAATGCCTATTATACCAGCCTGAAAGCCGCTTTGGGTCAATATAAAAGACTGGAACAATCGGGGCAATGGCCCAAAGTGCCGGATTGGAATCCCCCGCCCGGAGCCAAATCCATGGATCTCAGGGCAGTTTGGCTGAAGAAATGCCTTTTGCTCGCCGGCGATCTCCGGCCTGCCGACACCCTTACAGCTACCGACTCCGCTGTAGCCGGCGCTCTCCGGAGTTTTCAGAATCGGATGGGTTTACCGGAAACCGGGCAAGCCGATCAGGCGACCATCGAACAGATGCGGGTGCCCCTCCGGAAAAGGCTCAGGCAGATCATGGTGAATCTGGAACGGATGCGCTGGCTTCCCGAAAAAATTAAAGGCGACTTTCTGTTGGTCAACATCCCCGAATTTACACTCCATGTTTTCAGAGACGGCAATCCAATTTGGGATTCGAAGCTGGTGGTGGGCAAGCAGGCGAGTAAGACCCAGATATTCAGAGGGAAAATATCCCACATCATCCTCAATCCCATCTGGTCTCTGCCTCCGGGGATTATCAAAAAGGAAATCCTGCCCGGCATAAAAAAACATCCCGATTATCTGAGGCGACACCACATGCAGGTTTTTTCCGGCAGCAGCCGGGTGAATGCCGCCCGAATCAACTGGCACCGTTACACCAACCGGATTCCCTACAGCATCCGGCAGATGCCGGGTCCGGATAATCCTTTGGGAAGAATTAAATTCCTCTTTCCCAATTCATTTTGGATTTTTCTCCACGACTCCAACGAACCCTGGTTTTTTGATGCCCGGAAACGCACATTCAGCCACGGCTGCATTCGGATGGAGAAAGCAGAACAGCTGGCAGAATACCTCTTGAAAAAAAATGCGGGCATGACGGATATGCAGATCAGGAAAGCCCTAGGAGGAAAGAAGGAGGCCTATTACAAGTTGCGGAAGCAGGAACCCGTGTACATCATCTACCTTACGGCTTGGGTCGACGAAAGGGGAAAACTCAACTTCAGGCCCGATGTGTATGGTCGGGATGCCCTGTTGTACAAGGCTGTTTTCGGCAATTCGGGCGAGTAGGAGAGGGCATAAGTTTCTGATCCGGGAAAGGCAGATATTGGGTTTCCGAAAACAGATCGGGCCGGATGTATGGTATATGGAGATACCTGCCCTTTACCATTTCATAGTTTTGGCTGTAATGATTTGCTTGCCCTTCGTTTACTTCATGAGCTTTAACAGGCCTTCTTCCCTGATTTTCAGGGGATAATGGGCTGTAATTTGTTGCCTTGCCAAAGCAGATTTTTGCCTCAGCCCGGGATCTTGCTCCATTCGGTAAACCAGTTTTTCCAATGCACCGGGGTCTCTTTTGTCCAGAATAAAACCGGCCTCTCCTGCGATTTCGGGCATACTCGCTACCCGGCTCACCAGAGGAATACAGCCGCAGGCCATCGCTTCGCAGAGGGCATTCGGAAATCCTTCGGAAATAGATAGTTGAAAATAAAAGCGGTGCCGGTTATACAATGCTGCCAGTTCATGGTTCGGCATGAATGGCATAAGTAACACATTTTCAGGAATTTCTAAAATACTTTCCTTGGCTGCTCCCACAAGGGTAAAGTTGCAGTCAGGCCTTTTGCGGGCCAGTTCCAGTACCATGTCCACCCCTTTCAGTTTCATGCGGATGGGGTCGTCGAGGGATGCCGAAATGGTGATGAAACTTTTTTCGGGCCGGTCTTCCCACGATTGTGAAATTGAAAATGTCTGCGTATCGTACCCATTGGGTATCACATTGCGCTCAAAAGGGGCATTGGGAAGGAAATGCAAAATACCCTGCCGGCTTTCGGACTCCAGATAATAATGGTCTTCGCGGAAAAACAGGCAGGCATGAACAGCGGATACAATGCCGGCCATCCGGTACGATTGGGCAGTAAACCAGGCTAGCAATTTTTTATGGAAGTGTCCGTAAGAAAGAGAGGGAAAGGATACACAATCCGTTCCGCCGGCTATAATGATGGATTTATTGCCGGTAATTTTTCCCCAAAGGCAGGGAACAAAACTGTGATATCCTGCAAATTGCACCACGGCCACGGCGCCTTTCCAATGGCGTATCAAACCCAGGAGAAAGAAGGCCTGACTCAGAAAAAGCAGGGGAGTTTTCCACTTTTCGGGAGCCGGAAACCGGTGTTCAAAAACCCTGAATTCCTTCCTGAGGATTTGGAGGTCTTTTTCAATAAAACTGGTAGACCGGATGTAGAAGTATAAAATGGTTTTTCTGCCTTTCAAAAATCAAGTAGAAATTAGGTCTCAGAAAAGGCCTGTTTCCAGAACCTGGTCCTCCCTGAGGCTGTAAAACAACTGGTGAATGTTGACCTCCTTTTCATTTGCCTGCAGTTGGTATTTGACATAGGAGCCATCTTCGGTCATAACATAACTGTTTACATTATCCTGCAGATTGAAATGCAAAATGCTGATGGCCAGCTTTTTTAGATTTTCGTCCGCCAGAAGGAACAGTGATTCCAGCCTTCGGTCGAAGGAGCGGTTCATCATATCGGCGCTGCCGCCGTACACCTTCGGAGATCCTGCATTGTGAAAATAATAAAGCCGGGTATGTTCCAGAAAATCGCCCACCACAGAATTGACGCTGATGTTTTCACTCAAGCCTTGTCTGCCCGGGCGGAGGCAGCAGATTCCCCGGATAATCAGTCTGATTTTTACCCCTGCCTGGCTGGCTTTATACAATTCTTCAATGCATCGCTGGTCTTCCAATGAATTGATTTTCAAAACGATACTTGAAGGAATTCCCTTTGAGGCATTGTCTGCCTCTTGTCTGATCATGGCAATAAGTTGATTGCGCATGTCTCTGGGTGAGGTAATCAGATACTGGTAGGTATCGGGCTTGCTGTGGCCGGTGATTACATTGAAAAATTCAGATACATCATTGGCATAAATTTCCTTGGAAGAGAGCAAGCCAATATCTGTGTAGATCTTGGAGGTTTCTTCGTTGTAGTTGCCGCTTGCCAGGTGCACATAGCGGGTAACCTTGTCGTCCTCTTTTCGCACAATGAGACACAACTTGGTGTGGGTCTTGTAGTTGCCCAGTCCGTAGATAACAAAGCAACCGGCTTTTTGGAGCCGCTGGGCCTGCCGGATGTTGTTTTCTTCGTCAAATCGGGCTTTCACCTCAAACAATACCGACACATACTTGCCGTTCTCTGCAGCCTTCAGAAGAGATTCAACGATACGGCTGTTTCGGGCGAGTCGGTAAATGGTTACCTTGATGGACAAAACATTCGGGTCTGCCGCAGCATCTTCCAGCAGTTTCAGCACCAGTTCCATGCTGTTGAAGGGATGGTGCAGCAGGATGTCCTGTTTCTTCAGAATCTCAAACATGCTCACATTTCTGCCGTCTGCGGGGAAAAACATCGGCCGCACCGGAGAAGGGAAAATAGGTAGTTTCTCCCTGAAATCCACATGGTTGATTATTTGCCAAAGGCAGGTAAAATCAATGAGATTGCTGGTTACAAAGATGTTGTCGTTGTCTATGTCCCACCTTTCTTTCAAAATCTTCATCATGTGGGCCGAGTAGTTTTGCTCGGCTTCCACCCGTACCACCCGGCCGGTTTTCCGGTTGCTCAGTTGCCTTTTTACTTCATCCACCAGATCGGCTTCCACATCATCGCTTTCTTCTATGGAGATATCACCGTTTCGGATAATGCGGAAAAGATTGATACTCACAATCTCAATGTTGCGGAACAATTTGTCCATCTGCCAGCGAATGATTTCTTCCAAGGGCAGCAAAATTTTCAAATCTGGCCTGCTGATTTCGTAAAATCGGGGCAGATTTTGGGGCACCTGCACAAAAGACAGCCGCAGGGGATTTTTCGGGTTGTCCTCCATTCGGGTGATTACCCCGAAGGTGAGGGTTTTGTTCAATACAATGGGAAAGGTGTGGTACACATCCAGCAGCATGGGGGTGAGCATGGGATGAACCGTCTTTTTGAAATATTCAAATACATCCTCCTTTTCGGCTTCCAGCAGGTTGTCGATTCCGGCTATTTCAAATCCGCTTTTCTTGAAAGTAGGCTTGAGTTCTTTTTCAAAAACTTCATTTTGGGCTCTGTAAAACTCTTGACTTTCAGATAGTAAGGTGGTTTTGAATTGATTCTCCCGAAGTCCGGAGTAGTCGATGCGCTCCCTTCCGTAATCGAGGTAATTGTATAGCGACCCCACCCGAATCATAAAAAATTCGTCGAAGTTAGAGGCTGTAATGGCCAGAAATTTAAGCTTTTCGAACACATTGCGCTTGCCGGAGCGACACTGGTCCAGCACCCGGTAATTGAATTGAATCCAACTCAGATCCCGGCTGATGAAATCCGATTCGTCAATAGATTGGTTTACTTTTTCCGGGTTTTTTCCCCTTGTATAGGATAAAATCCGGTCAATAAATTGGGTTAATGGCTTGGTTACCAGTTCTTCTGTTTGCTCTTTCAACGACATGTTAAAAAAATTAGAAACCGGCCCCTATCGGGCATGGCAATGCGTAAAAAGTTGGACTTATTAAGAGCCCGTCAAAAATCGGGTGGGTCAAATTTCGCAAAAGCCTTACCCAAAAAAAAGGCCGTGTGATATTTAATTGAAAATCAGCCCTTAAATTTTTATTCAGGCCAGAGCAAAGCCATGTGAACCCTGACTTTTTCGGGCCAAAGTTCCTTCGGTAGTTTCTCCCAGTTTTCCATATTCTTCAGTTGATCCAGTACCCGAGCTTGCTTACGACCTTTTTCCAATGCCTCGTGGTAGGGCAAATCTGAAAAAGTAACCATGGTGTATTGCGGAATCCAATTGGTAATGCCCTCATTTACAATGTAATTTTCCAGTTTCTTCTTGATTTGAAAGGCAGGGTCGGTTACCAGGTCTCGCATCTCTACGAAGTTCTCCAGGGCCAGTTCGCTGATGGCATCAGCATCTTTTCTCCTGTTTTCATAAAAATCACGAAAAAGATCCTTCCAGCAGGTATGATTTTCCAGCATTTCGCTCAGGATTCTGCAATCTTCGAATCCTGCGTTCATGCCCTGGCCGTAGAAAGGTACAATGGCATGGGCCGCATCACCGATGAGCAGAAAATTCTCATTGTTCCATGGAGCGCACCGGATGGTAACCAGGGAGGCCACCGGATGATTTTGATATTGCCACTGATAATCAGGTATTAAATCAATCAAATCCGGGAATTCACTTTCAAAAAATGCCTGAATTTCTTCGTTTTTTTTCAGGCCGGCGAAAGAGTGGTTGCCTTCAAAAGGGAAAAATAAGGTGCAGGTGAAGGTATGATCGGTATTGGGCAGGGCAATCATCATAAACGATTTTCTTGGCCAGATGTGGAGGCCGTCGTTCCGCATTTTCCATGTGCCCTCCGCCGAAGCCGGAATGGTAAATTCCTTATAGCCATGCTCGATGTAATGCTGCTGGTAGAAGAACTTGTCTTCCCGCATCATTTCGTAGCGCAGGGCCGAAAAAGCCCCGTCTGAGCCAATAAATGCCTGTGCTTCAATTCTTTGTCTTAGTCCTTCGATGTCAGCTACATAGGCCAGTGATTTGTCGAAGGCAAATTTCTCGGCCTTGCTCTCAAAATAAATCCGGATACCGGGCTGTTTTTCGGCTTCATCCAAGAGAAAGCAATTCAGGGCATGCCGTGAAATGGAATAAATTGCTTGATTTTCAAGTCCGTATGGAGAAAATGAAGTTTCGCCCCCAAGCGGGTGCACCACCCTTCCGTACATGGGCAAAGCAATTTCTTTCATAGCTTCGGCTATGCCGGCCTCTTCCAGAGCATGCCATCCCCGGTGGCTCAGGGCCAGATTGATGGACCTCAGGTTGGCGTAGGATTTATACCGGAGGTCGGGTCGCTTTTCGTGGATTTCTACTTTAAAACCCTTTCGGGCCAGCACAATACCCAGCAGGGAGCCTACCAATCCGGCACCGAATATCACCACTTTATCGCCCTCCTGAATGCGGTTTATCATCGTTATGTGTTTTCGTTCAGAATGTTTGCACCGTGTACACCGTGGTTTGACCCGGGCGGATGTCCAGTTCGATCGTTTGTTCCGGATTGCTCCCTGATTTTCCCGAAGCCCTCAGTTTCACTACATGCTTTCCTACCGGCAGGGGAATTTTCAACACTTCAATCTCAGCAGGAAGGGTTTGCCAGTTGCGGGTGTCGGCTACTTCGGTGGCAGTATTGGCAATGGTAAAGGCCAGATTCACCAGTGACCCTGCGAGGTCGGCCTGTGAGGCTTTTTTGTCTTTGTCGCCTTTGCCGCTTTTGATGCTCTCTTCCGTTGCTCTCGTGGCTGCATATTGTACGGCCTGTTTTATGGCTACACGGCTGATTGAAGTGGCCATTTCTTTTAACATCCTGTCTTTCAGGTCGGCGGCCGCTATTTTTTCAATGCTGCTTGCCTTTTGAAAACCCAGATTTTTGCCGTTTACCTGAGCGCTCATGGTCTGAAAGTAAGTTTGCCGGTTGGTGTATTTCGGCCATGCCATGGTGATGATTTTCAGATTGTCCAACCGGCCCGGATTGTTGGCTTCACCGGGTGGAAGGAAAAAAGGGAAATTCAGCCCCCATTCTTCGTTCGTAAAAAATACTTGTCCTCCCGCACCTTTGACCAGCTGAAAAACTATCCGGTTTTCAGCTTTTACAGGACCCGGACCCTTGTGCCAAATCAGAAAGGCCATCCCCTCATCCGGGTTCAGCGGTTTGTTTTTGATGCCCAGTTTGGTTTCAAACATCTGTCCCTCAGTCTCAAATCCGCTCAGGTAAGCGGTTCTCACCAGGTCTTCTTTCAATTGCTGCGGCACTGAAGCCTGAACCAGTGACCCGAAGTTTTTCTCGTAGGCCTCCTGGCTTTTTTTGTAGTAGATGTAGGCATTGTTTACCTCTCCGGCGGCCTCGAAAATGCTGCCGATCATCCAGAGCAGAAAACCATCTGAGCGGTAGTTTTTTTTGCTTTGGTCTTCCAGCACATTCATTTTACGAATCAGGCGGCGGGCTTCTATCAGCGCAGTTTCATTTTGCCTCAATTTCAAGAGGTTAATGGCTTTAAAATAACTGATCAGATACTGCTCATGCCTTTCGCCCGCATAGGTAATGCGCTTGGGATTGGTGAGCAGGGCGGCCACATTTTCGCCGGCTTTCTGCTGGAAATCTTCAGCCAGCAAAAAGGACTTTTCGAAAAATATATTGCTGCTGTCTTCCTTGTTCAGCAGAAAGTTGACCATGCCGGAGTTGGCATAGTACAAAAATTTGTCTTTCGCTCTTTTTCTGGGTTTATGCTTGGCCAGCCACTTTCTGCAATAGCCAAAGTCGCTCCTTTGAAAAGCAGAATTGAATTCTTCGTTCGCATAATAATAGGTCTGACAGCCTGTAAAAAAACAAGCTGCCAGCCACAGGCACAGAAGAACAATCTTCTTTTCCAAAAGATTGAATAAATTCCTGAAAATGAATTAGTTGGTGATGTATTTCTTGTTGATTTTCTGACCCGACCAAACCAATTCATTGGTTTCCATATCGGCCAGGGTGAGGTCAACCTGATACACATTCAGTTTTCTTTTTCCCTCCTGATCCGGGGTGTTGATGATGGTACCGAACATCATAAAGTCGGCGCCCAGCTCTTTCCCGAATTTCTTGGCAGTTTCCTGCGAAGCAAATTGCTGCTGATCGCCTCTTTCCTTTCTGATGGCTTCCCGCAAAACAGAATTCTGCACAATCCGAACCAGGCCGGAGTTGATCAGTTCCCGTTGAATGTCATTGATAAAGGTCTCAGGCTGAATGTATTCATCTGTTTTGTTGGAAATGATGCCCACAATCACCACCGGCTGTTTGCCTTTACTTTTTACAAAATTGCCAAGCCAGGGCCTGCCCAAAACTTCTTTCACCATTTCGTTGGCAGTAAGCTTGGAATCGGTATCGTTCCAGCGGCCGCTCAGGTCCACCTGCTTGCCCGGGTCGATGCGGGTTACCGTTTTTCTTGCACAACCACCCAGGATCAGCAGGGCGGAGAACAGCAACAGGGTGCTTTTTTGGATTAAACCGGAATGTCTCATGTTTCTTTGTTTTTTATTCGCTTGCAAATTGGTACTTCATTTCCTTTTCTGAAAAGGGAACGGGTATTTTTAACTAAAATTAACCCGATTTTTATCCCGTGTTTCAATCTTTTGGAGCGCCGAAGCCACATTTTTTGTCAGCCTTGGGCGGCCTTTCCATATTTGCAATGACAAATACATGTTTACCTCAAATAAATTTCGGAGACCGGGATAATAAGTTATTGAAAATCAATTATTTAGATTTGCTGCCCGTTTCATTCTTTATTTTTCCTGCCTCCATCCGGCGTTTCTTTCCCGGCTTGGTTGTCTCCGCATTTTTTGTTTTCCCCTGCCTGGCCCAGAAAGATTGGAATCAGCTGAGGCCTGACATTCAAAAGGCGCTCGCCAAAAGGGATACCGCCCGCTTGCAACAACTTTGGAAAGATGCCAAAAACAGGCGTGCTTTTGATCTCGGCAGGGCCGATGTAGAAATTATGTACCCTGTTCCCGATTCCGGCGGTATCGATGAAGAATCTGTGGAAAAAGCATGGAGCCAAAGCCTGGACAATTTGATGGCCTGGGAATTGAAATGCCCTGAGGCTGCTACGGAAACACCGCTTGCCCTGCTGGGTTTGTGCTACGCACAGCGGGCTGAAAACCAACTTGTTCCGGCAGAAAAAGCCAAAGATATCATACAAATGCTTCTGGGTCAGCAATTTACGGGAAAGGAAGACCCGATTGCATCCGGCCTTCAGCCGGGAAGTTTTGGTTTGGTGGTAGCTCAATCCCTGGATTCCTGCGGTTTTTCGGGCCCGCTTCAGAAAAATATCTTGAGTACTGCCAAAAAATACCCTGCCTGGAAGCGGAAATATGTGCAAGGCCCCTTTGCCGGTATGACTTTTCTGGTGGCCGATCAGGGACCTGGTTTCGAAAAGACCGAAGCCTGGATGGGAAATCATGTTTCCTGGGCTGTGGCTGAATGTATTGCCTTTCATCGGGTATTCCCCGACACGGCCGTTTTAGGTGCCGCCCTCCTGGCAGGCAATTGGTTGGAAAAGGAAATGCCGGTTACTAGTTTCCATTTCAATGCCCGACTGATTACAGGATTGGCCTTGTTATACGCCGAAACCGGGAATCACCGCTGGCGTGACCGGCTGATTTGGTTGCTGAATGGTGCCCTCGGACCGGGTCAATTGCTGGATGAAGACCAAAACGGGCTGGTAGATGGCACCACCATTCCTTTTGATAGTCTGGTGCCTGTTGCCCGGCAGCCGGGTCGTTTTTTTGATGGACAGAATGCAAGTTCCTGGAATACTGCCGTTTGTGCAAATGCCATGCTTCAGGCCCATTTGGCATTCAAAAAAAGAGGCAATGCAGAAGAGTCAAGTCAATGGAAAATTCGCACCGAAGCTGCTTTGGAAAATTTGTGCCGGGAGATTTGCCGCTATGGCATTCCTCCTGCCGGAACCGGATTCAGAGAATTGGCTTTTGTCATTTTTGAAGCGCTCAATTTTCTGGAAAACCCCTCACCCGCTCTTCGTTCCCAACTTGAAAAATCTGCCCGAATCATTTGGAATTCAGGGGTTTTGCAAAATGGAAATCTCTACACTGTAAATCTCGGCCAAATGATGCTTTGGTTAAAGGGAAGGCCCTGAGCTCTCGCTGATTCAAAATACCAGCACTACCTTTCTGCTGCTATCGCCACCGGCACCTTGAAGATACGCGTGCCTGATCCCAGTTCGGTAACCTCAAAAACAGCCAGATACAATCCAATTCTGCATTTGCGGCCCTGTTCATTTACACCGTCCCACTTCCAGACTCCCTTTGCCCCGAGGTTGGCGCTTTCGGCCACATTATTTACCAAATCTCCTTCCGCAGAAAAAATCCTCAAATTCCCGGTCAAACCGGTTTTTTCGGTGCTGTAAGAAAACAGGGTGAAATCTTTGTTCCCGTCGCCGTTGGGCGAAAATGTCGCCGGGTCTGCGCTGAAATCTGCACCCGGACTTGGGTTGCGGCTTTGGGAATTTTCATAACCCGGTGTGCCAAACCCGGCATCTGAGCTCGCCGATTGCCATGAATTCGGATCATTTACAGGCAATTGGGCGGAGATTCTTTCCAGCGAAACACCCTTGGTTTCATCCAAAATCCGGGCATGGAATTTTTCCGAGTAAAAAAACTTTTGCCAAACCTCACCCTTCGGACCCAGCAAACGGACAGTTCCGCTGTCGGCATTGAACGAAGGCAGGGTCATTTCAAGGAAATGCTCTGACTTTCCCTTGGGATAATCGCGGAGGGTAAGGCCGCTTGCACCGGTCAGCAGTACAATGCCCCCCGGCGGAACGGGATAATTCAGATCTGTAATTACCTTTTCTTCTGCATCGTTGGCAATGCGGAGGTCTTTCAAATCACGAAAACCGGCACTGACATTTTTCAATTCAATGTAATCGGTTCCCCCTGTTTTGGGATCAAACAATATTTCATTCAGGCACCAGGTGGCGGCATCCGAATCGGCCGGCCTTGCGGTTTCTGCGGTCTGAACCTGACTTTGATTGCCTGCACAATCCCGAACCGGACCCAGATTGATGGTTACCAAATCATCAAATTTCAAAACAGGCGAAACCCCGATTTTCATGGCAGCAAAATCGCGGTTGCTGATTTTTCTTCCCGTAATCTGATAGCCTTTGTCTATACTCAGGCTGGCTGAAGCGAGGGCCAGGCTATCTATCAATTCGTCGAATTCCAGACGGATAGAATCAGGACTCAAGACCAGTGCTCTTTCAAAAACAGGTGTATTTTGATCTGGTTTTGAGGCCTTTACACTGTTTTCTTTTCCTGGTGTTCCTCCGTTTGGCGACAAGCTGATGGCCCAGTTGCTGAATGCATCGCAGGGATTGCCGGTGTCAATCATTTCCAAAGACCAGCCATCCAGCCATTGGCTGTAAGGCGAAAATGCATTCGAGCGAAATTTAAACTGATGAATCCAGGCCCCGTTGGCAGCCAGAAGATTCAGGTTATCCCCTTCGGTATTTAAGGTTGGAAAACTGGTCAGTCCCAAAACGCGGATGTCCGGGATGGAACTGAATTTTTCAGCGCCCGATGTTCCCGTCAAAACCAGATATTCTCCGGGTGCCAGTGCATAGGCCGGCATTCTGGCCGTAGAACTGCCATCGCTGATTTGAACCCCGTTCAGGTCAATCAATGAGGCCCCTGCATTGAAAATTTCTATGTATTCGGCAGCCGGCAGGCTGTTTTCCGGGGTATCATCGGCCTGCACCTCGGTTATCAGCAAGTCAAAACGACCCGGTGCTTTGCCTTTTCCGAATGAAAAGCGGCTTTCCAATCCCGGATTTCCGGCACAATCTTTTATCTGGCTGAATTTCAGCCGGTAAGTTTCTCCGGCGGTAAAGGCTTTATTGAAGACCAGGGTAATATTTTCAGGCTGGGGAAAGCGGTTCAGCACATTTACCAATTGAATATTACCGGTTATTTCAAAGGGAGAAATACCCGGGGTTTGGGCGTTCAGCGGTTCTGAAAAGCTAAGCCGGATGGCATTGGAGTCGCTTAAAACATAATCTGTAAACAGAGGGCCTGTGGCATCCGGTGTATTGTTCAATATGCTGTTTGCAGACCCGGGAGTTCCTCCCATTACCGAATTGGAAGCCAGCCAGTTGCTCTTGCTGCTGCATACCAGAAAGGGATTGATTTGCTCCAGCGTATAGCCTCCGTTTTGCTTTTGGGTACTTCCGTACCAACTTGTCTTATAGTCAATTACATCAATTACATTGCCATTGTTGTCTTTCAGGGTAAGCAGATCACCGGTATTGTTCAGCGAGGGCAGCGTGACGCCCAAAGTGGGCCCGAAGGCTTTGTAAGCGATGGTATCAGCCCGATTGCATAATATCAGAAATCCTCCCCCGGGAATGGAAACATTGGGTAGGGTAATGGAGGATGTGGCATCCGAAAATGTCCAGTCTTTTATGGACACTGCACCAGAACCCGGGTTGAAAAACTCCGCAAATTCACCCGCCGGCAAATCTACCGGCGGATCGGGGTCTGCCAGTATTTCGTTGATTACCAAGGTCCTCGGACCAGCAGCAGCGGTCACAGTCAGCAAGACTTGCTGCGGATTACTCTGAATATTGCCCGCCAGATCTTTCGATTGACTGACAGCAATGGTGTAAGTGCCGGGACTTACATCTGAGGCCAGCGTCAGCCTGACCACCGAAAAGTTGCCTGCCGCCCTTGCTGCGCTGCTGATGGAAAGGGCAGGGGAGATGTTGTACAGATTGAGTTGTGAGGCAAAATTTTCATCCACCGGCTCATTGAAGTTCAGGTCCGCCTGATTCGGTGAAATCAGAGATGCCGACAATAAATTCGGGGGTGTGAGGTCGGGTCCGGCCGGAAGGTCGGCTTTGATGTCGTCGAAATAATGCCGGCTTCGGTTGGTTTTGGTTGAACGAATCAGGATGCCTAAGCCTGCCGAACTGCTCAGGGCATTGTCCGTACCCGAGCCGAAGGATACGAAATTGCTGCCGGTTATTTTTTCAAAAATTTCCCAGTTTCCTGATTCTGAACGGGTTACTTTTATTGTTCCCTGATTGTTACTGCTTCCGTTTACCAGATTATTGCTTTGCGGAATGATTTCGGAAATGGTGCCGCCCAGCATTTTAAACAATCCGATGCCATCACCGGTATTGCCACCCAGTCTGACGAAATAACCGTTTTGCGCATCCGCCAGATTGAGGTTATCGGCGGTCAGCCAGAACTCCATAAAGTTTTGGCTTGAAGGATTGAAAGCCATCCGGAAGAAAA
The DNA here is from genome assembly GCA_947459175.1 of Hymenobacteraceae bacterium. Taxonomy (GTDB): domain Bacteria; phylum Bacteroidota; class Bacteroidia; order Cytophagales; family Flexibacteraceae; genus CAMDMI01. The sequence goes on from CANHCT010000004.1 coordinate 26,663, forward strand.
ATTCCCAGGAGGTAAAATTCTGATTGGTAGCAGAGGATAAGTATAAAACTGCGGCGGATGCATTCCCTGTGGTGGTCCTCAGTTGTCCGCTGCTCACCTGAAAAGAATCGCTGGTTCCGATCCAGGCAGGATTTTGGTTGAAATTTCCATCTGAAAAATCATCCGAAAACTGGGCATATCCGGAAATGGGGAAGCAGAATGGAATCAGAAGAAAAAGGCCAAAAACAAAATATTTCATTTCTTCAAGAATGCCCAAATTTGCTTTTCTTCGCCGTGATTAGCAACAGGGCCGGAATAATTCCTTGTATTTCCTTTGCTCTCGGGCATCATTCAACATGATCAGAAAAGAATTTCTTTGTTTTATACTCATTTTCAGCCTGTTGGCTTCAGAGGCCGGGGCCTGGGGTTTTTTTGCACACCAGCGCATCAACCGGCTTGCGGTGTTTTGCCTTCCTCCGGGAATGCTTCCTTTTTTCAAGCACCATATCGTTTACCTCACCGAAAATGCCGTAAATCCTGACCGGCGCCGCTATGCCGTGAAAGGAGAAGCCCCCCGCCATTTTATTGATATTGATGTGTATGGCGACTCAGCCCTATGGAAAATGCCCCGCCGCTGGAACGATGCAGTTGCAAAATATTCGGAAGATACGCTGATGGAATACGGCATTGTACCCTGGGAGGTAAACCGGATGAAATATGTCTTGCAGAGGGCTTTTGAAACCAAAAATGTAAATGCCATTCTGCGGACTGCTGCCGATTTGGGCCATTACATTGCCGATTCCAATGTGCCACTCCACACCACCCAAAATTACAACGGCCAAATGACCGGTCAGAAAGGTATCCATGGATTCTGGGAAAGCCGCTTGCCGGAGTTGTTTTCAGAGGATTACGACTTTTTTGTGGGTCAGGCTGAATATGAAAAGCGCGTTTTGGACAGGGCATGGCGCGGGGTTATTGAGGCCCATTCTGCCCTCGATTCCGTTTTGAAATTTGAGAAACAACTCGATGCCCGGTTTTCTCCCGACCGGAAATATGGCTACGAGCAGCGGGGCAATGTCACCACACAGGTTTACAGCCGGGAATACTCGAGTGCTTATCATGAAATGCTTGGAAATCAGGTAGAAAGGCGAATGCGGGCCAGCATCAGGGAGGTAGCAGATTTATGGTATACGGCCTGGGTTGATGCCGGACAACCCGACCTGACCGCCCTTTTGGACTATCGGTTTTCAGAAAAGGAACAGCAGGAAATGGAGGAAGAAAGGAAACAATGGCAAAAGAAAACCATCGAGGTCAGGACAGAAGAATCGGCGCAGATAAATTTGGAGGAATTCCTTTACGGAGTTTGCTGCAACCATTCTGAAAAGGGACATTGCAGCAAGTAGCCTCTAAAATATTGGTTTTTGTATGGCTTAGTCAGGACAAGGGATTTGAATTATTCAAAAGGTTGACATTCAGCCTCAATTCTCTATGTTTTTTATCGACACCAAAGATTAACCTTTACTGAGGGGCCTGTCTGCCCATTCCGCCGGAGTCCAGAAAGTTTTCATTGATAACCACTTTCCAATCCTGCTGAAGCCGCATGGGATGGATAGAAAATGGTCCGGCAATCCGCTTTTTTATTTTTTGCTTTCCTGCAAATCCTTCCAAAATGATTTCTCCCTGCATGTGGGGCGAGGTGGCAGCTTTGTTTTTGTATTTGATTTGGTCCCCTTTGGCAATTCCGGGAAGCGTCATGGTATCAGGTTTCAGGAATATGGTTCCTGAGCCATAGATTTTTACGGAGTGCAGCGGCCTGGATTCATTTTCGATTACCACCGTAATTTTGGTTCTGGCTTCATCTGTTACCATCAGGTAGCAATAGCAAAGCGGGAGAAAAGCCAGAATGTAGGAAGAAGCGCTGATGCCTTTGCCTTCATTGTTTTCAACATTCGCATTTTTCAGCCAGCCCCATAAAAACCAAACCACAGACAGAACCCAAACCAATACACCCGCTACCAGTAAGGGCAGGGTCAAATCTTCAAGATCTTCTACCGCAAAGTAGGCGATTAGGGTAGCAAGCGTGCACAAAATAATGGCCGTCCAGGCCATCCATTTTGAGGTATTTAACAAGTCTCTGTATATCATTTTTGATTTTCGTCTGGTACCTGGTATTCAAAGGGACAAATAATTTCTTTGATGGTGTAGGTGATGTTAATGCCCAAAAAGGTGTAAATATCCTTGTCATACAAATTGCCCCTTTGTTGCCCGGTCTGAACATCGCGGTCACTCACATTATCCAGATAATCGGTAAACAGGAATCTGGCCCCAAATTCAAAACCCACATTCCAAAATTGATTGATTTGTTGCTTATAGCCAAATCCGAGATTTATGGCTGGCTGTACCATTGAAACTGCGGCATTTTTTTCTACCGGGTCCGAGTTGAAAACAAAAACAGAGGGACCTCCGAAAAGATATGGTGAGCCGAAAATGAAACGGTTTTTCGGATTTCGGAAATTGAAGAAATTATACTCGCCCATCGCCGAAAACTCCACAATGCTGGATCTGAAGGAATTGGGTTGGATTTTTGATGTGTACAAGTTGGGAGAAAGTGCTCCGTCTCCGGCCAGATTTCCCAAAACCAGATTGGCCCTTCCCACCAGGGCCATGCTGAAGTTATAGCGAAAAAGCAATTGTACTCCCGGTCTTGACAAAACGGGATTGAGCTGCGGATTAAGATCGCCCTTGTAATTCAGTGCTCCGAGTCCTGCGCCAAATTCAAACCGCTGAGCAATAAGATTTTGGGAAATTGAAAAAATAAAAAAAATGAGGGCTGTAAGCCCTCGGATAACAAATATTTTGATACTCATCCCTGCCATAACGCTTCCGGATGAAAAATATTAACGGAATTTTGGTGGCTTCTGTTTGATTTCCAGAATATACGCCAGGTGAAAAGCCGTGACCATCCAATAATCCCGCCTTTTATTTCCTCTTGGCGGTGGCTGCCCCACTCCTTCGGAAGTTTCAAAAGCCTTAAATCTTTGAAACGGCTTTCCTGTTTCCGGATTTAAAATGAGATCGCCTGTTACAGGGTCTTTTAAATCTATTGAAGTAGTGTTGTTGATGTTCCATGTACTACCCCATGGTCTTGTAGTCAGGTTTCTTCTGTCCCCTGTAACGGCTGCGTTTGCCTCTGCACTGCGGTCAGACATTTCGATACCAAGGAAATTGCCTTGCTCAGCCATCCGCTGATATACCTCATCTGTTGGATACTTTGAACTAACATCATCGATGTAGTCGGTGAATACGAAACGATAGCACATTTCAAAACTCAAGTCCCATTTATCAGCCAGACGGTATCGGAGTCCGAAGCCAAGTGGTACACCCAATTGCCAAAGAGAATATGGTGAGGGTGTTCCGGGAATTCCTGTATTTTGACCTTCTGTACCAAGGGGTTGCAAGCTTACCCAATCATTGCTTTGACCTGGCCGGATGGGTGTCATGGCTTTGGGGTTATGATGAAAGAAGCAAAGTCCCAGAATTCCGTAAGGGTTGAGAAAGTTCCTTCTCAGATACCCCCTGTTGGTTGGAAAAAGATCAAAAACACCAACACCGGCTATTTCAAAAATGTCGTTTCTGAAATGAAGATTCCGAACAAACCTTCCTTTATCTGTGGCCTCCGGACTGGTAATCCTTGAAACGGAAAAATCATCTCCTCTCAGCCTCATCCAGGTGAGAGAACCCCTGAGGGTAATATTCGGGTGAATTCTCTGGAGGTAGAATCCGGTAAGATAACTTCGGGTATACCGCATGTCGGAACTACCCCTTCTTGTTCTGGGGGCCAAATCTCCAAAGTAGTTGGAAATACCTGTTCCGCCTCCGTAGGAAACATATTTCTTCGATTTACTAAAGTCAGTTCTCACTGTAAATCGGGAGATCTGCCTGTTTCGGGTCTTTAAAGCAGCCCTTTTTGCCCGCTTCCCAAAAAGTAACTGCGCTTCAGCAGAAAGCGAAACTGAAAAAATTAAAAGGACTAAAAATCCAAACAGCAAGGATTTACGCTGCATAGCTATCTTTTCATTTGTAATGTACTGTTTAACAAACACTCTAACCGCAAAACTAACTGAAAAAAAATCAACAAAAAAGTCTGTATTTCTTTTTATTAATTTCTAAGGTCCTTGCCCCAAAAAAGTTTTTCCCGGATGGCATTTCCAAAGGAATAGCCTGGGTACTGAATGAAAAGAGCCTCCCGGTCAGATTTCCTGATTTTCAGCGTTTGATGACTGGGAAAAGTTCGGGAGCGCGAATCCATTGAAACCATTATTTTTTGATGCCTGCTCTTAGGTTTCAACTCCAGTGAAATGTGGTCGGGCAAAACCAATGGCCGCATAGATAAATTATGCGGGCTAATCGGGGTAATTACAATACTTTGATTATCAGGAAGTAAAATAGGGCCGCCGCAACTCAGCGAATAGCCTGTTGAGCCGGTAGCTGTAGAAATAATCAATCCATCTCCCCAGTATTCATTCAGAAATTCTCCTTCTATCCGTGTTTCAACAGTAATCATAGAAGCCGTATCGCGTTTGGCCACTGTGATTTCATTTAATGCAAAGTTTTCGCTGAAAAGGGGTCCTTCCTCACTTTCAAGCGAAAGCAATGGTCTGGAAAAAATTTCGGGATCTCCTTTTTTCAGAAAGGCGATAATCCCGTCGGTTTCGGCCGAATTCGCAATGGCCAAAAAACCCATCCTCCCAAAATTTACACCCAAAACAGGAATTTTTGCGGGTACCGAATACAAAAGGGTATCCAAAATGGTACCATCGCCGCCCAAACTCAAGAGAATATCCAGATCAGAAATGTCATCTCCCTGTTCAAAAATTCCACTGCTTGAAAATTCAAGGCCTGTTCCTTTTTCGTACGGCTTCAGCAATGCCCTTGATACCAGGATTTCAAAGCCGGCCTCTTCCAGCTTTTTTCCGAATTGGTCCAGTTCGTTTTTGGGAATACGATGAAATCCCAGAGAATGAAGACCTACTTTCATACCTGTTTCAGATTCCTAAATACTTCATCAGCAAATCCAATCTTTCCTGGTCGAGAGATGTGGATTCACTCTTGTGGTGGACTTCAACTACTTGGTAGTCAAATCTTTCAAGTGTAGCCACAATTCGGGAAAGATCTTTTTGATTGATTTTGAGGTGAACAATTAACCTCTCCTGAGCCAGCGGGTCTGCCTCGGCTACTACGGCCAAAATCTTCGATTGATTGGCTTCCACCAATCTTGAAATTTCAGAAAGGGAGTAGTCGTTCATCATCACAGATAAGACAATCACGCCGCCCTCTGTCTGGAAAGCATAACTGTCGCTGAGTGCCTCCAAAGCCTGACCCAGCAAAATGAATCCATCATAATCTCCTTTTTCATCCAATACAGGCAGTACCGGCAAATTGGCCTTTCGAAAAAGCACCAAAACCTCAAAAAAATGCTGACCTGCTGTGGCTGGTTTGTCTACTTTTTCAAGGTCACACTCGCCGACATTTTTGTTGATTTCCTTTTCTGTTTCCAAATCTGCAAGGGGCAGAAAACCAAGGAACTTGTTTTCCTCCACAACCGCCAGATAATCAATTCCTTCTTCAAAATCCTCTCGAAACAGATCCGCCAATTCGTCTTTAGGCGAAAGGGGACCGGGAACTTTCCTGACGATTTCGGATACAAGCATCAGTTTTTAACAAGAAAATCGTGTAAAAGTTGGTTGAATCTTTCAGGCTGCTCCATCATCGGGGCATGGCAGCAGTGATCAATAAAATAGAGGGTGCTGTTTTTTATCAGCCGGTTAAATTCATGGGCCACATGCGGTGGGGTAATTGTATCGTTCAGCCCCCAAATCAGAAGTGTCGGAACTTTTATTTTTTCTAAATCCCCTGCCAGATTATGCCGCTGGGCAGATTTGGCAATGGCCACAATTGCCATACATTTGGAAACACTTTTTGTGATATCGAACACCTCCTGTACCAATTCATCCGATGCTACATTGGGGTCATAAAAGGTGTAGCCAACGCGTTCCTTGATGTATTCGAAACTTCCTCTTTTCGGGAAGGAACCTCCCATGGAGTTTTCAAACAGGCCTGAACTTCCTGTCAGGATGAGGGTTTTTACTTTACCCGGATTGGCAAGGGTATACACCAATGCAATATGTCCGCCAAGGGAATTTCCCATCAAATGAAACTCTCTGATGTCGGTTGCTTTCACAAATCCCTCCACATATTTCCTCAGACCATCGATAGTGGCCGAAAGAAGGGGCATTTCGTAAATGGGCAATACCGGCACCACCACCCTAAACCGATCTTTCAAGGCTGAAACAGTTGGCTCCCAGTTGCTTAAAGCGCCAAAAAGACCATGCAGCATCACCACCACCGGCCCATTTCCGGCATCCAGATATTTGTACTCTCCGAGTGTTTTAAGGTGTTCGTTCAATTTCGTTTACCGGTTTTGGAATGCCGGCAAATAAGGCAATAATTCAATTTTTTCCACCATACTCAAAAAAGAATCATATTATCTTAATCCAGTTTTTTAAAAGTTGCAGACCATATTCCGACAAATGGGCTTCCGGATGAAATTGAAATCCGCTGATTTTCATGCTTTCATGCTCAAATCCCATCAATTCTCCTTTTTCTGTAAGCAGATTCGGCAACAATGGGCGAGGCAGGTTTTCCACCTGCAGGGAGTGGTACCGCACCACCCGGAACCGGTCGGGAATATCCGAAAATAGCGTACTACGCCGTACCATAATGACAATGTCTGTTTTCCCGTGTTTGGGTTCTTTTTTTACGATTTTTGCTCCGTAAGTAAGGGCTATTGCCTGAAAACCAAGACAAATGCCCAACAAGGGTTTCCTCGCAATCACAGCAATTGTAAAGTCAAGCAGGTCCGGCATAGACCCGGGATTGCCGGGTCCGGGACCCAAAACAATGGCATCATAATCCATCCATTTTCCTGATTCTTTGACACTTGCAAAATTACTTACAGTTACCTCAGCACCGGTCATGCAAAGATAATCCCGTATGTTCAGTGTAAAAGAGTCATCATTGTCCACCAGCAGAATCCGTTTCGCCATCCTGGAGTTAAGAAAATACCGGAAAGAAAAATTTGGGAGCGAAGAAGGCCACTACAGCGAAAATACCGGCGACAATTAACCAGAAAAAAGAATAAGCCGAACCTCTAAGGGGAATGTCTTCCAGCGTTTTTGGCTTGAATATCAATTGGTAAGGGATCCTGTAGAAATAACCCAAAGACAAAACGGATGATGCAATCAGGGCTGCAAACAGAATGTAGGAAATGGTTCCGCTCCAATCTCCTACAAGTGGAAGAAGGGTGGAGAAAAGGAGAAGTTTCGATGAAAATCCAATGGTAGGAGGGAGGCCAATCAGCGAAACAATCAATACGATAAATGCCAGCACAGGCAGTGGCTGAACTGAAAAATGACCAGCCAAATCTTTAATTTTGAGTTCATCCTGAAGATGGTTTTCAAAATACTGAATGGCGCAAAATGCCCCCTGATTCACAATGCCATAGGCAATGGCATAGATGAGCAGTTGATTTTCAGTATTGGGCATTCTTTGACAAAAAACAGAGGGCACCAGCAAAAATGCAGCCTGTGCCACAGCAGAATAACCAAAAAGATTTTTTAGCTTTTCTGATTGAAAGGCGGCAAGATTGCCAATGAGCAAGCCTGAAATGCACAGGACAAACAGAGGCAACGATACGGGCAGCGAAAACATTTTGGTCAGCCCCAATATGCAGAAGGCTGCTGCAATTTTTGGGGCGGCGGAGATGTAGCCAATCCAGGGCGTAGGCGCTTTTTCGTAGAGTTGCGGAACCCAGAAATGAAATGGAAAACTACCCGACTTAAACAATAAAAAACCTGCAAAAAGCATGTATCCAGCTATTCTAAGGCCTTGAAAAACAGCTCCTTCAAATGAAAAGGTTTCCAAACCGCTAAACTCGAAGCCAAGCAACCAACTGAGGCCGAATATGGCAAGAGCCGAAGCCAATGCCCCGGTGCCGAAATACCGCACCACCGACAATATGGATTCTTCATCTCTTCCCGAAGGCCTGGCCAATGCATAAGAACTCAGAGAAAAAACCTCTGCGGCCAAAAACATCAGCCACAGCGACTGAGCCGATACCATCACCATCAATCCCATCAGACTCAGGAGGAGAAGGATGAAAATTTCCGGTCTGGCTGCTTCGTTTCTTCCGCTGCGCCATTCCAGATACCCGAAAAAGCCCACAGCGCCCGATATCAGAAAAAATCTTTTAAGTATGGGTGTATAGTATTGAAAATGAAGGCTTTGAAAACTTCCGTCAACAGGACAATATTCTGAAAGATAAAAAGCAGCTGCCAGCGAAAAAAGGCAAATCCAAATAGAAAGACCAAAGGACTGTCCCGGCAAAACCAGGTAGCAAAAAACTATCAGGACAATTCCCGAAAAAAGGGCAGTTTCTGCTCCAAGACCGGATTTCAGGATAAATTCATGAAAATCATACCAGTCCATTTCGGGCAGTAAAGCTTAGCTTTTTTGCAATTCCTTCTTAAAGTATTCCAAAGTGAGTTTCAATCCATCTGAGCGGGAAACTTTTGGTTCCCAACCCAATTTCTCCTTTGCAAGAGAGATGTCGGGTTGCCTTTGTTTCGGGTCATCCTGGGGCAATGGCTTGTAAATGATTTTGGATTTAGATCCCGTCAGGTTTATGATTTCCTCACCAAACTGGTTGATGGTGATTTCGGCCGGATTCCCAATGTTTACCGGGAAGGAATAGTCACTTAGCAGAAGGCGATAGATTCCTTCCACCAAATCCGCAACATAACAAAATGAACGGGTCTGGCTTCCGTCTCCAAAAGCAGTTAAGTTTTCCCCCCTCAGCGCCTGGCTGATAAAAGCAGGCAATACACGGCCATCGTCAAGTCGCATCCGGGGACCGTAGGTATTGAAAATTCTGGCAATTCTGATTTCCAGACCATGATAAGTGTGGTATGCCATAGTGATGGCTTCCTGAAAACGCTTGGCCTCATCATAAACGCCTCTTGGACCAATTGGATTTACATTACCCCAATAGTCTTCATATTGAGGATGTACCAAAGGATCGCCGTAAACCTCTGAAGTGGAGGCAATCAGAAATCTGGCTTGTTTCGCTTTTGCCAAACCCAACAGATTGTGCGTTCCCAAAGAGCCTACTTTCAGGGTTTGAATGGGAACTTTCAGGTAATCGATGGGAGAGGCCGGAGAGGCAAAATGCAGGATGTAATCCAGGTGTCCGGGTACATGTACAAATTTGGAGACATCATGATGATAAAATTCGAACTCTTTCAGGCCAAACAGGTGTTCGATATTCGCCAGATTGCCGGTAATCAGGTTGTCCATGGCAATCACATGGTATCCCTCGTTCAGAAAGCGGTCGCATAAATGAGAGCCCAAAAAGCCCGCTCCTCCTGTGATTAGTACACTTTTCATTAGATTTTGGAATTAAAAAAAATAGGTTGGCGACCAATGGAATAATAATCAAATCCGAATTCTTCCATTTGGATCGGTTCAAATACATTTCGGCCGTCAAAAATCACCTTATTTTTCAGAAGTTTTTGAATTTTTTCAAATTCAGGGGTTCTGAATTCTGGCCATTCGGTTACCACCAATAAGGCATCGGCACCTTCCAGTGTTTCATAAAGGTCTTGTCCGAATTCTATGGTTTCGCCTAAAATCCGTTTTACATTTTCCTGTGCTTCAGGGTCATAGGCTTTGATTTTAGCCCCTTCCGCCAAAAGAACTCTTATGTTTTCCAGAGAAGGTGCTTCGCGGATGTCATCTGTATAAGGCTTGAATGCCAGACCCCATACCGCAATTTTCTTGCCCTTTAAATCACCTTTGAAATAATTTTTTATTGCCGGAATCAGTTTGGTCTTCTGTATCTGATTGACACCCATTACCGATTCAAGGATTTTAAAATCATACTGGTATTCGGAAGAAGTTTTGGCCAAAGCCTGCACATCTTTCGGGAAGCAACTTCCGCCGTATCCAATACCAGCAAACAAGAATCTCTTTCCAATCCTGCTGTCTGAACCTATTCCTTTTCGGACCTCATCCACATTGGCCCCCACCTTTTCGCAAAGATTGGCAATCTCATTCATAAAGGTGATTTTGGTAGCAAGAAAAGCATTGGCAGCGTACTTGGTGAGTTCCGCAGAGCGTTCATCCATAAACAAAACCGGATTTCCTTGCCGAACAAGCGGAGCGTACAAACGCTCCATGACTTTCTTTGCCTTTTCGGACCTGGTGCCTATGACCACCCGGTCTGGCTTCATAAAATCTTCTACAGCAACGCCTTCCCGGAGAAACTCAGGATTTGAAACCACATCAAATTCAACAGTGGCTTTTTCTGCAATTCTGGCACTCACCAATTCTGCAGTTCCCACTGGTACTGTGGACTTGTCTACCACCACCACATATTGGTTCAGCAAGGGGCCAAGGTCGGAGGCAACACCCAGGATATAGCTTAGGTCGGCAGAACCGTCTTCGCCGGGAGGTGTAGGCAAGGCAAGAAATATCACAGATGCGTCAGCAATGCCTTCTGCCAAATGGGTTGTAAATTTTAGTCTCCCCTGTTCAATATTCCGGTGGAACAAAACATCCAGCCCGGGCTCATAAATGGGGATAACTCCTGATTGTAAACTTTTAACCTTTTCCTGGTTGATATCGATGCAGGTTACCGAATTGCCGGTTTCGGCAAAACATGTGCCGGTAACCAAGCCTACATATCCGGTTCCCACTACTGCTATTTTCATTCTGAATTTTTTTCGAGGTGCAAAACTGGCAGTAAAATGGGATTGAGCCAATCCATTTTCAAAATATTCTTTGAAAACTTCCCATATTTCGGGATAAACAGGTTCTTTGCACTTTGAATGCCGAAAAATTGAATCGAAGTATTTGTATTGTTTTGTTATTTTTCTTTTTCGGTCCGGAAATTTCAGGCGCAAGACACTCGCCTGATTCCACCGGTACAAATGGCCAGCGCATCCTTATGTTTTCGGGATTTGCAGGCTTATGCATTCCGGGAATGGACCTGAAAAAGGATTATGGAAATTATGGTGAAATAGGAGGTGCCATTCAATTCCAAACAAAAAAAAGGTTATTTTTCAGTTTGGAATATGGATACCTCTTTGGCAGCGGGGTGAAAAATGATCCGGTTTCCAACCTCAGGGACAAGGATGGGCAGATTATCGGCTCCAATGGCAGTTATGCCACATTCAAGGTTTTTCAAAGAGGCTTTATGTTTCCATTGATGAAAATGGGTTATACCCTGAAAATCAATAAAAAAGCGGTTTGGAATACCTTGGGAGGGCTTAATGTATCCCTGGGCGGGGGATATTTTGGCAACTGGACCTATATTCAGGATCTTAGTAAAAAAACACCGCAGTTTCAGGACCAATACCGCGAAGGCTACGACCGCTACCGGTCCGGTCCCGGGCTCGGATTGTGGATGGGCTATCTGTATTTGCCGGAAGCCGGAAAGATCAATTTTCATATAGAAGCCGGTTACTGCCGCTTCTTTACCGAAACAAAGCGTTTCGATTTTGTCAGTCTTGAACCGGCAGGACAAAGGCGAAATGAAGCTGTATTTCAATTGAGACTCAAAATTTGTTTCACCATACGGTCACGGTCTCAGGAAACTTTTTATTACTATTAAATCTGCGTAATGCCCATCCAATCTCAGGCTACTTCCAATTTCAATCCATGGCACCATGTACATTTTGGTGACCATGCCCCCGAACTTGTCAATGCCATCATCGAAATACCCTCTGGTTCAAAGGGAAAATTTGAGCTTGATAAAACGACCGGACTGCTCAAGCTCGACCGGGTTCTTTTTTCTGCGGTACACTATCCTGCAAATTACGGATTTATTCCCCGCACCTATTGTGACGACAAAGATCCGCTCGATATTCTGGTGATTACATCCATCGAACTTCCCCATTTGTGCCAGGTAGAAGCCAAAGTGGTTGGCGTAATGCGCATGGTAGACCAGGGCGAGGCCGACGACAAAATTATTGCTGTGGCAGCAAAAGACCAGTCAGTCAATCACATAGAAGAAATCAGCCAATTGCCTGTGCACACCATCAACCAAATCCAGAGATTTTTTGAAGATTACAAAAAACTGGAGCACAAGGAGGTAGTGGTAGAAAACTTTATGGACAGGCAGGAAGCCTACCGAATCATCAGAGACAGCATCCGTTTGTATAAGGATACATTCCTTTGGTGAGGTCTCTGAATCAAAGTACCTCTTCAAAAACCCCCTCCAGATGGGTGGCAATCACCTCGGCAGAGCGGCCTTCAATGTGCTGACGCTGAACAAAATGGATCAATTCTCCGTCTTTAAACAAGGCAATGGAGGGAGAACTTGGCGGATAGGGAAGGGTAAACTCCCGAACCTTTGCGGTTGCTTCCTGATCTACGCCTGCAAATACAGTAAGCAGCCTTTCAGGTTTTTTCGCAGACCTGCTCAGTGCAAGTTTCACTCCGGGTCTGGCGGTTCCTGCCGCACAACCGCACACAGAGTTGATGACCACCAGAGCAGTTCCTTTGCTCTCGGTCAGTTCATGGTTTACTTCACCAGCCGATTTCATTTCTCTGAAGCCGGCGTTTGTTAAATCAAGGCGCATGGGCGCCACCAAATGTTCTGGATACATGTCTTTATGTTGTTATAAAAAACCCAATTCAAGTTTGGCCGCCTCCGACATCATATCCTGATGGTAAGGAGGATCAAAAGTAAGCTCTACATGGACTTCACCCATGCCTTCCATAGCCTGAACTTTCGATCTCACTTCCTCCGGAATGGTTCCCGCTGAAGGACAGTTGGGTGAGGTCAGGGTCATTTTGACATACACATTGTTGACCGGGTAAACCTCAATCTCGTAAATCAGCCCCAGCTCATAAATGTCTACCGGAATCTCCGGATCGTAAATGGTCTTTATGGTCTTACGAACCTCCTCCTTCAGCTCTTCGTCAGTAAGGGTCATGGCTAAAAAACTTGGGCAAATGCCAAAATGTTCAAAAAAAAAGGGAACCGAGGTCCCCTTTTCGAAAATTATTCTTCTTTTTTTGGTTCCTCTTCGTCAGCTGAAGCTTCAGGGGCTTCGTCAGCTGAAGATTCCGGTTCTGCCGGAGTTTCTGATTCTGTGGCAGGAATTTCATCTGCAGTTTCGGTTTCGACAACTTCAGCGGTTGGTTCTGCAATGATTTCTTCTGTTTTTTCTACCTCATCGGCCACGATTTCTGCTGCAGGTGTTTCCTCAATTGCCTCATCGGCTACCACTACGGCTTCTGCCACAGGAGTTCCTTCAGTTTTTCTCGAACCGGCCCGGCGGGTCCTTTTGGCTTTCGCCGGGGCCTGAGATTTGACAGTGAGCAACAACTCATTGTAGTCCACCAATTCGATAAGCGCAGTCTCAGCAGCATCTCCTGAACGGGTTCCCAATTTGATAATTCGGGTGTATCCTCCGTTGCGGCTGGCAATTTTTTCAGAGATTTCTCCGAAAAGAATTTTGATGGCTTCTTTGTTTTTCAAATAAGAAAAAGCCGTCCTGCGGTTGTGCGTGGTGTCGTCTTTAGATTTTGTCAAAATAGGCTCCACATATTTGCGCAGCTCTTTTGCCTTGGCCAGTGTAGTAACGATTCTTTTATTCAATATCAGGGAGTTGGCCATGTTCGAAAGCATGGCTTTCCTGTGAGAGGCGGTTCTGCCAAGGTGGTTGTCTTTTTTTCCGTGTCTCATGATTAATCTTCATCTAAGCGGTACTTGCTGATGTCCATTCCAAAGGTCAGACCTTTTTCTGCAATCAGTTGTTCCAGTTCTGTTAATGATTTTTTACCAAAGTTTCTGAACTTCATCATGTCAGAAACTTCCAATGCCGCCAGGTCGCCGAGTGTTTTGATATCAGCGGCTTTGAGGCAATTGTATGCCCGCACCGAAAGATCAAGGTCGGTAAGGGATGTTTTGAGAAGCTTGCGCATTTGCAGCCATTCTTCATCCACTGTTTCTTCCTCTTGTGGTCTGGCAATTTCAAAGGTCATGGCCTGATCGCTGAACAGCATGAAGTGTTGAATCAGAATGTAGGCAGCTCCTTTGAGTGCATCCTCTGGGTGAATGGAGCCATCGGTTTTGATTTCGATGATGAGTTTCTCAAAATCGGTCTTTTGCTCCACCCGGGTGTTTTCTACCCGGTAGGTTACATTTTTTATAGGCGTGAATATGGCGTCAATAGGAATGACACCGGTATTCGAGTCGGCATTCTTGTTTTCCTCGGCCGGAACATAACCTCTTCCTTTTTCGATGGTCAGTTCGATTTCGAACGAAAAAGCCGGGTCAATGCGACAAATCACATAATCCGGATTCAGGATAGCAAAAGAGGAAGTAAAGTTGGCAATGTCTCCGGCAGTAAATACATCCTTGTTTTTCAAAAAGATGTTGATTTTCTGATCGGGTCCGTCTACCAATTTTTTAAACCGTACCTGCTTCAGGTTGAGGATGATTTCAGTAACATCTTCCACCACCCCTTCGATATTGGAAAATTCGTGCAGAACACCCGGAATCTTTATGGAAGTGATGGCATAGCCGTCGAGGGAGCTCAAAAGAATTCTTCTCAGTGCGTTGCCGATGGTTACTCCAAATCCTTTTTCAAGGGGTTTGAACTCAAAAAGACCGTGAAAGTCGTCGGCTTTCTCCATGACGACTTTGTCGGGAATTTGAAATGCTAAAATGGATGACATGTTTAGGAATTATTTGGAGTAAAGTTCTACAATAAGTTGTTCCTGAATGTTTTCCGGAATCTGATCCCTTTGAGGATAGGAGATGAATTTACCGGAGAGTTCTTTTCCGTCCCACTCCAGCCAATTGAATTTTCTGGCGCTGCGACCAGAAAGGCTGTCTGAAATAGCAGAAAGAGATTTTGATTTCTCTCTTACGGCAATCACATCTCCGGGCTTTACGCTAAAAGAAGGAATATTCACCACCTCACCGTTTACGGTAATGTGCTTGTGCAATACGAGTTGGCGTGCACCTGCACGGGTGGGAGAAATACCGAATCTGAAAACTACATTGTCGAGGCGGGCCTCCAGCAATTTCAGAAGATTTTCACCGGTGATACCCTCTTTACGGGCTGCTTTGGAAAACAAATTGGAGAATTGACGCTCCAGTACACCATAGGTATATTTTGCTTTCTGCTTGGCAGCCAGCTGTATCGCGTATTCCGATTGTTTTCTCCTTTTGCCTCGGCCGTGCTGACCGGGACCGTAATTTTTCTTTTGTAATGCTCTGCTGGGACCAAAAATGGCGTCTCCAAACCGACGGGCAATCTTTGTGGTCGCTCCTGTATACCTTGCCATAATTATACTCTTCTCTTTTTAGGTGGACGGCATCCGTTGTGCGGAAGCGGTGTAACATCTTTTATAACTGCCACTTCAAGGCCACAGTTCTGAATGGTGCGGATGGCAGATTCTCTTCCAGCACCTGGACCTTTGACAAATACATCAACTTTGCGCATTCCCAATTCATAGGCTACCTGAGAGCAGTTTTCTGCAGCTTTCTGGGCAGCATACGGTGTGTTTTTCTTGGAACCTTTAAAGCCCATTTTACCGGCTGAGGCCCAGGAAACCACTTCCCCGTTGTTGTTGGTAATGGAAATGATGATGTTGTTGAAAGAAGCTTTGATGTGGGCCTGTCCGATAGCTTCTACTACCACAACCCTTTTCTTTCCTTTGTCCTTTCTCTTTTGATTCATCTTAGCTATTATTTAGTGGCTTTTTTCTTGTTGGCCACAGTTTTTCTCTTTCCTTTCCTTGTTCTGGAATTGTTTTTCGTCCTCTGTCCTCTCACAGGCAGACCTTTTCTGTGGCGAAGCCCGCGATAGCAACCAATGTCCATCAAGCGCTTGATGGATAGCTGAATCTCAGATTTCAGCACGCCTTCTACCTTGAACTCGCCGCTGATGACGGAGCGGATGGCATTCGACTCGTCTTCAGACCATTCGTTAGCCTTTTTGTCTTTGTGAACTCCGGCTTTGCTCAATATGGTCGTGGCGGAACTCCTCCCGATACCATAGATATAAGTCAAAGCAATTTCTCCCCTCTTGTTTCCGGGGATGTCTACTCCAGCAATCCTTGCCATTATCCTTGTCTTTGTTTAAACCTTGGATTCTTTTTATTGATGACGAAAAGTTTCCCTTTCCGCCGGATGATTTTGCAGTCTTCACTGCGTTTTTTAACAGATGCCTTTACTTTCATGGCTTATTTATAACGATAAACAATTCTTCCTTTTGTCAGATCGTAAGGCGAAATTTCCAACCTTACTTTGTCTCCGGGCAATATTTTGATGTAGTGCATCCTCATTTTGCCGGAAATGTGTGCAATCAACTGATGTCCGTTGCCCAGTTCCACCCGGAACATGGCATTGGACAAAGCTTCCAAAATGGTTCCGTCCTGCTCTATGGATGATTGTTTAGGCATGGGCGGTTATTTGTTGAGATTCTACAATGTATTCGAAGGAGGTCAGTACTTCCGGCTTTCCCTCCACTATGGCTACCGTGTGCTCATAATGAGCCGAAGGCAAGCCATCCTGAGTACGGATGGTCCAGCCATCACGATCCTGCTTGACAGTTCTTTTGCCCATGGTTACCATTGGTTCGATAGCAATCACCATACCATTCTCCAGTTTCGGGCCTTTTCCCTGTTTCCCGAAGTTCGGTACCTCAGGTGGTTCGTGCAGGTATTTTCCTACGCCATGACCTACAAGTTCTCTTACCACGCCGTATCCAAACTGCTCCACATACCGCTGAATTTCATAAGAAATATCACCAACCCGGTTGCCGGATTTACACTTGGCAATGCCGCGAAAAAGGGATTCGTAGGTCTCTTTCAGCAGGTTTTGTTTTTCTTCCGAAATGCTTCCGACCCGGTAGGTAAATGCACTGTCGGCATGAAAGCCATTGTAATACACTCCGCAATCGATGGAAATAATATCTCCATCTTTCAGGATGTAGTGGTTTGGTATGCCGTGTACCACCACATTGTTCACCGAAATGCAAAGGGTAGCAGGAAAATCCCGATATCCTTTAAACGAAGGCTTGGCTCCATTTTTCAGAATGTAGTTCTCTGCAAAAGCATCCAGTTCGATGGTTTTTACACCGGTTTCAATCCTGGAGGAAAGCGCACCATGAAGCTGGGACAAAATCTTTCCACTCTCCCGAATGGCTTCAATTTCGGCAGCTGTTTTCAGGTAAATCTGTTTGCTTTCCTTTACTTTCAGCATAAATCAGGTCAGGCAACGGCCACTTTTTCAGAGGCTTCGTTGAATTTTCCGGTTTTCATCAAACCTTCATAATGTTTCATCAGCAGATAGCTTTCCACCTGCTGCAATGTATCAAGGATTACACCTACCATAATCAGAAGGGATGTTCCGCCAAAGAATTGGCTGAAATCGCGGGTTACATTGAATTTGACTGCAATGGAGGGGAGTATTGCGATGATGGCGAGAAATACCGCTCCGGGCAGGGTGATTCTGTCAATCACTCCGGCAATGTGCTCGCTGGTTTGAGGACCTGGTTTTATGCCGGGTACAAAGCCATTGTTACGTTTCATATCATCCGCAATCTGATTCGGGTTGATGGCAATGGCAGTGTAGAAGAAGGTAAATACAATAATCAGCGTAGCGAACACCACATTGTATTGCCAGCTGGTAAAGTCGGCAAATGTGACACCTATGGAATTGGCAATATCACTTGACTCCCTGAACAAGCCGGCAATGAAAGCCGGAATAAACATCAGCGACTGAGCAAAAATGATGGGCATAACACCAGCAGAATTGACCTTGATCGGCAAATACTGGCGCTGACCTCCGTACACTTTGTTTCCAATGATTTGCTTTGCATACTGAATGGGAATTTGCCTCACAGCCTGGGTAATGATAACCACGCCCATGACCACAAAAAACAGCACAAACAATTCCAAAATAAAAATTAAAGCGCCGTTTACTCCCTGTGTGCGGGCCTCATTCATCAATGCGCCGGGGAATCTGGAAATAATACCCACCATAATGAGGAGGGAAATTCCGTTACCGATACCTCTGTCTGTAATTTTTTCTCCCATCCACATACAGAAAACAGTTCCTGCCGTGAGGATGATCATGGAGGAAACATTGAACAATGTTCCCTGAAACTCAGGATAGATGAACTCAGCGGGAATATTGGATGCGATGTAGGCCGCAGACTGTGCTAAACATATTCCGATAGTCAGAACACGGGTATATTGATTGATTTTCTTTCTGCCGGATTCGCCTTCTTTCTGAAGCTTTTGAAAATACGGCACCGCAACGGTGAGGAGTTGCAGAACAATGGAAGCTGATATGTAGGGCATGATGCTCAATCCGAAAATGGAAGCATTGTTGAATGCACCTCCGAGGAGTGTGTTCAACAGCCCGAAAATTCCTTCGGCGTTGTTTTCATTTTGCAGCATTCTACCACCGTCAACACCTGGCAATACGATGTATGAGCCCAACCGGTAGACAGCTAAAAATAACAAAGTATTAAGGATTCGCTCCCGCAAATCCTCAATTGAAAAAATATCCCGGAATGTTTTTATCAGTTTGTTCATCAGGAGACAAGACTTATTGTTCCGCCCTCTTTTTCTATGATTTGTTTGGCAGTTTCAGAAAAGGCATGTGCAGAAATGTTAAGTTTTCCGGCAAATTCTCCTCTTCCTAAGATTTTCACTTTGTCTTTTTTGGATACCAAACCATGGTTGAGGAAGAAATCCAGATCCAGAGTGTTGGTGCTGTGCGCTTCAGCCAGTTTTCTGAGGTCATCCAGGTTCAAAACCTTGAATACCACTTTGTTTGGATTTTTGAAACCAAACTTGGGAACACGACGCTGCAATGGCATCTGTCCGCCTTCAAATCCGGCTTTCCTTGAATACCCCGAGCGGGATTTTGCACCCTTGTGTCCGCGGGTCGATGTTCCTCCTTTTCCTGAACCGGGACCCCGACCAATTCTTTTGGCCGATTTTACTGATCCTGCGGCTGGCTTTAAATTATGAAGTTTCATTTTTATTAGCCGTTGAAAACTTTTTGAAGTGAAATGCCTCTGTTTTTAGCAATTTCCGCGGGATCTTTCATATTGATAAGTGCATCAACGGTGGCTTTCACCACATTGTGCGGATTTGAAGACCCTTTGGATTTGGCCAGAATATCGCGTATGCCTGCGCTTTCCAAAACGGCACGCATGGCACCACCGGCAATGATTCCGGTTCCGGGAGCGGCCGGCTTCAGAAATACATATCCACCGGAATATTTTCCATGCAAAGGATGGGGAACGGTGTGCTTGTACATCGGAATTTTAACCAGATTTTTTCTGGCATCTTCAATGCCCTTTTGGATTGCATCGGTTACCTCATTGGCTTTGCCAAGACCGTATCCGACAATACCGTTTCCGTCTCCAACCACCACAATGGCTGAAAATGAGAATCTGCGTCCTCCTTTTACCACTTTGGCTACCCGGTTGATGGCAACCACTTTTTCCTTTAATGAATCGCCTTCTACTACGCGAACTATTCTGTTGCTGTTCATTCCTTAAAATTTTAATCCACCCTCACGGGCTCCTTCTGCCAATGCTTTTACCCTTCCGTGAAACAGGTAGCCTCCCCTGTCAAAAACTACATTTGATATGCCTGCGGCCATCGCTTTTTCAGCAAGGGCTTTACCTACTTGGGTAGCTGCATCGGTTTTGGTAGCTTTATTTTTTCCCAGCTCGAGTGAAGAAGCTGCAGCAAGGGTCTTGCCGGCTACATCATCGATAATCTGGGCATATATCTGAGAGTTGCTTCTGAATACGCTGATTCTGGGCAATTCTGCGGAACCAGAAATTTTCTTTCTGATCCGCATTTTAATTCTGTCTCTGCGAGCTGATTTTGTTAGTGACATAGTTATTTTGCAGATGTTTTACCGGCTTTTCTTCTGACAACTTCGCCCACAAAGCGAATACCTTTTCCTTTGTAAGGTTCTACCTCTCTCAAACTTCTCAGTTTGGCGGCAACCTGACCAATCAGTTGTTTGTCAATTCCTTCCAGGGTGACAATCGGGTTTTTACCTTTTTCTGTAATTGTAGAAACCTTGATTTCCTGAGGAAGTCCGATGATCAGATTGTGTGAATAGCCCAAAGAAAGTTCCAATGCATTTGGTCCCTGAAGAGTAGATTTATAACCAACCCCTACCAATTCCAAATCAACACGGAAACCCTCGTTTACTCCTTTTATCATATTGGCAATCAGTGCACGATAAAGACCATGCATTGCTTTGTGCCTTTTTTGTTCGGTTGGCCGTGTTACGGTGAGCGTAGAGTCCTCAATTGATATGGAAATATCAGGATCTACTGCTTGATGCAATGTGCCTTTCGGACCTTTAACGGTCACCACATTTGATTTATCAACACTGACTTCGACCTTGGCCGGAAGCTCAATGGGTAATTTTCCGATTCTTGACATTTCAGCTGTGAATTAATATACGTAACACAAAACTTCACCTCCCACTTTGTGCAATCTGGCTTCCTTGTCAGACATCACGCCCTTGGAAGTAGAAAGAATGGCAATACCCAAACCATTTAATACACGGGGAAGCTTGTTGGCTCCCGTATATTTGCGAAGTCCGGACTTGCTTATCCGCTCCAGTTTCATGATGGCGGGCTCTTTTGACGGGTAAGAGTACTTCAGGGCAATCTTGATTTTGCCTTGGGGACCTTCATCTTCGAACTTGTAGCTCAAAATGTACCCTTTCTCGAAAAGAATCTCTGTAATGCGCTTCTTCATGTTGGAGGCCGGAACCTCAACTACCAGATGCCTGGCTTTGATGGCGTTGCGCAATCTTGTGAGATAGTCTGCTATTGGATCTATAACCATAATTTACAACAAAATGCACCCCTTTTTCAAAAGGGAGTGCAAAAGTAGAGGTTTTGAACGGAAACTCAAAACTTGACTTCAAAAATATTTTCAAATTCTTTTAAAGTCCGCAAAAGGTCTTCTATTTCTTCCGGCTGGTTATAGCTGTGCAGACTTACCCGCAGTCCTTCTTCACCGGCTTTTACCGTAGGACTTAGCATCGCTTTGATCTGAAAGCCCCTCTCTTGGAGTCTTTTTGATATCCCAAGGGCAGATTCATTACCGGCAATACGGATAAACTGCACCGGAGATTTTTCATTTTTTGAAAATCTTTCACTTTCCTTTTCCGCCCGCCGGCACCAGAAATCAATGATTCTCTGCAATGCCTCAATTTGGCTGCGGCTGTTTTGCAGTTCCCTGAGCTGAATGCGGCATAGTTTTACCTGAAGCGGAAGTATGGACGTGGAATAAATGAGGGGAAATGAAAAGTTGGTCAGGAAATCTCTGGCTGTGGCTGAAAGGGCAAGAAAGGCTCCTGAAGCACCGAGTGCTTTTCCGAAGGTATAGTGCCTCACCCAGATTCGTTTCTCCAGATTCTTTGCGATGGCAAGGCCTTCTCCCTCTTCTCCCGCCACACCTGCCGAGTGGGCTTCATCTATTATAAGGACTGCCCCTGCTTCATCGCATACCTGCAAAAGTTCCTCCAACCGGGCAATATGACCGGACATGGAATAGATGCCTTCGATGGCTACAAATTTTTTTCCGGAGCTGTTTTTCAGCTTTTTATAAAGATCTTCGTGGTCGTTGTGGCGAAAGGAGAATGACCTGGCCGGCGAGAGCCTGATTCCTTCCTTGATGCTCACATGGGCCTGTTCATCATATATAATGGTATCATGACGGCCGGCGATACAGGAAAAGAGTGCCAGATTGGCCATGA
>CANHCT010000005.1 GCA_947459175.1 Hymenobacteraceae bacterium
CCGGAATTTTCCATTTTGAAACGGGCCGAAAGTTCATTTTCTGTGGCTCGTACTGACCTTGGGCCAGATGAGGCATAGAAAATCCAATCGCCAGGCACACCCCGCTCAGACACTTGAGCAGGTGCTTTTTCATTTCATAAACAGGATTATGGGGCTTGCGGGCAACTCCTATGAAAACCGGCTTAAAGACAGAGCTTTGAGTTCGGCATTCATGGGGTGTATCTGCTTACCCGATACAAATGTGGCATGTGGTTACGGATTGTTATTCCATGGAATGCAGCAATCCATACTTTTGAATTTTTTGGACTTAAGTGCGGGTTTAAAGCCTGAAAATATCTTGATTTCTTCAATTCATTACTTCAATATTTGGACTCGAGATGTTCTTTTTTTCTGCATAAGGAAATTATTTTTTTCGGGTTAAAAAATTAATAAAGCAATGATCATTAATATTTTATAAGTAATGGTTTTGAATTTTTTCCTCGGGATTTTCATTTTAATATTTGCCAAAAAAACTTAGATTGTTACATGAAGCCCTTTTGGCCTTAGCAGCAGCATTTTTGCCGGCTATTGGGTTGCTCGTTTCTGCTGTTCTTGCCTAATGAATCATTCAGCAGGGCAGAGAAAATAAAAAAATTCCATCCATCACCTCGCCTGAGAATCCAATTCCATGGTTGCAGCCGAATGAAATTCAGGGTTCAAATACCCGAATCAGCGGCGGATTGATTTTTATCCGGTGAAAGGCCCGTATTTTTGCAGGGTAAATCTTTGAGTTGTGGCCGCCTGTTTTAAAAGCCGTTGTATTCGTCACAATTCAAAAGATGAACAGGTAAAATACGAAGGCAAAGCCCGGTAAAGCAGCAATTCAACAGCAAATTTCCAATACTAAAAATAGTGCAGCCTGATTTTCCCAAACCTGAAATTTTATTTTTTCCTTCATCCGGAATTGAAGTATTCAATGGGTTTTCCATTCTGATTCCAACATGGAACAACCTGAATATGTTGAAATTATGCATTGAGGCCATTCAGATGAATTCATTTTTCAGTCACCAGATAATTTTGCACATCAATGAAGGGAGCGACGGCAGTTTGGAATGGGCCAGGGACAAGGGCTTCGATTATTCTTATTCAAAACAAAATGCAGGTGTTTGCTACGCCATGAATGCTATGGTTTCATTGGCAAAAAACCCGTTTTTGCTTTATTTGAATGATGATATGTATGTATGTAAAAACTGGGACAAGCCATTGATGAACAGGGCTTTGCAGTTTGATCACTCCATGTGGTTTATTTCCGGAACCATGATTGAACCTTTGCCTTCATCCTCAAAAAATGTAGTTGCCCCCTTTCAATTTGGCCAAACTCCGCTTGATTTTCAGAAAGAGAAACTGGATGCCTTTGCGGCTCAATTGAAAATTCAGGATTGGTATGGTGCCTCCTGGCCGCCTTCATTGGTTCCCAAGGAAACCTTTCTGGCAGTGGGTGGCTACAGTGAGGAGTTCAGTCCCGGCATGTATTCAGACCCGGATTTTTCAATGAAATTGTGGAAACTGGGTGTTCGGGATTTTTTGGGTTTGGGAGCATCTCTTGTTTACCATTTTCGTTCTCACACCACGGGCCGGGTAAAGAAAAACAATGGCAGAAAGCAATTTGCAGCCAAATGGGGTGTGCCTTCATCCTGGTTTTATAAGTCTGTTCTCAAAATGGGAACACCGGTAAATCAATATTCACAGCTAAAAAATCCAGGATTGTTTTCCCGTATTTTTGCCGGATTCAGGGCCATTATTATTGCCAAATTGAGTTGAGAAAACTAAGTGTTGTCATCATCGCATTTAATGAATCGCATCGGATTGCCCGCTGCATTCGTTCTGTTTTGGATGTGGCAGATGAGATTTTGGTGGTGGATTCGTTTTCTGAAGACGATACCTGTGAAATAGCAGAGGCACTTGGGGCAGTTGTAATCAGGGAAAAATTCAGGGGTTATGTAGAACAAAAGAATTTTGCCATGTCACGGGCAACCGGAGACCTGATTTTATCCCTTGATGCAGATGAGGCCATAGACCAAAGTCTGCAGGAGGAAATAGATGCAATAAAGATGTCGCAAACAGAAGATCTTGTATATCAGATAGATCGCTTCAATTGCTATGCCGGAAAATGGATTTACCACGGAGCCTGGAACCCTGATTATAAAATCAGACTATTTAGTCCTGAATCCGGCAGGTGGGAAGGACTAAATCCTCACGACAGATTTCAACCGGCAACCGGGATACGAACCAAACAGCTGAAAGGGAAAATTTTGCATTGGTCTTATGATTCGGTGGCGGCGCATGAAAGTAAAATTCAGAATTTTGCCCGCCTTGGTGCAAATTCATATTTTGTTGCTGGAAAAAGGGCTTTCTGGTGGAACCCTTTGATTAGTCCATTATTCCGATTTGTGCGGGATTATTTCTTTAAAGCCGGATTTTTGGATGGTTCAGCCGGATTTACTATCGCTTGGCTGACTGCAAGGGAAGTTCGGTTGAAGTATCAAATTTTGAGAGACTTGCAGAAGAAATCAGGCATTTCCTGATTTGAATTTCGGTTTTCTCCATTCCAAACCAAGCAAACAAGTAAAAGGGAACTAAGATGCGCTCCAATGGATATGTTGTTCGGGCAAAAGCAATGGATAAGACATTCCTACGCAAACACCTCCGGATGCGATGAAGTACCAATCCGGTCTGCCCCGGCTTCGATGAGTGACAGTGCAAAGTCTTTTGTTTTTATCCCCCCCGATGCCTTGATGTATGCCCGATGACCCACCGTTTTCCGAATCAGCTCTATGATGGAGACTTTGGCGCCCTCAGGGGCATAGCCGGTGCTGGTTTTGAGGAAATCTACCCCTGCATCCATACACATTTTACTTGCCGTAATGATTTCTTCTTCAGACAGATAGGCCGTTTCTATTATCACCTTCAGCAATTTTTCTCCTTCATGGCACATGGCGGCCGCTTTGGCAATTTCAGGTTTTACCCACGAAAGCATGCCCGTCTTGAAAGCAGAAATGTTCATCACAAGATCCACCTCATCGGCCCCGTCTTCCAGCACATCGCTCACTTCTTCCAGTTTTACATGGCTTTTTTCGTAGCCAAAAGGAAATCCCACCACGGTCACCAAACGGGTTTTTGAAATCCCAAGATGGCGGCGGGCCATTTTTACCCACCAGGGCGGAAGACAAACGCCGGCCACACTGAAGTCCATCGCCGTATCAACAAGTTTCTCAAAATCAGCCTGATGTGCATTGGGCCTCAGCAAGGTATATTCTATCTTTTCGAGCATAAAAAAAAGGGGACCTGAATCCCCCTCAAATGAATGAAAATTTTTCAGAGATATTCTGCTTTAGTCAGGAGGCGGACATTTTTGGCTACATCGTGGCCCTCTTCGCTTTTCTCCAAATCAAATTCCATTATATCGCCAACATGCAGGTCCTGAAAATCGAGATCTACCAGATTCGAAAAATGAAAAAACACATTGTTGGGGGGATATTTGATAAAGCCAAAGCCATTTTTCAGGCTCAGGACCTCGCCACTCTTTCCTGCACCTGCTTCGGCTACCTCGTTGATGGATGGCTTTCTGGATTCGTTTGCCACAAACAGATTGTTGATGAGCATTTCGTTTCTCTTGGCCCTGTCATCCACGATGTTATGCATCGAGAGGGGATAACTGGCCTCTTCCATCAGTTCCTGGGATGTGCGGGTAACAATTTTTACATTGTTCTCATTTACATACTCAATGTCCCAGCCCAATACCATCACTTTCACACCCAGTGAATTGAGTTTTCTTACCAAAGGAACATAGTCGCCGTCGCTGGCAATCAATACCACCACATCCAGTTTCTTCAGGCTGGCAATTTCAAATGCTTCCAATGCGAGCCAAACATCAATTCCTTTTTCAATTTTTAGCCCTTCCGGATTTAGTTTAATGGGCAGATAATGGGTGGTAACCCCTTCTGCCATAAGAATATCATCAAAAGCACGGTCCCAGAAGAGGAGATCTCCCCGCTGCGAGGCATCATAGGCATTGAGCCTTCCCCGGAAATAGTGTGAATCCACGATTTTGCAGGATCGAACATCCAGCGTCTCCATTTCGGCTACCTGATGGCGAATGAAATCATGAATGCCGGCTACGCTGAGTCTCTTTCTCCGATGGTGCCCGAAAGCATAGTAGTTGCTGCACTGCAAGAAATAATTTCCATCATAAAAAACACCGATTTTAATAAAATTCATAGTATATTATTCTTAATTAATTGTTTCAAATTCAATATATTAACTTTTAAATCTCTTTCAAAAGTTATATAAATTTTCAGACCGCAAAAGTAAGCAATTTATCCTTGTTACCGGTTAATGCAGGTTCAATTTCCCTGTAAATCCTTTTGGACGGGACTCGCCTGAATCTTTAGGCCTTT
Organism: Hymenobacteraceae bacterium; assembly: GCA_947459175.1. Classification (GTDB taxonomy): domain Bacteria; phylum Bacteroidota; class Bacteroidia; order Cytophagales; family Flexibacteraceae; genus CAMDMI01. The sequence goes on from CANHCT010000005.1 coordinate 4,437, forward strand.
CTAAGGGTCTGACAAATAAACCCGATTTTTTCCTCGTCGAGTTCGGTATGCATCGGCAGCGACAAAACCCTTTCGCTCAGATGCCCGGATACCGGGAAAGCATCTTCCCGATAGCCCAGATACCGATACCCTTCCTGCATGTGCAGAGGCATAGGGTAATAAATCATCGATTGTATTCCATTGATTTCCAGGTGTTTTCTTATCCGGTCACGGTGTTCCCGGTTTTCAGTTTTAATGGTATACTGATGAAATACATGGCCGGAGCGGGGGTCTCTTTCGGGAATTTCGATGCCGGAAATGCCCTGCAGCTCCCGGTCATAGCCGGCTGCGGCCTTTTGCCTGGCTGCAATAAAATGGTCCAGATGCCGGAGTTTCACTTCCAGAATGGCCGCTTGCAGGGTATCGAGCCGGGAGTTGATGCCGATTCTTTCATAACGGTATTTGGTACTCTGTCCGTGGTTGCAGATTTTCCTTATTGTCTCTGCCAGTTGCGGGTCGGAGCACATCAGCGCACCGCCGTCGCCCATGCAGCCGAGGTTTTTGGATGGGAAGAAACTGGTGGTGCCTGCATGTCCGATGGTTCCCAGTTTTTTTCCTGCATATTGGCCTGATTTCCAATAAGAACCGATGGCCTGGGCATTGTCTTCAATCACAAACAGACCATGCTTTTCTGCAAGCTTCATAATGGCATCCATATCGCAGGATTGCCCAAATAGGTGTACCGGTACGATGGCTTTGGTCGCAGGAGTGATGGCATCTGCTGCCTTTTCGGGATCGAGGTTGAATGTTCCGGGATGTACATCGGCAAATACCGGCTTCAATCCCATGAGGGCTGCTGCTTCGGCCGCCGCCACATAGTTGAAAGCTGGCATAATCACCTCATCACCAGGCTTCAGGCCGAGCGCCATGTAGGCTATTTGAAGGGCATCCGTTCCATTCGCACAGGGAATCACTTCCCCGCTGCCGAGGTATCGGGCCAAATGGAGGGAAAAGGATTTTACCTGGGCTCCCTGAATAAAATTCCCTGCATCAAGCACTTCCTGAATGGCAGCATCTATTTCACTTTTCAGCCTTTGATACTGACCCTGCAGGTCAACGATGGGCAGATTTTTCTCAAGCAAACTCAATGGAGTATAAATTAGTAGGTGAACAAAACTCTGGATTTAGAACCTTGTAAAACAGGCGTTTGTGTAAGTCCGTAAAAGCGCCGGGCATAGTAAGGAACCCCCTCATTGTTGTCGGATACAGCGGCGAAAAGTTCGGACAGCGATACCTGCCTGTCTTTGTTGGTATCGGTGCTTTGGTACTCTTTCATCGCTTTCAGCAGGTAGAAAGTAAACAATCCGTGTTTTTCTTCATTGTGCCAGCAGCTCACCTCTGTTCCGGTGCAGGAATTCATCAGGCTAGTATTTTTCAATCCTTCTTTTACCGGCTCCTTAGATCTGATGACCATAGGACTGATTTTTTCAAAAACATTGGCGCCCGAAAAGCAGGCATCCGAAAACAAGGTGATGCTTTTGGCCGGAAGTTTTTTCAGATTTTCATATAGAATATCCAGGCAATACCCTGCATTTTCCATGTAATTGGGATCGGCTTCCACGGGAACAAAATAGGCTTTATTGTCTTTCAAGCCGGGTGCACCATGTCCGGAATAAAATATCAATACATCCGAAACATTTTGTTTTATTGTATTGAAAAGCCGGCCTTTGGGGTTGGCCCGGGTACCGAATACGGTATTAAATTCTCCCAAAGTCGCGTTTTCGTAATACAAAATGTTTCCTTCCTTGTAGCCAAGCACATCCGTGAGGTATTTCTTTACCGATCGGGCATCGTTTACGGCAAAATCTACAGGTTTGGTTTTGGTATAGGCTGTATTTCCGATTACTACGGCAATGGCGTCCGGGTTGATTTTTTTCAACTTCGGAATGTTGCGGTCAATCTCCGAAACAAAGGCCTCGTCTTTTTTTATTTCCGGTGTCTGAGGATTTACAGGCGGAGGGCTATTTGCCGGCGTTTCCTGTTGGCGCATTTCTCTCTCTACCCTGAAACCAATTTTGGCCACCTGACCCTTGGTATCTTTGGCTTTTATTTTAATGTCGTTCGGACCCGGTGCCAGCAAAACATCAGCAAAAAACTCGCCTTTTTGATTGAGAATGGCTTCATTTTCATTAACAAACACCTCGTAAATTCCTGTTGTTGAACCTATTACGCCCGAAACCCTGATTTTTTTCTCTGTGGTTTTGGCTGTAAAACCTGATTCCCCGCTCAGTTCCGGCTGGGTAATGACAATCCTTGGCGCCTTGGCCGGCAAGGAAGTTTCGTCTTCTCCTGCTTTGTGGGCATCCTTTTCATTGTGAATCATATTTTCATCTGCACCCAAAGTCATCAGGAAAAAGGTGTTAATTTTTCCCATTGCCTTTTTGTATTCCTCATTGTAATCATGCATTTCCTTCGCATTCCGGGTCTCTTCGTCCTGTTGCTCCTCAAAACCCGGTATCCATCCGGTTTGCCTTTCAGGCTGGGTTGGGAGATTGTTTTTTACCTTTGGTTTTAAAGGCTTCACGGGTTGGTCCGGACTGGTTTCTGCACCGGGTTCTTCCAGTTGCTTCTTCGGACTTGCTTTTACAAACCGGCTTAACTCGGTTTTTGAACTCGAATAGGAGAAGCCTGAATTGATCATGAAGTAATTGCTCTGGTCTGAGCAGTGTGAGTAGGCCCACTTGGCAAATTCCAGTTTATCATTTTCAAAACCCAATTTATCCATCACCGAACGAATCTGAACGGTACTCAGGCAAATGCCATCCTGCATGGCAATCTCCATTTTATTGGAAGAGAAACTTTCTGCTGAAATGGCTGACAGGTATTCTGAGAAATTCTGTCCCGGCATCTGGTTTTTACAATTCTGCGCCCTTACCGAAGAAAAAAACAGACACAACAGACTGAGCGAGAACAGTTTTGGAAATTTCATAAAGTGATTATTTGTTGAACTATTTGCGGTGCGCAAATTAGGAATTTCTGCAATGGAGCAGCATGCAGACAAACGGCATTTAATCAACCTTAAGTTTTATTAACTCCCGGGAAGAATAATTTTTTCCGGGGCATGTAAATTCAATGTGCCCTTGTCAGGTTCTTTTATTCAGTTCGTCCCTGATCATGGCCGCTTTTTCATAGTCTTCATCCCGAAGTGCTTCTTCCAGCAATACCCTGAGCTCTTCAGTTTTCGTATTTTTCACCCAGTCTTTGTCTTTTTTCTCCAAACCGGTTTCTGCAGAAACTTTTTGCTCCAGACCTTCATCTTCGTCCATAAAATCAGAAAATGCAATACCTGCTTCGCTCATGATTTGCTCCGTGGTGTAGATGCTGGCTCCAAACCGGAGGCCAATGGGAATGGCATCCGAAGGGCGGGCATCTATTTCCGTTTTTTTGAGGCCATCGCTGCAAATGATTTTGGCAAAGTAGGTTCCTTCTTTCAGCTCGTAGATAAGGATTTCTTCAACTGTAAAATCAAAAGCGTCTGCAAAAGATTTGAACAAATCATGGGTCATGGGCCGATTGGGAGTGATTTTTTCGATTTCCATGGCAATGGCCTGTGCTTCATGAAACCCAATAATAATGGGTAACCTGCGGTAGCCGGATTCCTCGCCCAAAACCAAGGCATAGTTGGAGTTAGGCTTTGGGGAAGAGACCGTCAGACCTAGAATTTCAAGCTTTATTTTCTGCAAAATCGGATGCTTTTGGTTACAAAGTGGAAATATAAAACAAAGGATTTTAATTTTCTTTCATGAAAATCAGAAAATTAAAACATGAATGCAGGAAATATTAAATGTTTTTCAATGCTTCGGTAAGCTGGGGCACTACGGAAAATGCATCGCCCACAATACCGTAATTGGCAACTTTGAAAATCGGAGCTTCCGGATCTTTGTTTATGGCCACAATCACCTTAGAACTGCTGATGCCGGCCACATGCTGAATGGCACCCGAGATGCCGATGGCGAAATACAGATTGGGACTCACTTTTATTCCGGTTTGGCCCACATGCTCATGATGCGGCCTCCAATGCAAATCGGAAACGGGTTTCGAGCAGCCGGTGGCGGCACCCAATACTTTGGCCATATCCGTAATCAGGTTCCAGTTTTCGGGTCCTTTCAGTCCCCTTCCACCGCTCACTACGATTTCAGCATCGGGAAGCAATACTTCACCTGTTGCCTTTTCGGTAGAAATGGTTTGCAGAGCAAATGCCTTGGCGGAAACCTGCGGTGAAAAAGCTTTTATCTCTCCCGCTCCTGCATTGGGCACTGCCTCGGCTGCATTTTTCTTAATGGAAATTACCTTGCGCTCAGCGGTAAGTTTTACAAATTCAAAGGCTTTTCCTGTAAAAATGCTTCTCTTCACTACAAAGCCATTGGAAAAATCCGGGAGAGAAACCACATTGGTTGCGGCACCTGCTTTCCACATTGCAGCGAGCAGAGCGGCAAAAGAGTCGGTCAGGGCCGACTTGGCGAGTACAACAGTTTTCGATTGGGTTTCGCCTGCAGCTTGCAACAAAGATTCTGCAAATGCCCGTGCATCGGCTTGCGAAAAACGGGGGTCAGAAATCTGCAAAATCAGGTCGGCACCAAACAGGGCAGCTTCCGAAAGGTTGGAAGGATTGCCTGCCAGAACGGCGCTTACTTTTCCACCGAGATTTCCGGCTACATGCTTTGCAAAAGCCAGCGCCTCCAAAGAGGATTTTTTAATTTGATTATCAGTAGTTTCCAGTAATACAAGGACCGACATATCTGTAGTTGTTATTCGTTGTGAAACAATTTGGAAATCAGATTACTTTGGCCTCGGTTTTCAAAAGTGAAACGAGTTCGGCCACATTGGATTCTGCAATCATTTTGCAGCTGGTGCGGGGTGCAGGAAGTTCATACTTCTGAAATTCGAGCCCCGAATCGGTTTCTGCCGGTGCTATCACCTGAAGGCTCTTGGTCCGGGCACTCATAATTCCCCGCATAGAAGGAATTTTCCACTCGGCAATGGGTTCCTGACAACCCAGAACCAAAGGCAAAATGGCCTTCAGGGTTTCCTTTCCCCCTTCAATTTCTTTGTCCATCGTGGCCTCTCTTCCGTTTATTTCCAGCCTCATCACAGGCGAAATGGCCGGGATTCCCAAATGTTCTCCCACCAATCCGTGAACAATACCGGAGTTGTAGTCAATCGATTCACGGCCCATCAGGATGAGGTCAAAGTTTTTGTCCTTTGCATAGGCTGCAATCTGATTTGCCACAAAAAAACCATCTTTGGCTTTGGAATCTACCCGTACTGCCTCGTCTGCTCCAATGGCAAGGGCTTTCCGTATTACCGCCTCGCTGTCGGCCTCGCCAACATGAAAAACAGTGATATTTCCGGAACCTGCTGCTTCTTTCAGCTCCACCGCCCTGGCCAATGCATAATCGTCGTAGGGTCCGATGATGTAAGTGAGGCCGGAAGAGTCAAGCCGGGTATCCTGATCGGTAAAAGAAATTTTGGAGGTAGTATCGGGCACCGAAGAGATGCACACAAGAATGTTCATATCAGCTTTTTGGAAATGAGGCCGCAAAAATCGAAATTTTGACTGAAAGACAAGGTTTCAAAACCTGAATTCATGCAATTTAATACCTCAATAATCAGAAAATGTTTTGGCCCCAAAATCCGCAGTGACCTCCGTTTTTCCTTATTTCTATGGTTACCAAAGGATTGAGGTTTTCCAGGCCCGGATAATTTCCCCGGGCCAGCATCGGGTCGTTTTCGGCCAAAATAATTTTTGTCGGAATCCGAATGTCTTTCAGCAAAAAAAGGCTTGAACATTGGCGGTAATAATCGGCGGCATCTTTGAATCCATGAATCGGTGCCGAGAACTGGTCGTCAAATATCCGGACAGAGTGGCAATCGGATAGTCTGCCCGTGTCGAAAAATTCGGGAAACTGGCTGGATTTCAAGCGAATTTTGGATTTGAGGTCTTCTAAAAAACGGTAGGTATAGGGAAGATTGTGCCAATGTTCCAGCTTTTTTGAAGATGCCGCCAGATTCAGGGGAACCGAAATGGCCATGCCGCTTTTTACCTTCCTGGATTCCAGCCATTCAAAGGGCATTTTCGCCAAAAATAAAAGGCTGAGATTGCCCCCCAGGCTGAAGCCGACCGGACTGATCGCATCGGGCTTGTGGTGCTGGTATATAAAATCAATGACATCGGCGAGATCTTCATAAGCACCTGAATGATATAGTCTTGGATTACGATTCAGCCGACCGGAGCAGCTCCTGAAGTTCCATCCGAGTACATTTTTTCCCTGAGAGAGGAAATGCTTTGCGGCCGCCCGGATGTATACGGCTTGGGTGCTGCCTTCCAGGCCATGGGTTAGGATGATCCATTCTTTTCCCCTCCCTGACCAAATTTCGGCATCAAGAAAGTCTCCGTCAGCAGTTGGGATTTCTGCTTTTTCGGATTCCGGCAACTGAACCCGACGAAAAAAATAAGGGCCAAGTGTTTCCAAATGGCCCCTGATGGCTTGAAAAACAGAAAGGTTTTTCAAAACAAGGAATTACAATACATCCTTTACCGGAGTAAAGGGCAGATTCCATGCGTCGGCAACGCCTTTGTACACCACTTTTCCGCCTACCACATTGAGGCCAAGCAGCAGTTCGTTGTTGTCCCGGCATGCTTGCTTCCAGCCTTTACGGGCCAGTTCCATACCATAGGGTAGGGTGGCATTGGTAAGAGCAAGGGTAGAAGTGTATGGCACTGCCCCCGGCATGTTGGCCACACAATAGTGTACCACATCGTCGATTATAAAGGTAGGATTTTCGTGGGTGGTTGGCTTGCAGGTCTCTATACATCCGCCCTGGTCTACGGCGACATCTACCAGTACCGTGCCCGGACGCATCGTTTTCAACATTTCGCGGGTGATGAGATGCGGTGCTTTGGCTCCCGGAATCAACACGGCACCAATGATCAGATCCATGTGTTTGATGTACCGACGGATGTTGAAATCGTTGGACATCACCGTATTTACATTGGGCGGCATGATATCCGACAAATGGCGTAAGCGGGGCAGACTAACATCCATAATCACTACAAATGCGCCCAATCCGGCGGCCATTTTGGCGGCCTGGGTTCCTACGATTCCTCCTCCCAGAATCAGTACATTGGCCGGGGGCACACCGGGAACGCCGCCCAGCAAAATGCCCCTGCCTTTCAGGGGTTTTTCCAAATACTTGGCGCCTTCCTGTACGGCCATCCTTCCTGCTACCTCCGACATGGGTACGAGCAGGGGCAGGGAGCGGTCTGTTTTTTCTACAGTTTCATAAGCCAGACAAACTGCCTTTCGGGCAATCATGGCATGGGTCAGGGTTTCGGAAGATGCAAAATGGAAATAGGTAAATACCAATTGATTTTCTTTAACCAGTTCATATTCGAGCTCAATCGGCTCCTTTACTTTCACAATCATTTCGGCTTTGCCGAAAACAGATGCGATGTCGGGCAAAATTTCTGCTCCTGCCGAACGGTATTCATCATCCCGAAAACCGCTGCTTTCCCCTGCACTTTCCTGTACATAAAGGGTATGCCCCTGTTTCTTGAACTCGGACACTCCGGCAGGGGTCAGGCCCACCCGGTTTTCGTTGTTTTTTATTTCCTTGGGAACTCCAATAATCATGGTGTTGCTGCTTGTTTTTTAAAACGGGCCGCAAATTACATTTTTGGCTTTTCCTGCCAATAAAAAAAGAAAATTAAGGGTGTTCTGCATTTGGCTGCAAAGCAGAAAACGGATGGCCGGAAAGTAAAAATGCAGGCCCCGAAAAACAAAAAAGCAACCTGATGGTGCAGGCTGCTTTGATTGGGTTTGAAAAGTAAATCAGGAGTAAAGTTCCGGCCGACCCCCTCATGAAAATTTCTGCTGCGGGTTTTGATATCCTGAAAATTCAGCTGAAACTTTTTTGATTCGGACCGGGTGCAGGGCTTAGATTTCCCTTTGCCGCATGGTCTTCTCCAGCATCCGGTGGTTGAAGAAGGGCCCGATTCCCTGAATGGTTTTCAGTTTGGCTTTTCGGCGTTGGCCGGCTTTTTCCTTCTTTGCTTTTTGGTTTTTCTCCGGCGCTTTGGCTCCGGCAGGTGCTTGCATCAGCAATCCCAGAGCCAGTATTATGCTGAGGAAGATGGTTATGCTTTTCATGGTATCAGAAGTCTTCGTTATCAGAATCATAGGTCGAGTCGGCTTCTTCCTTGCCCCCTGGCTGTACGGTACAGGTCAGGCATTTCAGGCCTTTTTCGGTGTACATCCATGTATTTCCCTCTATTTGGCTGGCCTCATAGCCGTAGGGATACAAAGTATTTTGTAAAATTTCGGCCAGTTCCATGCTCATGGTAAAAGGTTGATTATACGGGATATAGAGGTCCATTTCCAGTCTTTGGGCCCTGTATGGGGTATTGGGTTCAGCCCTCATCATGGCATCGAATATCAGGCTGGAATCCTGTTGCACTACATCATATTTCACCATTCCGGCATTGGCCTGGGCTTCTTTGTAGGTTGTGCCCTGTGCCTCAAACTTTCTGTTGAGTTGGAAATAGTTTTCTTTCCACCCGTGCAGTTCCAGTTCTACTGGATATATTTTACCCTCCCGGTTCCCACCTCCTTCTGTCCGCAACAGGCTCACCAGTTTGTGGGGCATGGCATAGGTTTGCTGCATGGTGAAGCTTCCTTCAGAAGAAAATTTATGCGCCAATGGGCTGATGAAATAGAAAGAGCCAATCAAGCCCACAAAAAATATGGCTGTAAATGCCAGAAATACAAGGGGTTTGAACAAATTTCGGTTGAAAATCAGGCTTAGGGAAATGAGCAGAATCACCAGAACGGGAACCAGTGCGGTGATGCCGGCGAAAACAATCATCCAATGGGTTATTTCGCTGGTAATGAGATCTAAAGGAAAATCGCCTGTCTGGATGAGGTAGACTTCCGGATCCAGAAATCCAAGTGAGGCACCGGCCAAAACGAAAAGAGCAAACAACAGGATTCCTCCGGTGAAGAGCAGAATAATGGCCAGAAAAATCCTTACAGCATCAAAAATAAACCGCACTATCGGCCCGAGGGCCTCTGCAATCAGGCTCATGAGTTTTAAGGGGAATGATAATACCTTAACTGCCATATTCTGTGTTTGCGGGTTCTCAATCTTCAGATTTTTCTTAATCTGGTCTTCGATGGTATTCAGGGTAATCGGATTGCCCTCCATCTGGATTTCGTCTGTAACCGATTTGGCTGATGGGGTGATGGCCCAGAGAATGATGTAGGCAATAAGACCTGCACCACCGGCAAACAGAGTCAGTAGAAAAATGATGCGTATAATGGTGGGGTCGATATTGAGGTATGTGCCTATTCCTCCGGCTACTCCGCTGACCACCTGATTCTTGCGGCTTCGAAAAAACTTCCGGTACCGGATTTTTCCCTGGTCGGGATTGGCCCGGCCCGGCATGGCAATCCACAGAACCAGATAGCTGATAAACAGGAAAACAGCCATGGCCGGCAGGAGGAAAAATCCAAAGAACAAGGCCACAAAAGCCAGCCTCAGCCAAAGGGGATTGATTTCAAAATAAGCTGCAATTCCGGCCAGTACTCCGGCCAGCACAGCGTTGGTTTTGTCGCGGAACAATTTCTTTTGTCCCTCGCCTGTGGCTTCTTCGGCATCGGTTGCCGAAAATGCGCTTTGCTCTTCTTCAGGTGTTCCGGTGTTTTCGCCGGTCATGTCCGACACCGTTCCCATCTGCTTTACCAGGGCCTGCACATCTTCCAGAGTTATGGCCTGCTTATATTCGGATATGCGGTCAGAAAATATTTCGGCAATCCGGGCTTCGATGTCTGCCATGGTTTCTGCCCCTCCATCGATGCTGTTGAAGTAGGTTCTGATGGAAGAAATGTACTGCTGAAGTACCCCGAAGGCATCTTCTTCAATGTGAAAAACAACCCCCGAGAGGTTGATGGTGATGGTCTTTTTCATTGTTTTTCAGTTGGAAGGTTGGAAAATTGAGAAAGAGTCTGCGTTTTGTTCATGATTTGGCTCACCGAAGCTACGAGTTCGAGCCAGGTACTGTCGAGTTCATTGAGAAACAGGCGGCCGCTTTCTGTGAGCATATAGTACTTGCGCGGCGGTCCCGAAGGCGATTCTACCCATTTGTAATCCAGGAATCCTGAATTTTTGAGGCGGGTAAGCAGGGGATACAGGGTTCCTTCCACCACCATCATTTTGGCCCCGGTAAGTTCCGAGATCATGTCTGAGGCGTAAACTTCGCCCCGGGAGATGATGTTGAGGATGCACAATTCCAGTATTCCCTTTCTGAGCTGTACCTGAATGTTGTCTGTGTTCATGGCATCAAGGCTTTTTTAGGTTGATGATGCAAAGGTATAGGAAGCTACTATGTATTGCAAGATACAAGGTGATAAAATTTTCCTTGTTAAGTCTGGTACCTTGGTTCCTTTTAAGATTTAAAATATTGTTTTTCAGATGGTTAAAATTTGAAAAATAGAAAGGAAAGGTGGATTGTATATTTTTATTTTTTGTACAGAAGGCGAATAGGGTATGTGAAAGGAGGTTCAGCGCCCGACTCTGAAAACGGGATTCAGGGCAATAGGTCGTATTTTGGGGCGAGAAAAGCGAAGGGTATGAAGATTAGGCGCCATTTATACTCCTGACTGCGGAGAATAATCTGCTTATTCTCCGCAAATTTGCGGAGAATAGAGATTATATTTGCGGCAGCATCGCCTTCAGACAGTGGCAAAGTACATTTACGAAAATAAGGACTGGACGAATTTCAGGTGGCGGGATGCCGACATCAATGGCGTTTTCGGAGAAGTGCGGTACCTACAGGGTAGTATCCTCGGACAGATGAGCACACTGGGCTTCGCTGCCCGGGAGGAGGTAACGCTTAACACCTTAACCCTCGATGTCGTTAAATCCTCTGAAATTGAAGGAGAAAAACTGGACTACAATCAGGTTCGGTCATCCCTCGCAAGGCGGTTGGGAATCAACATGGCTGGCTTGGTTACAGCAGGAAGACATGTGGAAGGGATTGTGGAGATGATGCTCGATGCTTCCCGGAATTACCGGGAGCCGCTTACTGAAAAACGCCTGTTTGGATGGCATTCAGCGCTTTTTCCTGCGGGGCACAGCGGCATCCATAAAATCGAAACCGGGCAATACCGGACGGGAGAGATGCAAATTGTATCAGGTGCTTTGGGAAAAGAAAAGGTGCATAATGAAGCCGTGCCTGCAGCCAGGGTGCAGGAAGAAATGGACAGATTTTTAAGTTGGTTTAACGAAAACCAACAAATCGACCCTGTACTGAAATCCGCTATCGCCCATTTCTGGTTTATCATCATCCACCCCTTTGACGATGGCAACGGCAGAATGGTAAGGGCCATCTCCGATTTAATGCTTGCCCGGGCCGATGGAACAAGCGAACGGTATTACAGCATGTCAAACCAGATATTGGTGGAACGAAAGCAGTATTACCAGATTTTGCAGAAGGTTCAGCACAGCAGGGATGATATTACCGAATGGTTGCTCTGGTTTTTGCATTGCCTCAAAAATTCACTTTTGGCCACCGAAGAAACCCTGCAAAAAGTTTTAAGAAAGACCGCTTTCTGGAAAATCCACGAAAACAGCGGAATCAACCCAAGGCAAAGACTGATTCTGAACAAGCTTTTTGACGGATTTGAAGGAAAACTGAAATCTTCCAAATGGGCAAAAATTGCAGGATGTTCTCCTGATACAGCATTGAGAGACATTAAAGATCTGATAGAAAAAGGAATTTTACGGCAGGAGCAGCAAGGCGGAAGAAGCACAAACTACGACCTTTGTAAATTCTTATGTCAAAAGTGAGCTGCGGAAGAGGTAATACCCTTTCCTAAGACGGAATTTCTGAAAAAAACCCGGCTTGGGGCACACACAAAAAAGCCACCCCGCAAGAGGTGGCTTTTCTGTTTGTATTCGAATCCGGTTAGTCCATCGTAATTTCCAGTGCAAGGCCTCTCAGCTCGTGCACCAGTACATTGAATGATTCCGGAATATTGGGCTTCGGCATGTTTTCTCCTTTCACAATGGCCTCATAGGCCCTTGCTCTTCCTACTACATCATCCGACTTTACGGTCAGAATTTCCTGCAGGATGTGGGAGGCACCGAATGCTTCCAAAGCCCAAACCTCCATTTCTCCGAAACGCTGACCACCAAACTGGGCTTTACCTCCCAATGGTTGCTGCGTAATGAGAGAGTATGGTCCGATGGAACGGGCGTGCATCTTATCGTCTACCAGGTGACCGAGTTTCAGCATGTAGATGATACCCACGGTTACTTTCTGGTCAAATCTTTCACCGGTCAGGCCGTCATATAGGTAGGTCCTTCCGAAATCCGGCAAACCGGCTTCCTTCAGTTCGCTTACTACCTCTTCTTCGGTGGCACCGTCGAAGATAGGCGTGGCATATTTTCTGCCAAGCTTTCTTCCTGCCCAGGCCAGTACGGTCTCATAAATCTGACCGATGTTCATCCTTGAAGGTACACCGAGCGGATTGAGCACGATATCCATCGGCGTGCCGTCCTGAAGGAAAGGCATATCTTCCGGACGCACAATCTTGGCTACCACACCTTTGTTTCCGTGGCGGCCCGCCATTTTATCGCCCACTTTCAGTTTGCGTTTTTTGGCAATATACACCTTGGCCAGTTTTACAATACCGGTTGGCAATTCGTCACCCACCTCAATGGCAACCCTTTCCCGCTTGAAACGGCCCGAAATTTCATTGCGCTTTTTCAGGTAATTCTTTACCAGATCCACCACCATTTTATTCAGGCGGGAATCGTCGGTCCAGTTTTCGAGCACCAGGTCTGCGATAAGATTGGCTTCTTCCTGTACATTGTAGTTGCTCTCATCACGGTAAGGATTCTTTTCGGGGAACAGGTTCTCAGTGATGTTTTTCCGGCTGAATTTCACGCCCTTGGACATGATTTCATCGCCAAATTTGTGCTTGATGCCTTTCGAGTTTTTCCCTTCTATCAGAGCGAGAAGCTTATCGATGGCTTTATTTTTCAGCTCAATCAGATCTTTGGAGTATTTCGATTTCAGAACATCGAGTTCTTTTTTCGAAGCAGCCCGGAGGTCTTTGTCTTTGCGGGGGCGTGAGAAAAGCTTGGTATCAATGACCACACCTTTCATAGACGGAGGTGCTTTCATCGAAGCATCTTTTACATCTCCGGCTTTGTCACCGAAAATGGCACGAAGCAGTTTTTCTTCGGGTGTAGGATCGCTTTCTCCTTTCGGGGTTATCTTACCCACAAGGATATCGCCTTCTTTCACCTCGGCACCAACACGGATAATGCCATCTTTGTCAAGGTTGCGAACTGCCTCTTCGCTTACATTCGGAATTTCAGAGGTCAGTTCTTCTTCGCCACGCTTGGTTTCTCTTACCTCCAGTTCAAATTCTTCGATATGCAGAGAGGTGAAAATATCATCCGATACTACCTTTTCCGAAATCACAATGGCATCTTCAAAGTTGTATCCCTGCCAGGGCATAAAGGCCACCAGCATATTCCGTCCCAGGGCCAGCTCACCACCCTGTGTGGCGTATCCCTCCACCAGAATCTGAGATTTGGCCACCCTGTCACCCTTGTTTACAATCGGGCGGTGGTTGATGCAGGTATCCTGGTTGGTACGGCGGAATTTGGTCAGGTTGTAAGTGCGGATATCGTTGTCGAACTCCACCATTTTTTGGTCTTCGGTCTGATCGTATTTTACAACCAGCTTATTCGAATCCACATAAATCACTTCACCATCTCCTTCAGCCGCAATCATGGTTTTGGAGTCTGAAGCTACCCGCTCCTCCAGGCCGGTTCCCACAATGGGAGCCTCGGGACGAAGCAAAGGTACTGCCTGACGCTGCATGTTTGAACCCATCAGGGCGCGGTTGGCATCGTCATGCTCCAAAAACGGAATCAAAGAGGCGGCAATCGAAACAATCTGGTTTGGTGCCACATCCATGTAGGTGAGGTTGGTTGGCTCCACAAAAGGGAAGTCACCTTCAAACCTTGCTTTTACCCTGTCCTGATGGAATTCACCGGTTTCGGACATTTTGGCTTTTGCCAGGGCTATGTTGTGTCCGTCTTCTTCTTCGGCGGTAAGGTATTCAACCGGTTGGTCGACCAGAATTTTTCCTTCGCTGATTTTACGATAAGGCGTTTCAATAAAGCCCATACCATTGATTTTGGCATGTACACAGAGGGAAGAAATCAAACCGATGTTGGGACCTTCCGGAGTCTCAATGGTGCAAAGACGGCCATAGTGTGTGTAGTGCACATCCCGCACCTCGAATCCGGCTCTTTCTCTTGAAAGTCCTCCTGGCCCGAGGGCAGAAAGTCTTCTCTTGTGTGTAATCTCAGCCAAGGGATTGGTTTGATCCATAAACTGAGAAAGCTGATTGGTGCCAAAGAATGAATTGATTACTGAAGACAAAGTCCGGGCATTGATCAGGTCAACGGGTTTGAAATCCTCATTGTCCCGGACATTCATTCTTTCTTTAATGGTCCGGGCCATACGGGCCAAGCCTACGCCGAACTGGGCATACAATTGCTCTCCTACGGTGCGCACCCTTCTGTTTGAAAGGTGGTCAATATCATCCACAACGGCTTTTGAATTGATCAGACCGATGAGGTATTTTACAATCATGATGATGTCTTCCGTGGTCAGTACTTTTACACTGCTTGCGGTAGACAATCCCAGTTTTTTGTTGATTCTGTAGCGGCCTACATCTCCCAGGTCATATCTTTTGTCTGAAAAGAACAGGTTTTGGATAATGTCACGGGCGGTCTGCTCATCGGGAGCATCTGTATTTCGAAGCTGACGGTAGATTTGCTCAACCGCTTCTTTTTCAGAGTTGGAGGGATCCTTCTGAAGCGTATTGTAGATGATGGTGAAATCGGTCGAGTTCACATCCTCCCGGTGTACGATTACAGATTTGGACCCGGAATCCATAATAACTTCCAGGTCAGTATCTGTGATGATGGTATCCCTCTCGAGCAATACTTCGTTACGGGCAATGGAAACAACCTCGCCGGTATCCTCGTCCACAAAATCTTCTGTCCAGGATTTCAGAACCCTTGCTGCCAGCTTGCGGCCCAGCAATTTCTTCTGATTGGTTTTGTTTACATTGATTTCCTCCGACAATCCGAAGATGTCCAGAATTTCCTTGTCAGAACCGAATCCTATGGCACGAAGCAAAGTGGTCACAGGAAATTTCTTTTTCCGGTCGATGTAGGCATACATCACATTGTTTACATCGGTGGCAAACTCAATCCATGAACCTTTAAACGGAATGATTCTGGCGGAATACAGTTTGGTTCCGTTGGTGTGTTTGCTCTGCGCAAAAAACACTCCGGGAGAGCGGTGCAACTGAGATACAATCACCCTCTCGGCTCCGTTGATAACAAAAGAGCCTCTGCGGGTCATGTAGGGGATGTTGCCCAGAAACACCTCCTGTTCAATGGTTTGAAAATCCTCGTTTTCTTTGTCGTTGCAGGAAAGCCTGAGTTTGGCTTTCAGCGGAACGGAATAGGTGAGGCCCCTGTCGATGCATTCTTCTACGCTGTATTTCGGAGGATCTACATTGTAATCGATGAACTCAAGCGTAAAATTTTCTCTCGAATCAGAAATCGGAAAGTTTTCTGAGAAAACCTTGAAAAGGCCTTCGCCGATTCTTTTTTCTACGGGAGTTTCCAGCTGAAAGAAGTCTTTAAACGACTGAAGCTGAACATCTAAGAAGTCCGGATAATCTATTGCGGGTTTTACCGACGCGAATGAAATCCTGCCGGATTTGGTTACAGTTTTGCCCAATTTACTTGAAATTTTATCCTTTTTAAAAAAGAGGGTGCAAAACTATAAAAAATTTGGCAAACCGATTTCAATATTTTCAAGATTTGTGGAATGATTTTTGAAAGTTAATTTTGCAACACAATTTCATCCTATTGAACCATGATACAGGTATCTGAAAAAGCAAAAGACAAAATCCTTGAAATAAAGGTTACGGAAAACCGGAGCGAAAATTTCCATGTACGGGTGGGCGTAAAAGGCGGGGGCTGTTCAGGGCTGATGTATGATCTGGCTTTTGATGAAGAGCTGCAGCCAACAGATAAACTTATCGAAGACAAAGGCATAAAACTCGTAGTCGACAAAAAGTCGGTGCTTTACCTTGCCGGTACCACACTGGATTTTTCGGATGGACTGAACGGCAAAGGTTTTCATTTTGTAAATCCCAATGCCAGCCGCACCTGCGGATGCGGTGAAAGCTTCAGCGTTTGACGCAAAAAATGCATCCCGGTTCAATTCGTTCCGAATGCACAACAACTCCCCGTTTGGGATCAAAATAGATTTAGAACTCCGGTAGAAAAGTTAATCAAAAGCGCATGTATCTTTTGAGCATCAATTCTCATTAATCCTTTGCCTGCTTGGGTTTTGGAAAAAAACCATCAACTTTGTATTTGAATTTTCAGACATGAAGCTAATTGACATTATTCTCACCGGTATATTGTCTTCCGTTGGATTGGCGGATAATCCCTTTGGAGCAAAGCTAAAGCAGATTAGAAGGGAATCGAATGAAGAAAAGCTTTCTCAAGACTGGCTCAAAGCAGCTCGGGATTTCAGAAATGCTTATGAGCGGGAAACAAAACAGATTGCAGAGGCAGGAAAATATGCCTCGGTCAGTTTCTGAGCAGAAACCAACGGTGCCACCCAAGAAAGGTGGCACTGTCATTATGACCAATACTTTCCATGGCCCAATGCCACCTCCTGAAATGTTGGCCATGTATGAAAATGTATACCCTGGTTTTACAGAGCGTTTATTCGCCCAGCAAGAACAGGAAAGTGCCAACAGGCGAAAAATAGAAAGCGACTATTCCTCAGGATTCAAGTGGACCATGTTGTCCAGTATTTGGTGTGCCACATTGATTTGTCTTGCCCTTATTGGTTTTGCAGCCGTGGCTTTGCTTCACGGCTATGCAGCGGTTGCCATTTCAACCATTGCATCAGGAGTAGTTGCCTTTGCGGCAGCTTTCTACAAATTAAGGTCCGGTCATAAAGAAGATTCGGAATAAATTATCTGGCCTGTATCAGCTTAGAAAAGATTTGTCCGGATTTCCGGATGGTGTTCTGTCAGGGCAAAAATAAAATTCGAAAGTCGTTTCTGTTATTCCGATTTTCAATCGAAATGTAGAAGAACCAAACATTGAAGTAAATTACTTGATTATAAGCAAGATAAAATCCGTCAGCCCGAAAAAATTGTATTACTGAGGTCCTAACCCCAATTATTATTTTCTCAACACCATCAAGGCCACATTTTCCACATGGTGGGTATGCGGAAACATGTCAAGCGGATGGATTTCAATCAGTTCGTATTTGGGTAAGAGCATGGCAATGTCACGGGCCTGGGTGGCCGGATTGCAGCTTACATATATGATTTTCCCCGCTTCCGATGCCAGAACCTGCTGAATGACATCGGGATGCATTCCCGCACGGGGTGGGTCCGTTATCAGGATATCCGGCTTGCCATGGTTTTCAAAAAAGGTCTGGTTCAGCACTTTGGCCATATCTCCGCTGAAAAACTGAACATTGTCCAGCCGGTTGATGGCGGCATTTTCCCGGGCATCGGCTACTGCGGCTTCCACATATTCCACACCGACTACCTTTTTTGCTTTTCTGGCCACAAATTGTGCAATGGTTCCTGTACCGGTGTAGAGGTCGTATACCAGATCGTTTTCACTTGCATTTGCCAGCCTGTTGACCAGTTGATACATAGCAAGTGCCTGAGGACCATTGGTTTGATAAAAAGATGTAGGCCCAATCCTGAACCGCAGATTCTCCATTTCTTCCCACACAAATGCCTCTCCCGAAAAGGGTATGGCCTTAAGGTCCTGATAAGAGTCGTTGCGTTTGGTATTGATGATATACTGCAGGGAGGTAATTTCAGGAAAAGCTTTTTTCATGGCCGAAAGCATGGGCTCTATGATTTCCTCAGCACGATGGGCGAAAATTACCACCACCATCAGACCACCCGTAGAAGTGGTCCTTATCAACAAGTTTCGCAACTGACCGCTTTGCTCCCGGATATTGAAAAACGAATATCCCTTTTCTTCAGCAAAATGTCTGGTCCAGTTCCGGATGGCATTGCTGGGATCGGGCTGAAGATAACAATGCTTGATTTCCAGAACTTTATCAAACTTTTTGGGTATGTGAAAACCCAGGGCATTGTGTGAAAGGCCTTCCGTCTGATGGATTTCATGGGATTCGAGCCAGCGGTGCGACGAAAATGTAAATTCCAGTTTGTTGCGGTAATACCGGTTTTGGGGCGAGGGCAGAATAGGAAACCACCTGCCTTCTTTCGTCTTGCCTATCCTTTCAAAGGCATCCCTTACTTGTTTTTCCTTGTACTCCAGTTGTTTTTCATATTCCAGATTTTGCCATTTGCATCCTCCGCAGATGCCGAAATGGCTGCAAAAAGCCTCCTTTCTGTCGGGCGAAGGGCTTTTCAGGCGATAGACTCTGGCTTCTGCATATGATTTTTTGTCTTTTTCTATCAGTATATCGGCTACATCACCGGGCACACCTCCTTCTACAAAATATACCTTTTCCTCGATTCTGGCCACGCATTTTCCTTCTGCCGCCATATCGAGCAATCGTACATCTTCTTTCAGTCGGTTTCTGGATTTTCTTCCGGGCATTTTTCCGGCGAATGAAAAATTCAGGCGAATTCTTTTGCCCCTGCTTCCTCGTATACCATGCGGATGCCGGCTCCGAGTTCAATTTTGTGGTGCCAGCCTGCCCGATGAAGTTTGCTTACATCCATCAGTTTCCGAGGGGTACCATCAGGTTTGGTGCTGTCCCACACAATTTTTCCTTCAAAACCTGTGATTTCGGCTATCATTTCAGCCAACTCTTTGATGCTCAGGTCTTCTCCGGTTCCTATATTGATAAGGCCCGGTTCCGAGTAATGCTCCATCAGAAACAGACAGGCATCTGCCAGATCGTCGGCATGCAGAAATTCCCGCTTGGGTGAGCCGCTTCCCCATACTACTACTTCTTTGAGGCCTGCCACTTTTGCTTCATGGAATTTTCTCAGCAAAGCAGGCAAAACATGGCTGTTGTTTAAATCATAGTTGTCGTTGGGGCCATACAGGTTGGTTGGCATCACGGAAATAAAATCACAGCCATACTGCAGGCGGTATGATTCACACATTTTGATGCCTGCAATTTTGGCTATGGCGTAGGGTTCATTGGTGGGTTCCAGCAAGCCTGTCAGAAGGTATTCTTCCCGAAGTGGCTGGGGTGCCATTTTGGGATAGATACAGGACGAACCCAAAAAGAGTAATTTTTTCACCTTAGCCATAAAGGATTGGTGGATGACATTGCTCTCAATCATCAGGTTTTCATAAATGAAATCCGCTCTGTAAATGTTATTTGCCTGAATACCACCCACTTTTGCTGCGGCCAGAAAAACATAATCCGGTTTTTCGGATGCAAAAAAATCAGCCGTCGCCTGCTGATTGCGCAAATCCAGTTCGGCGGAGGTACGGGTAATGATGTTGTGGTATCCCCTGTTTTGCAGTGCTCTTACCAGGGCAGAACCAACCATCCCCCGGTGGCCGGCCACATAAATTGCGGCATTTTTTTCCATTTTCATTTTATGGCCGGGTAAATCAGAGTTCGTAGTAATTCATCACTTTATGTCCGCCCTTTTGCAGGTACTTGTCCCGCTTGTAGAGGTTCAGGTCACTGCTCATCATGTCATTCACCAGACCCTTCAGATCGTAGCGGGGTTCCCAGCCGAGTTTGGTTTTGGCTTTTGTGGGATCGCCAATGAGCAAATCCACTTCTGTGGGGCGGAAATATTTCGGATCCACAGCCACCACCACTTTTCCTTTTTCCAATTGATAATCAGGATTATGGCAGGCTTTTATCATACCTTTTTCATTGATTCCGCTGCCGGAAAATTCAAGTTCAACCCCAACTTCAGCGAAAGACATTTTTACGAAATCCCGGACATAGGTGGTAATGCCGGTGGCAATTACATAATCTTCAGGCTCAGGTTGCTGAAGAATCAGATACATGGCTTCCACATAATCTTTGGCGTGGCCCCAGTCTCTCTGAGCATCCAGATTGCCCAAATACAGACAATCCTGCAAGCCAAGGGCAATTTTAGATACCGCCCGGGTGATTTTTCGGGTTACGAAAGTTTCCCCCCTGATGGGAGATTCGTGGTTGAAGAGAATGCCGTTGCAGGCATACATTCCATAGGCTTCTCTATAGTTTACCGTAATCCAGAAGCCATACATTTTGGCCACCGCATAGGGTGAACGCGGATAGAATGGGGTTTTCTCACTCTGCGGCACTTCCTGCACGAGGCCGTACAATTCGGAAGTGGAGGCCTGATAGATTTTGGTTTTTTCATTCAGACCCAGAATTCGCACTGCTTCCAGAATTCGAAGTGTTCCGATTCCGTCGGCATTGGCGGTATATTCGGGGGTGTCGAAACTTACCTTTACATGACTCATGGCACCGAGGTTGTAAATTTCATCGGGCTGTACTTCCTGCACAATCCGGATGAGGTTGGTGGAGTCGGTCAGGTCACCGTAATGAAGTTTAAAACGAATGTTTTTTTCATGGGGGTCCTGATAGAGATGGTCTATCCTGTCGGTATTGAAAAGTGAGGAACGGCGCTTGATGCCATGCACTTCATACCCTTTTGAAAGCAGAAATTCAGCAAGATAGGCACCATCTTGTCCGGTGATACCGGTAACGAGGGCTTTTTTCATGAGCAAGTTGAGGTCAACAAAAAATGGCTGCAAAAGTCGGAAAATTCTGCAGAATTAGAAGCAAGGCACAGGATAAAGGACTAAAATCCCTAAATTTGCATGCCGCCGAAATCCGGTCACTTTCAAATATTTCGATGGTAAATCACTGAAAATAAATTAATTGATGGCACAGGTGGGTATGCTGGTAGGTTCAAAGGTGCGCATGTTGCACGGCAGAGAGGAAGGAATCGTAACCCGCGTAGACGGGGAAAAAATCAGCGTTTTGCTGGAGCAGGGCCTGGAAATTCCCTTACATAAGAAGGATGTGGTGTTGATTTCAGCTGCTGAATCTTACTCAAAGCCTGTTTCTGCTACTTCGCCTTCCGGCAACAAAACAGAACCTTCCAAAGCAGCGCCATCCAGGCTATTTTTTGTAAAGGATGGGGTTTATTTGGCTGCTTTTCAGGGTTCAGCTATGCTTTCTGATTTTTCCTTGGTCAATTTTACTGATTACCAGGTATTTGTACTGGCATACAAACTTGGAAAGCCTTTGAATCATTTTTA
The DNA here is from genome assembly GCA_947459175.1 of Hymenobacteraceae bacterium. Lineage (GTDB taxonomy): Bacteria > Bacteroidota > Bacteroidia > Cytophagales > Flexibacteraceae > CAMDMI01. Next base: position 25,830 of record CANHCT010000005.1, read on the forward strand.
CGGTCATTATCTCATTGCTCCGAAATCTCATCTGATGTTGCCGGATGCTTTTCCCAATCAGGCAAGCCATCATTGGGTAGGAATGCAGTTTCAAATTTTGAAATTCCACGAAAACCAGGGCGATGCCCGGCCATGCAAGGAATTCAGGCTTTCGTTTTCAGACCCTGCATGGAAGAAAAGCAAAACCATGGTACCTCTTTTGGAGAAAGAAGGTTTTCTTATTCAAATGGATGGTGATTTTCAGGCGGTAAGTTCAGAGGAGCTGAAAAACAGCTTGTTAACTCCAAAAGAGATGCCTGCAGCCGGCCGCTCTCCTGTTTCGGAGAAAAAACTGGAATGGCGGGAAGTAGACATTCATATCGAGAAATTGCATGCAGACCCCGGAAGCCTGCCTGCCTCCGAAATATTGGGAATTCAGATTCAGGCATTTGAAAAGGCTTTGGACCGGGCAATTGCTGAAGGAATCGGCTCACTGATTGTGATTCATGGAGTTGGTAATGGCATCCTGAAAAATGAGGTGCACAAAAAAGTTTCAGGCCATCCGCATGTGGAATTTTTCAGGGAAGGCCGGAAAGAGAAGTTTGGCTATGGGGCTACGGAGATAAAATTCAAAGGCTGATTTTACTGGCAGCCCGCAGGCAGAAGGGCCCCTATTTCCACATCGGTTTCAGGAAAGATTCACTATTCCCAAAGCGGGTAGTGCCGCAGATTCACCTTATTCTGAAAAAATATCTGGGTGGCGTTTTCGAAAGAAACGGTGTAATCCGATACATAAAATGTGCGGCTGACCGGGTGTTCCAGATTCAACAGGTGGTTTTTGCTCAATTCTTTTTCTACATGTGCTGCCACCAACTCTGATGAGTCGATTACCTCTACGCTGCCCCTGTAGTAATTTTCAATTTGTTTGGCGATGAGAGGATAATGCGTACAGCCCAAAATCAGGGCTTCAATTCCGTGAAGTTCAGGATTTCCCAGGTATGCTTCAATAACTTCATGGCTGATTTTGTTGTTGAAAAATCCTTCTTCAATCATGGGTGCCAACAGGGGTGTGGCCAGAGATTTTAGTTCAATCGAGCGTTGCGCAGCATCAATTTTTCTTTTGAAAATATTGGAATTCACGGTTTGCTTGGTGCCAATGAGCCCTATGGTTTTGCCTGGATATTTTTCCAGAACATAATCTACAACAGGGTCTATAACATTGAAAACCATAGCTTTGGATGCTACATATTCCTTTACCAGATCGAAAGCAGCAGCAGATGCGGAATTGCAGGCTATCAAAATGGCCTTGACATTCTGGCTCAGCAAAACATTGCAAATTTTTACCGAATAGGCCTGAATCGCGGCAGTAGATTTATCGCCGTAAGGCAAATGGGCGGTATCGCCGAAATAAATCAGGTCTTCGGAAGGCAGAAGCCTGGCAATTTGATGGGCCACGGTGAGTCCCCCGATGCCCGAGTCAAAAATACCGATGGGTTTTTGGAATGCTGCAATTTGATTTTCCATCTGTCTGCAATTACAGGCCAATAGTGTGGAGGTAGAAAAGGGTGAAAGAAAAAAAGAGAAAATTAAGGAAATCAATCTTTGTAACTCTGAACAAAATTTTACCTTTGCCCCCGAAATCGTTGAAAAAAAAGAATCAGAGGCATTTTTCGAAAGTTCACTTGTTTTTCTAAAGGAAATTCACCCTGTTTTCTGAAATAATTTTTGATGTAATTTTTGACATTCTTTCCACAATAATTTACTTTGTCTTTCTTAAGTTAAATCATGACGCACCCCATTCCAGAGGACAAACTCAGACTCATTACCGAGATGGATAAAAAAATCGGAGAGTTTATGCAGAAAAGGGCCGATGTGGTGAACAGAATTATCTATGATTCAGCGGTTCTCAAGACGGGTGATTTTGTAAAAATCTATGATGGTGAAGAGTATCTGTGCTCCGGTTCAATTGTTCAGCCCCTCTTCCTGAAGCGTGAAGGAATCATAACCTACAGGGTCAAAAAAGAGGACGGTGAGGTTTTTACCAATGAAATATTCAGACTGGTTAAAATTTAAAGCTATTATTTCTATACCCCGGAAAGCCATCTTGCCTGTGCAGATGGCTTTATTTTTTTTATGCCTGTTGCCGGCAAGGGGGCAGTTTCGCTCCGGTCGGAGCTTGTTGCAAACCGGCTTTGTTCAGATTTTTCCCTCAGAACTGAAAAAGACCAATGATTCTTTTTCCCAGAGTCAATATTCTTTTCATTTTTCTCTTCCGCTGTGGCAAAAAGCCCTGAAGAAAGAAAAGGGAATTCATCATTTTCAGTTGGGAATTCAAAGTCAGAACCTATTGGAAAACAATTCTTTAAGCTTGATTTCCGGTTCTTTGTTTTGTTTTCAAGCCGGTATCGGAGCCAATGGCTTTTGGCGTACAGCCGGTGGTCATTTTTTGGTAAGCCGCATGTCTTTGGGTGTTTTTGGAGATGTCCGCAATTCGGGTTCCCGCTTCCTCAGGCCCACCGGCAACCTGTTTTATGGCTACAGGCTCAATCCTAAATGGAACCTGATTGGCGGATTTTCATATAATTTCCTTTTTGGTTCGGGCTTTGCCTTGCCGGTATTGGGCTTCAATTTTCGTCCCAATCCCAAGACCCGGCTCATGGTTTTGCTCCCGCTTTCGGTGCGATTTATCAAGGTTCATTCCCGCCATTTCATGAGCCAAATCGGTTTGAGGCCCAATGGCGGCATTAGTGTTTTCGGCTCCGATGCCTTTGCCAATGCCGGTCAAAAACAAACCCTCATTCTCCGTAACCGGGCATTTTCCCTTTTTGGTAATTTGATGTACATACCTGCCCCCAATTGGAGAATTGGTTTGGGGGCCGGACTGCTGAGCAGGCGTAAAATATGGATTTCGGAAGGGATTCCGGGTTCATTTTCTAGTGAACAAAATTTGCTGGCCGACAACCTGAAAAATGGATGGCAAATTCAATTCAGCCTGGCGTACAGGTTTTCAAATAACAGGAAGACGAAGAATGATGTGCCGGCACAAATGCCTGATATTGAGCTCACAGAAGATGAAATCCGGAATTTAGAAATAGAAAATCCCGATTTATTTTTTGATTCCTACGATCTGCCGTGAAAATTCTTTTGCCCAAAAATCCCTATTCGCTCCGGTCCTGGACTTTGGTCGGAATACAGGCAGCCAGTTTGCTGTATCTTTCCCTGTCAGCGCCCATGCGCACCATTCGGATTGATTTGCAAGTTTGGCAATTGTCGGGCTTATTTTTGGCTCTGGCTGGTTTGGTTCGGTTCAACCGCCATACTTTCAGTATTTTCCCTGAGCCCAAACCTACCGGCATTCTGATTACTTCGGGAATTTACTCCTATATCCGTCACCCGATATATGCCGGTTTACTTGTCCTCTACGGTACTCTTTTGATTCAATTTTTTTCATGGCCAAGGCTGCTGATTTTATTGGTTTTGGCCACAGTGTTTGTTTTGAAGATTCTGATGGAAGAAGAACTTTTGAAAGGAAAATTTCCTGAATATCTTGATTATCAACGAAAAACCAACAGATTGGTACCCTTTTTATGGTAATGAAGAATTTTGCCTTGATTTTGATATTGCTGGTTTTTGGTTTGCCATTTCTGGTCATCACCGACCTTTTTCCCCTTCACCGGTATGGCATGTTTGCCCGGATTCCTGAAAATCCGGCTCAGGTGGAACGCTATTCTTTTGAAACCAAAACTTTGGGAAGCAAGTGGCAGAAACTCCAAACCGGAAATCCTTACTTTGATGATAGTTATTTGCCCGCTTTGGCAGAAAAAGTATACCACCTGCCCGCCGATTCAGAAAAATGGGTGATGAAACTGCGTTCTGTCCCGAAAGAAAAGCCGGATTCCATCCGCATCCTGCGCATCTCAGGAAAATCTGTGATAATGAAACCCGTTTTTCCATGAACAAACTCAGAGCATCCGGCATTATTATCTTCCTCACTGCGGCAGGCTTTTTTCTGATTTGGTTATTGGAATACATGCTGGCGGATTTTGTCACCGGCGGATTGCCCAAAGATGGATTCCTGTATACCCTGTATCCCGCCTTGCGATTGAAAATGGACATTTGGGGTACCCAGAGCCTGATGGAAATTCTGGCATCAGTCAAGTTCAGGTTTTTGGTTTTGGCAGGCTTTGGTTATTATCTTTTTGCCAATTCCGCCCTGGTAGCCGATGCTGATTTTTCGGAGAAAAAAGCGGTATGGCTGGTGAAATTGTTCTTCATTCTCCAATTGTTGTTTGTTCCCGATTTGCTGAATGAACTTCGCCTCAGGGCCCAGTGGCAGGCTCTTTTTCAACCTTCAGGCTTATCCGTCCTTTGGTTGGGCGACTTCCCGTCGTATGCTGTTTTTCAATTTTTGGCCATCCTGTTGTTTGGCATTTCGGCATGGCTGGTTTTGGCCCGCTGGGATGCCGGGTCGGTTTATCCCTTTTTGGCGGCATTGGGAACTTTGCTGATATGGACATTTCTGCTTTCCGTTTTTTTTGGATTCGGAAAAACAGACCATACCTATGCCAGCATGTTTTCGGGTATGGCGGGCATGGTGGTATTTCTTCATATCTGGCGCTCCAATCCTGCTGAAATCGGATTTGGCTTCCGAATTTTTCAGGCATTTATCTGGTGTTGCTACTTTTTTTCGGGTTTGGAAAAGGTGTTTTTATCCGGATTCGACTGGGCCGGAAGCGATCATCTTCAGGTTCTTGCAGCGCTTCATCCCGGTTATGCCGCCGATTGGATTTCACAGATTCCGTTTAGCGGCATTTTGCTTGGGCTTGGCCTCATTTTTCAGCTTTCGTCCGTTCTGCAATGGAGGTTTCCGAATTGGGGATATATTAATGTTGCTGGCGGTGTCCTCTTTCATTTCGGGACTTTCTTCTTGCTGGGCATCGGGGGCTATTTCAGTCCATGGTTGGCCATGCTGATTTTTCTTTGGCCACAGCAGGGGAGGAGGTAAGCGGGACCTAAACCCGTTTAAGTTCCTATTTTCAACCGCGGTTCGGTGGTAATGTTCAGCCTTGAAAAGGCAGCCTGTTCATATTTGTACATAGCCGCTTTTCCGATCATTCCGGCATTGTCTGTACAATATTGAAAATCAGGCACAAATACCTCGCAATTCATCTCGTTTCCCAATGCAGCCAATTGCGCACGAAGGGAAGAATTGGCCGCCACTCCGCCAGCCAGGCCTATCTGACGAACACCGGTTTCCGTAATGGCTATTTTCAGTTTTTCAATCAGGGGTTTCAGCAGGGCTTTCTGAACAGATGCACAGATGTGGTGCAGTTCGTTTTCAATTTCTGTCTTTTCCTGTCCCTGAATAAAATACAGAAAGGCTGTTTTTACGCCCGAATAAGAAAAATCATAACCCTGCATTTGAGCCACAGGAAAAGCAAACCGGTCGGGGTCTCCATTTTTCGCAAGGTCATCTATTTGCCTTCCGCCCGGATAACCCAGGCCTAAAATTTTGGCACATTTATCAAAAGCTTCGCCCACAGCATCATCTTTTGTGCTGCCCATAATTTTCATTTTGTTCCAGTTTTCTACCAGCACCAGCATGGTATGTCCGCCCGAAACCACAAGGCACAGAAAAGGAAAATCGGGGGAATGGTTGCCAATCAGCAGGGAGAGAATGTGGGCTTCCATGTGGTTCACGGCAATGAGCGGCACCTGCAGACCCAGGGCAAGGCCCTTGGCAAAACTTGCCCCCACCATCAGGGAACCCGGCAATCCCGGGCCCTGTGTAAAGGCAATGGCCTGAATATTTTTCAGTTCGATACCGGATGCCTCCAAAGCTGCCCCGGCAACATATACCATATTTTTCTGGTGTTCGCGGGAAGCCATTTCCGGCACCACACCCCCGAATTGCCGGTGAATGTTTTGGCTTGAGACCAGATTGGATTTTACAATCCCGTTTTCAAGAAGGGCTACTGCGGTATCGTCGCAGGAAGTTTCTATGGCAAGCATTACCATAGTTTTATCAGATAGATAATTCCTTTTCTGTACCGGTGATTTGCCTCACCTTTTCTGCAACCTGTTGCATCAGCCACATGGGGGTGGAAGTGGCCCCGCAAATACCTGCCGAGTCTGCGCCTTCCAGCCACGAGGGGTCTATTTCGTCTTCATTTTCAATGAAATAGCTCTTGTCGTTCAGGTTTTTACAAACTGTAAACAGGGCTTTTCCGTTGGAGCTTTTCTTTCCGCTCACAAACAATACCACATCAAATTCACGGGCAAAAACCGAAAGCTGAGGCTCCCGGTTGCTCACCTGCCGACAAATGCTGTCATTGGCATCGAATATTTCTGAAAGCTCCTTTTCCGTTTGGGCTTCCTTAATTTTGGCTTCAATCGTGGATTTAATTTTCTGAAATCCGGCGGTGCTTTTGGTGGTCTGACTGAAAAGGGTAATCGGTTTTGAGTAGTCAAGGTTATCCAGTTCTTCCACAGAAGTAACTACCGTGGCTTTGTTGCCTATTTGGCCGTTCAGACCAATGACTTCTGCGTGGCCTTTTTGACCATAAATCACCATTTGCCCGTCTTTCTTCTCGAGCCTGTCAAACTCCGTTTTTACTCTGTTCTGAAGCTTCAATACCACAGGGCAGGATGCATCTATCAGGTCGATGTTGTTCTTCAGTGCGGTCTTGTAGGTTTCCGGAGGTTCGCCATGTGCCCGAATCAGCACCTTGCAATCATGGAGTTCTTCCAGTTTTTCTTTATTGATTACCTTCAGACCCAGAGCAGCCAGGCGCTTCACTTCCATATCGTTGTGCACGATGTCGCCGAGGCAATACAGGGTTCCGCTCTTTTGAAGCTCATTCTCAGCCATTTCTATGGCATACTCCACTCCAAAACAATATCCCGAATTTTTATCGATTTCGATCCGCATAAGCAAAAAAGTAAACCCTAAAGCCTTTGTCCGAACACCTGCACAGATGCGGAATTGGCATCAGGTTTTTATTACTGAATGGCACCTGTAAATGCCGGCTTGGAATAGAAGTTTAAAAACTCCAGGTCGTTTACAGCCTTGCTTTTCAGGTCCGGATTCAGGGAGACAGCTTTTTTCAGTTTTGCAGCCATTTCGGACTCTTTGTTTTGCCGGGCTGCAGCAATGGCCTGAACATAAAATACCATAGCATTTTTCGAACCGGTGGCTGCCAGTTCTTCAAGGGTGGCATATCCTGCGGCATATTGCTTTTTCAGAATTAAGGTCAATCCTTTGTTAAACAGGGTATTGGGTTCTTCCAATCCGTTGTTGAACATATTGAGTGCTGACACATAGTTGCCCCTTCTGGCATCAATGATGCCTTTATTGGAGTTCACAATTCTTTTGGCTTCTGAATTTCCGCTCAGGCTCTGGCATTTGGCAGAACACTCGTCAATCTTTTCCCTGTTGCCTTTCAACAGATAGGCGGTAGAAAGATTGGCATACACTTCCGGTGTTTCCATTCTTGCTCTGGCAATTTCCAGATTGGTGATGGCCTTTTCAACGAGGGCCATGCGCTGGTCTCCGCTCGCTTTTTTAGCCATCTCCAATCTCACAGCACCCAGATTGTTGTGGGCCTGCCAGCTGTCGTTTTTCTTGGTGGCTGCCTGGTAAATGGCTTCTTTTTCGGCCAGAATGGGCGTAAGGGTAGCAGCATAGCTCAACTCCTTGTCGCTGAGGGTATCGGTAGGTTTTCCGCCTTCAGAAATGGTTTTCGCCAAAAGAGAAATCTGGGCATTCGTTTTCTTTGGCTTCAGGGTCAAAATTTCAGTTTGACCCAATCTCAGTTTCGGATAAATTTTGAAAAGCAGTTTGGGGAAGCAGGGCAATTTCTCCAGTTCTTTTTCCTGTTCCACATAAGTACCGGGTCCGTTCAGTACGGCCATTACCGAAGCTTTTTCGTCGGCAGTCAGGTTGGTATCCAATGCCAGGGTGTCTTTCATGGGTACCCAGTTCTGAACCAATGACTTGGTCACAAATTCAATAGAATCGGCCTTTTTGCCGTAGTTGAGCCGCTTCATCATGGCCCTGTAGTATTTTTCGATGGCCTTGGCCCGGAGGTCTGAGAGCATGGTGTTTTTCACTTCCCTTCCTTCAGGAGAGTGCATACCGGTGATGGTCACCGTTCTTGTGGCATTTTTCGAAGCGATGTAGGCATCCAGCGCCATTTGGTTGGCAGGTTTCTTTACCTCCTTCTTTCCTTTTCCGGATTTCTTTTTCCCCTTTTTTTCCTCGGTAAATCCTTTGACTTTCAGGTCTGCACTTCCCTGATCAAAGTAAAAGTTCACTGTTACAGGGAAAAACTCCGGTTCCGGGTTGTAACCATGGTTGGCCAGTACTGTAATGTAATCATCCTGAATGAGTTGAGAAGTAAGTACCAATCCCTTGGCATAATTTATTTCAGGTGAGGACTTTGCTTTGTCGTTCTGATTGGAGGCCGAACCCTGCAAGGTCAGGTCACCTTTATCCATGGTGGAAGACTTGTAGGCAAACGCAAAAACCTTATTCATTTTTGGGGCCTGTGTTTTTTGCTCAGGAAAATCGAGATAGTTGAATTTCAGCTGGCCAACAGGAAGCTTCTGATCCGAGTATTTGTAATGAAAATTGAGGGTGTAAGCTTTACCCTTTTTCAGCATTTTGGGAGGGAGCTCGGCTGAAAAATTGAATTTTACGGAGTCACCGTGAAGTTCAAGCGGGCTGGGTTCGATGGTGAGTTTTTGCTGCTGCGCTTTTTTGAGCATGGAATTGAGCGCACATCCTTCCAATAAAAGTGAGGCCATCAAAGCAATGACCGGGAGGTTCTTTTGGATCATAAAATCAGCTTGCTGAATTGAATACCTGATATTATTTTTGAAAAAAAATTGAGCGGCAAAAATAGAAAGATTGTAGAAACCCACCTAATATACATTCGGTTAAGATTCAAATAATATGGAATTTACAAAATGGATAGTTCAGGGCAAAGCATTTATTGAGCGTCAGGCCTTTGGGGTTTGTACCTGGCTTGGCGATGCATTGGGTGTAAGCACCAGCAACATCAGACTTTACTTTATTTATACCGCTTTTTTGACTATCGGCTCCCCGGTTATTTTGTACCTCATTTTGGCTTTCTGGCTCAATATCAGGTCTTACCACCGCCGCAGGGTGAGTCCTTTCTGGGATCAGTAAGGTTTTGCCCTTCACCTGAGGGCCTGCAGAGCTTCTGCAGCAATTTTAATGTCAATTTCAGGATTCTCCCATTTATCCGGCCACCGGGTTCCGGAAAGCCATGTTGCGGCATCCGACTAATTCAAGTGGTAGGCTTTGGCAATTTTTCCGGGAGCCTGTGAATCCACCTTCAGATTGCCTGCAATTTCCAAAACTTCCCCGAAGGCCTTCGTTACCGATTCTCTGTTGTTTTCATTTTTCCAAAATGCAGGCTTACAAATCAATACAAATGCGGCCCAGGGTGCGGGTCTTTCGTCTACCATTTTTAAAATGCCCTGATCGCAAAGCGGTTTGGTCATCCATTTCTCCCAAAAAAACAAATCTGCTTCCTGTTTTTCCAATGCGAGTCTTGCTCCCTCCAGGTTTTGTACCGGCAAAAACTGATTTTCTTCCAGTGATTCCCCTCGCAATCCGGCATCGAGGCGGGCCACCAGGTGCGAACCCGAACCGAATCGGGAAATGGCATATTTCTTTCCCCGCACAGGCGAAACCTGACGAAGGGGGTTGCCGGCACCTGAAAATATTCCCCAAACGAGGGGAGAAGCCACATATACAGCAAGTGGTTGAATGTCAATTCCCTGAATTATTGCATTGGCTGCCGATTCAGTTAATACCAATGCCAGATCTGTTTGGTCTTCCAGAAGGGCAGCCAACATGGCGCCCGAGCCACCCGGAAAATCCTGCCACTTCCATTCTTTACCAAAAGCCCTGTACTGATGGGCCTGCAGCCAGGACAGCCAGGGGAAGTTGAAATGCTCGGGCACACCGGCCAGGCGGATTGTGTTGAAATTTTTTTCCATCCTTCTTTTCAGATTGCGCAAATTTGATGCCTTAATTTCTGATTTGGAGTGAAAAAATATTTGGTTGCCGACCTGGGAAATTCAAGAACCAAAACCGGGTATTTTCAGGATGGTAGCCCGCCTGAATTCCGGATTTTTACTGAATTGGATTCCGATTTCGGCAATTATTGCCGTAGCCTTTCTCCGGATGCTGTGCTGATTTCTTCTACCGCAAGTGCAGAACAGGAAAAAAAACTGGCAGGTTTTTTTCCGAAAGAGGACTTGAATTGGCTGCACCATAAAATGGTCAGCGGGATACAATGGTCCTATCCCGAACCCGAAAAACTGGGGAAAGACCGCCTCGCTTCATTGGCGGCTGCCAAAGAAAAATGGCCCGGAAGAGTTCTTTGTGTGGCCGATGCCGGCACTTGCCTCACTTTGGATTTTTTGGATGCGGAAGGGAAGCACCTGGGAGGAATCATTTCACCCGGTATGGACATGCGTCTGGAAAGCATGCACCGGTTTACAGCCGGCCTTCCGAGGGCGGTTTCTGCGGATTTTGCCGGAATTTTCGGTAAATCTACCCTCGCTTGCCTTGCCTCAGGAGCAGTTTCGGGAATGGTAGCTGAGATTGAATATCATTTTAAATACTTGAAAATCAATCATTCAGTGGAGTCTGTCCTGATTTTGACAGGGGGAAATGCTGAATATTTGGCACATCACCTGAATAGTCCCAACTTTGTGGCCCCTCATTTGGTATTGGAGGGATTGTATTTCATACTCAGGAGTCTTCGCTGATAGCCGAAAATTGAATCACCCGTTTCGCCACTTTCTTCTTTCTTTCATTTGGCTGATTTTGCCCTATTGTGTTCATGCACAAAGCATTATGGGTCATACTCCGATATCCCGCTTTGGTCCGGGAATCCCGTTCGGGAGTGGTATTTCTCGGCTTGAGGGATTGGCCGGTACCAATACCGCTCTTCCCAATGCCGATCATGCCAATTTTGGCAATCCGGCATTATTGGCAGTCAATGAAAAGGTTCAACTCAATATGGACCTTCGATATGCATACCGGGAACTGAATGGTCCGGGAGCCGGAAAATACAGGAGTGGCGGTGCAGGGCCGGCCAATATTTCTTTTTTGATTCCGGTTTCCAAAAAGTTCTCCGCAGGCTTTGGGGCCAGACCCTACACCATCCGGGATTTCATTTTTTTTGAAAAGCAGTTGATCGGGGGTGATTCCATTGGTCTGAGAACCAGAGGGCTCGGGGGAACAAGCCAGTTCTTTTTTTCACTTGCTTATAAAATCAGTCCCAAGGTTAGGATTGGTTTGGAAAGCAGCTACATCCTGGGCACTTTGGAAGATTCAGTTTCATTTGGTATTCTTCCTTCGGATGTCAATTTTAACTTTATATCTGTACGCCAGCGCCGGGTAAGTCAGTTTGTTTTTAAACCCGGATTGCATTTGGTATTTCCCTTATCCGGGAGCTCTGGACGGTTTTTAAATTTTGGTGCCACTGCTGACCTCAGCGGCCGGTTAGGCTACCGTGATTTCTCCTTTTTTACTATTAAAGGCCTTGGAGGTCAGCGTGATACGCTCAGTAACAATGTCAACGGAACCTTTCGGCGGCCGCTCACCTATTCATTTGGAATCAGTTTGCTTTCACAGGAGAGCTGGTCGGTGGGCTTGGATGCAGATTATCAGGTGGCCCCACCTCAAAACGAGGAAAATCTATTGGTGAAAAATAAGAATGCCTTTTCCGTGCGCCTGGGAGGCGAATACATTATGGGTACTAAAAAATCGACCCGCTATCTTAATGTCATTACCTTCAGAGGAGGCCTGGCTTACAATCAATTGCCGTTTGCTGAAAACGGTAAACAACTGACAGACAGGAAAATTACACTCGGTGCTTCATTCCCCATTATACGCAAAGAGGCAAAATTCACCCGACCCCTTATCAATTTGTCTGTTGCATTCGGACAAAGAGGGCTGGAAAACAGCTCTGTCGGATTTGAGAATTACTATCAGGTAAATCTTGGCTTTACGCTGAATGATTTTCTGTGGTTCAATCGCTACAAGATTGATTGACAACCGGTAGGCTCCAATTCCAAGCAATCCTTTAATTTTCAAGCGAAAGATGCCGGGTTCTTCAGACAGGCCATCAGTATTTGATCCACTTCAAAACCTTGCGGTCTGAACCGGTTTCAATCAGGATGAGATACATACCGGAATTTAACTTTTCGGTGTTCAAGTCCAGATTTTCTTTGCCCGAGGCTTCTACCCGCACATGGCTTTTGCTCTGCGCATCCTGAATCATTATTTTTTCACTTCCGCTCAGGCCGGCAATTTTTAATTTGTTCAGACCCGGATTGGGGAAAACCATCACCTGTTTTTCAATCATTTTTCCAACCTGAACCGGAATCTTTCCGAGCAACAGGAAACGATTGGAGGAAAAGGTAGAGGCAGAACCGATTTCAAAAGGGTAAACAAACGAACTGCTGTTGAGGGGGTAGGAAAATCCGCTTTCCAAATCCTTGAGCACCCATAATTTACCATTGAAAATTTCGTCACCCAGATTGATTTCAAAGAAATAATTTCCCGGATTTTCTACGCTGTAACCAAATACCACCGAGTCGGCATCTTCAAAATACCTGCCCTGAATTGAAGTCCGGATGCCTTCCTGTGTTTTGGAAAAAAGCGTGATTCCTGCGGGTCCGTTTCCAAACTTGGTGGCATCGTATTCCGGCTCATACTGGGCTCCTGCCTGGGCCATCCACCGGATGGCTACTTCATCTCTTTGTCCGCTGCTGTTTCTGAGTTTAAAGCGGCCGGCATCGGGCGGGTCCTGGGTAGAAATTCTGATGAAATTGGCACTCACAGGAACGAGAGGCTTGGCATCTTCGGTAATCTGAAGGGCCGGACTGGCAGCGTTGGCTTTTACAAAAAAGCCCTGACTGGATGCTATGTATTGATTAACCCCAAAAATTGAAAGTCCTGTGCCGATGGAGTAAGAACCATATGCTTCGTCTTCATGGTTCCAGATGTGAAGTTCTCCTCCGATGTTGGTGCGGCTCAGACTGTTAAAGTCAATTTCGCAAGGATAGGGATTGGCCAGCAGGTTCCAGCCGCCGCCACCATAACCCATAGGAGAAAAACTGACACCAAAAGATTTGTTACCGGAAACAATGGGGCCGGTATTGGCAAAAATGGGGCTGCTGTTGAAAAAAGGCTGGTTCAGATAGGCTCTGTATCCTCTTCCTACAGTTACTCCCGGTGGGCTATATTCCCAGCCGTTTATTTGAAGGCCATTGTTTAGCGTTCCCCCTTCATTGTGGAGGAATAGGGTGTTGTCGGTAATCGTAAAGTCGTCAGACCAATTGGATAGGGTCTGATTTTCAACCGGAGTTCCGATTAAAAACCAACCTGGCGTACTCCCGGGAACATGTCTTTGAACGGTAACATCGCCGACCAGGGCAGCACTGGGTTCCACCTTTGCGAGCCGGGCCGTTCCGGAGGCGTTGGATACCAATACCAAGTTGCCGTCTGAAATGAGTTGACCGGTCTGTAACTTCAAGGTACCTGTAAGCAGGGTTTGATCATTGAGGGTGACTCCGGCAGCATTGTCGATGGTGAGATTCCGGATTTTCCCTTTCCATGTTTGGGCGGTTGAGCCTTTCATAATCACCGTTCCGGAGATTGCATTTGCCGAAAGATTGGCTCCGTTGCCATACACCTCAATGGCGGAAGATGCCGTGAGCGATTGTCCGGATAAAACGGTCAGGTCTTTTGCCGTAAACCCTGCACCGTTGTAGGGCCCGTCGATGAAAGCGCTGATGGTGGAATTGGGCGGACCCAAGTCCCATGTGGTGCCGTCCCATACGGTAAAGTCCATGGGGTCGTCGTTGAGGCTGGCCACCCGGTTTCTGCCGGTTCCGTCAAAGCCGGTAAACTCCCCTCCAATCAGAAGCTCATCTCCGTTGTCAATCACTACATTCACCGGGTCATTGGTTCCGGTTCCGGTATTGAAACCAAGATTTTTGGAGCCGCTGGGCTTCAAACGGATAATACCGTTTCTTCCGATGCCCTTATTGCCATCGTCAAAATCTCCCGCAACGGTAATCTGGCCGTTTGCCTGATCGGCAAACATATCCCGTACTGGTCCGTCGGTGGAAGCAGATGCATCAAATCCGGGATCAATCTGTCCGGTTTGCGACATGCGAAACAGGTTCCGGCGGTTGCCGGCGTTGTATTGGGAGAACAAGCCACCCACCAAAACCTGGCTGTTGGCCTGAAAAGCAATGGACATTACCTTTCCGCCTGAAGAAACGCCGAAGCCCTGATTGTTGGCTACTTTGAACAAGCCTTTTGCATCCAGTCTGACAATTCCGTTTCTGAAAAACCCATTGTAAGAATTGAAATCTCCCCCGACAAAAACGATGCTGTCCTGATAGATTTTAATGGTCCGCACAATGCCGTTGAATCCGGAGCCGGTTTGAAAGCCGGGGTCAACCGAACCGTTTGGATTCAGTCTCACAATGCCGTTGGCCTGCACACCGTTGAAGGATGTAAAATCGCCTCCCACCAAAATTTTTCCGTTGCTGAAAAGGGCCATGGTCCGGATGGTATCATTGGCTCCCAGACCTATCAAAAAGCCCGGGTCTACTACGCCGGTTGAGTCCAGCCGCACAATGCTACGCCGGTTAAGGTTGTTGAAACTGTTGAATCGGCCTGCAACCAGAATTTTTTTATCCGACTGTACCAAAACAGCTCTCACGGCTCCGTTTGCCCCTTTTCCGGGAACAAAACTAGGGTCATTCTGGCCGTTGGGTAACAATTTGGCCACTCCGTTTCTTTTGTTCCAGTTGAAATATCCAAAATCTCCACCCAGAATAATCCTGCCATTTGGCTGCAGGGCCATAGAGTATACAATGTCATCCACACCGGTATTCTGGTGAAAGGGGAGATCCACAAAACCATTGGCAGATACCCGGGCTATGTTTCGTCTTTGGGTTTCGTCTATCCTGCGAAAGAACCCGCCAACCACAAATTTTCCCGCCCCGTCGCGGTCAAAGGCCAGAATGGGTCCGTCGCTGGAAGTATCGGTTGCAAAAAGCAAATCCAGATTGCCGTTTGTCAAAACCCTGGCCAGTCTGCCTTTGGGGGTGGTACCTACGGAGGTGAAGAAACCGGCAGTAACCACATTTCCTCCGGGAATAACCATCAGTTTGGAAATGGCTCCATTGCCGGAAGTGAAGGGGCTGTTGAAAGCAATATCCGGACTTCCGTCGGCCAAAAGTCGGGCCAGATTTACCCTGCTGTTTCCCAAAATATCGGAAAAATTTCCTCCGATGAAGATTTGGTTTGAAGGATTCACATCCAATGTGTTTACCACACCGGGTTCTCCGAAAGGAACATTGAAGGTGGCATCTTTCTGGCCGTTTGCCAAAAGCCGGATTACAAAATGTGATTTATCCCCGGGAAGGAGGCTCCCTCCGTTAAAAGACTCTTGGAAATCTCCGTAAATCAGGATTTTACTGTCCGCCAAAACCTTGATGCCCCTGACGCCCAGCCCTGTTCCCGCACCTCCGGAGCCTGCATCAAAGGAAAGGTCCACTGTACCGTTGGGCATAAGCCGAACAATGCTGGAGCGGGGTGATCCGTTAAATTCATTGAAATTTCCAGCCAGCAGAATTTTACCGTCAGGCAGAATCTCAACCCCGAAAATAGTGCTGTCGGCTCCGCTTCCGGTCAGAAATCCGAAGTCCTGTGTTCCGTCGGTATTCAAGCGCACAATTCTGTTTACTACCGAAGGTCCAAACTGGATGAAAGAACCCGCAACGATGATTTTGCCATCGGGCTGAATGGCGAACTGGCTGATGGTGCCGCCTGAAACACCGTAGCTGGAAAAGTTTCCGAAAGTAGAATCGAGACCCTGATTGTTGCCTTTTAACCTGGCCAGTCCGAAACGCGGGACTCCGTTATACCGGCTGAATGTACCCCCGACCAAAACCTTGCCGTCGGCCTGAAATTTTACGGCTGTGACGGCTCCGTTGAAACCATCGCCAAAGCCGAATCCCCGGTCTGTGGAATTGAACGCTGTGTTCAGGGTGACCTGTGCATTTGCTGTTATGAAAAAAGTTAATGCAGCGAGGCCGAAAAGAAAAAACCGGGAAATAAAAGCGAATTTGTATATTTTCACCATAGGCAAAAAGGTCATTCAGGAGATGGTAAAATTGAAAAATTAATTTCATTTACGATGTAATTTTTTTTTGATAAAGAAAGAAATTTTGGCAGAGTTATTAATCGGCTGCTCTCAATGCATTTTTCCAAAGTTCAGGGTCCATTTTTTTTAAGCCGGGCGGAATAGATTTTTCAAAACTCTATTCAGGGTGAGAAGCGGATTCAACTCCGGCAAGGAATGCTCCATACCACCTTCCGGATTCTTTAATGATGCGGTTTTGGGTTTCCGGTTCCAGATAGACAAGGCCAAAGCGGGGCCTGTATCCCTCGGCCCATTCAAAATTGTCCACAAGGGTCCACACAAAATAGCCCTCCGCTCTTATGCCGTGGTCTATGGCTTTTTTCACCTGTCCGATATGGTCCTGCAGATATGCTTTCCGAAGCGGGTCAAAAACCAGGGGCTTCCCGTTGTAAAAATCAGGAAAAGCGGCACCATTCTCCGTAACTACAACCGGTCTTTCGGGATTGTAAGAGGCAAATTGGCGAATCATCTGAAAAAGTGCTTCCGGAAATACCTCCCAAACCATTTCCGTATGCAAAACCCTTCTTTTTCTGGCATTTACGAGTTTTGCTCCCAGATAGGGAACAAATCGGGAAGAAGCCACAACCTCCCTCGTGTAATTTTGAACGCCTGTAAAATCCAGATTCGCCTTCAGGCCGGATTCGTCCCCGCTTTTCATCCATTTTTCTACTCGCCTGAGGAAAGGAAGATCTTCCAAAGGAAAGCCCAAGCCCGAAGCCGGCTCGATAAACAAACGGTTAAACAGGGCATCAGCCCGTTTTGAGGCCTTTATGTCGGCCTCCGTTTCGGTAAGGGGAGTTATGTATGAGCAGGAATAAGCCGATCCTATCCGGACATCTGATTCATAGCTCCGGAGGGTTTTTTCACCAATGCTGGTGCACAAGGCAGCATGCAGCATGGCAGGAATAAAGTTTGAAAATCCCTTGCGGCCCGGGGCATGGTATCCCAGAAAATAGCCGGCACCGGTAAAAACCATGGGTTCATTGAGAACAATCCAGTTTTTAACTCCTCTGTGCATCAATTCTTTACCGGCTGTATCGGCAAATTCCCCAAATGCTTGGAGGATATCCCTGTTGGTCCAGCCACCCCTGTTTTCCAACGCCTGCGGCAAATCCCAATGGTAAAGGGTGACCCATGGATTGATGCCCTGACGGAGCAGGGCATCAATAAGTCGTTTGTAAAAGTCAAGTCCTTTTTGGTTTATTCTGCCCCGCCCTTCCGGTAAAATTCTTGGCCAGGAAAGCGAAAACCTGAAATTCTCTATGTTCAGATTCTTCAGAATCCGGATGTCTTCGGGATAGCGGTGATAAAAATCACAGGCTGTTTCGGGATGATGATTCCTGTAGATTTTGCCTTTTCTGGCAGAAAAAGTATCCCAGACAGAAGGCCCTTTTCCGTCTTTGTTCCATGCACCTTCGATTTGCAGGGCTGCTGTGGAAACACCCCAACTGAAATTTTCAGGAAAATCGCTCCTTTTTAACAAGAATTTTCAGGCAGACAATGGATTTAATCCCGCAGGCCAGATTATTTCCGACCTGGGTTGTTCAGCTCGCTTTTCCGCACCCTGAAGAACCATTTTTACAATATTATCGGTCTGGTCGGGGTAGTGAACCTGAACTGGCCGGTCGTTTTCAAGCCAGTCCTGGATGTGGCCGGCAAATTTTTTCTTCAGACTTTTCATAGTCTTAACTCCCATTTCTGCCAGGGCAGCAGCATTGCATTGTTGCTCATATTGGTTTTTCATGGGAATTACCATCAGCTTTTTATTTAAAAACATCGCTTCGGCAGGGGTCTCAAAACCGGCACCGCACAGGACCGCCTTTCCCATTGACATACTCTGAATAAAATCTTCATTGTTCACAGGCCTGATCCGGATATTGCCAAAATGGAAAGCCTTTCTGGTGTGTTTCGAAAATATATGCCAGTTTTCGCCCGGAAAAAAAGAAAGAACTTTTACAATCTTTTCCGTGTCGTAGGCGGGCAGATACACCGTAATATGGTCTCTTTCGTCGGGTTCGAGCTCCCTGATTTGCTGCCTGATTACCGGAGAAAAAATTCCGCTTCCATATTCACGGAAATGAAATCCATATCCTTTTTGGACCGGGGCATAATTTCCCAAAACCATCTTACCCAGCCAGTCTGATTTTTCCGGCTTCGGGGCATTCGGATGCATGACCGCAAACTGATGACTTAATGAAATACAAGGGACGCCCCTCAATCTTGCCGCCCAGGCCGAAACTGGTTCGAAGTCATTGATTACCAAATCATACTGATTGATTGGCAAGTCTCTTACCTCTCGGATGAAGCGGCGGGTAATGCATTTTCTGAAAGTTTCAATCAGATCTACATTGCCCTTCTTACCAAAAATAAAACCCATTCCATGAAGCCTGTACCGAACTGCTGCCCCGGGCGAGACATCAGACTGAATGCCCGAAATCAGAACATCGGTCCGGGCATGTTGCTGAAAGGCGGGAATGAGGTCCCTGGCACGGGTAATGTGGCCATTTCCTGTTCCCTGTATGGCATAAAGGATTTTCATTTTTCAGTATTCGGTTTGCATTAAAATCATGAAGCCAGTGATTCCGTCTTAAGCTCCATTTGAAGCATTTTAAAAAGTTCTGTTTTGTCGGGGATGGGGTCCTCATCTGAGGAAGCCTCCTCATCCTGCGGATGGAGGTACATCGTCCACTCTCCTTTGTGGTATTCGAGTGCACTGAGATTTTCTATCCAATCTCCGGAATTAAGGTAGCGAACCAGCTTGCCCCCGAAGTCAAAAACTTTATCTGCGGGCTGATGAATGTGACCACAGACAACGGTGTCAAATTTCTGGTCGGCAGCAATGCGCCCCACTGTTTCCTCAAATGAATTGATGAATGAGACAGCGGTTTTTACCGAAGCCTTTATTTTTCCGCTGAAAGAATATCTTTTCTTACCCATTGCTGACAAAATAAAATTCAGAATGGCATTGATAAGAATAAGCAAGTCATAGCCGGTAGCACCCAGTTTTACCAGCCAACGGGAATGTTCCATGGTAACATCAAATGCATCACCATGAAAAACCCAAACCCGCTCATTTTCAAACTCAAGGACAGCTTTATTTTGGATTCTCAGATTACCAAATTTCATACCGGAGAACTTTCTGAGCAGTTCGTCGTGGTTGCCCGGTATGTAGATGATTTTGGTTTTTTTACTCAGAAAAGTAAAAAGACGGCGAATGATTTTCATATGGCTTTTGGGCCAGTAGCGCCTCGAAAACTGCCACATATCTACTATATCTCCATTGAGAATCAGTGTCTTTGGCTGAATAGATTTGAGATAACTCTCCAGTGCCTTGGCCCGGCATCCATAGGTACCCAGATGAACATCTGAAATGATAACCAAATCGGGTTTTCTTTTTTTTCCTTCCTTCATTCCTTGTCAGGTAAATTCAGCGGAAAATATTTTTCTTTCCTAAAAAAAACAGGCAAACAAAATCAAAAAGGTGTCGGATCATCGTACAGATTGAAAGGACAATGTAAACCCGTTTTTATCACCACTTTGTGGTGTTATCATTAGCTTTGAATTAACAATTCGGCTGTTTGTTAAGGGAATTTATCCTGAAATTTACTCTTCAGCAATTTCAGCTATCAGGGCAGGTGAAAAAAAAGTGAAACTGCCGGATTACATAAGCCGGAAGCCAATGATAAAATGGACAAAGAAATGAATCAAGGGATTGATTTTCATAGCCTTGAATTTCAAAAATCGATTGAATCAGAACATATACCTGTTCAGGTACCGGGTAAGGGCTTCCTGCCATACAGAATCGGCAGTCTGACCGAACTTAACTTTCCGGTAACCAAACAAGGCATCCTTCCAGGTTCCGTAAACGGGGTTGGG
The DNA here is from genome assembly GCA_947459175.1 of Hymenobacteraceae bacterium. Lineage (GTDB taxonomy): Bacteria > Bacteroidota > Bacteroidia > Cytophagales > Flexibacteraceae > CAMDMI01. The sequence continues at coordinate 45,959 of CANHCT010000005.1, forward strand.
GAAAATGATGAATTTTTTTCCCCAAAGTTCTTTCCTGTCCATTACGGCCTTCATGCGCTCTTCCGGGTTGATTTTTTCTTCCCAAACTCCATCGAAATCGGCCAGATTGTCGCCGAGCAGCATCAGGATTTGTTTGTTTTTTGAAATGGCATTTCGCCTTTCTACTTTATTTGAAGTATTGGTTTTCAGGAAAATATGTGCCGAATCAGCAAAAGGAAGACCAAGATTTTTCAGATTCAATATGGCAGCACCCAAATTCTTCTCCTGCCGGTTGGAGATGTAGAATACCTCAATTCCCATTTGCTGTGCCTTCCTGAAATATTCCACAGCCCCGGGAAAGGCAGGGGCCCTGGCGGCTTTTTCCCAGTCGCTCCAGTAGTCGGGATAGTCTTTGCCTTCAAGCAAGACTTTGGCAGACCAGGCTGAGTTGTCGAGTACCGTTTCGTCCAGGTCGGTGATGATGATGGGTTGTAAAGGATTGGCTTTGTTGGATTCCATTTCCCTTTCCAGCTGCATTGCGGCCAATCGGTAGGTTTGGAGATAACAGGCCTCTTTTTCGGCCGAAAAGGTAAACCAGGCCACCGACATCAGCCTCGGGTCCTGAGAGATTGCCGGAGCTTTTTCTCCTGGTTGAAAGGCGAGCAAAAGCAGCAATACGGGTATCCAAAAGGAGGAAAAATGGATTTTCATACGGTAAAGTTATGGCAGATGGTTAAGGTATTACATTTCCGGATGCCTTTCTCCATTCCGGTTCCAAAAGGCGGAATATCAAAGAATCTTCAAAGTGATCTGTGAAAAAATAGTTTTCTCTCAGCAGCCCCTCTTCGGTAAATCCAAACTTACGGACCATATGAAGGGAAACATCATTTCGCGGTTCTACCTGTGCCTCGATGCGGTGAAGCCGGAGGGTTTCGAAACCAAACTGAATGATGGGTCCGACGGCCTCACTCATATAGCCCTTATTTTTGTATTGTTCACCCCTGAGCGAATAGCCCAGTTCGGCTTTGCGGTGATAGGGATGCCAGTTATGAAAACCTGCTGAACCTATGGTGCTTCCCGTTTCTTTCAAAACCAATTGAAAATGAGCAAGAAGTCTGAAGAAATACGAATATTGTTCTCTGAAAAGTGACTTCTCTCTTTCGAGTTCTTCCGGTTCAGAATAGCCGAAGATGCCCATTATTTCTGAATCTGATTTTTCTGAAAACACCAGCCCGTATGAATTCAAATCGTACTTTTTGAGCAGAAGCCGCGGGGTTTCCAAAATGGGAACTTCCATGAAATCACGAATTTATTTTGAGGATGAGTTCTTCAAAGCTGAGTTTTTCCTGTTCTGAAGTGGCCAGTTTTTTCAGGGTAAGTTTTCCTTCTTTGATTTCATCTTCGCCTGCTACCACCACATAAGGAATCTGTTTGGCATCGGCATAGGCAAATTGTTTTTTTAGTTTCGCCGCCTCGGGATAGATCTCGCAGGCAATGCCGTTTTTGCGAAGTCCGGCAAGAAGGCCGAGATAAAAAGGCAGCTGATTTTCATCGAATTGTACCACCAGCACCTGCGTAGGGGAGGATGGCATTTCGGCCACCTTTCCCAACTCCTGGAGCAAATCGTAAATCCTGTCGATGCCAAAAGAGAAGCCGACACCGGGGATTCCGTCTACTCCAAAAACAGAGGTCAATTCATCATAGCGGCCGCCTCCGGAAATGCTGCCCACTTTTACGCCCTGCGGCACGACTTCAAAAATGGGCCCGGTGTAGTAGGAAAGGCCACGGGCCAGGCTCAGATCGAAGCGCATACGGGCCAGTACCTCGGGGAATCCTGCCAAAAGAGAAGCCATTTTGTCCAGGTCTTCAAAGCCTTTCCGGCAATCTTCATTTTCTGATAAATGGGTCTTAAGATTTTGATAATCAGTAGAATAAAAAGAAAGAAGATCTGTCCGGAAGCCATTGAGCTTTTCAATAAAGGCTTCAGAAAATTCTTTTTTTCTCAGTTCATCGGCCA
>CANHCT010000006.1 GCA_947459175.1 Hymenobacteraceae bacterium
GGAAATCACCCTATGCCTAAAGGAGGACCAAAATTGGAGGATGCGGATATCTGCAAGATTCTTTCCTGGATAAACAAAGGAGTAAAACCTTAATTTTCAAGATTTTATGAGAAAAAAATTTTCTGCATTCCTCGCTTTGTTTCTGTTTTCATTCTTGCCGCTTTTGGCTCAGGACGACCTTTTGGGCATGCTCGATGGCGGTCCGAAAAAGCCGGAACCGGTGAAGGCTACCTTTAAGACCACCCGACTGCTGAACGGCCACAGTGTGGAACAAGTGGCCTCCCGCCACCTTGACTTTCGGATCAACCACCGCTTTGGCCTCCTCAATTCCGGTGCAGCTCAATTCTGGGGACTGGATTTTGCCCGTATTCGGCTGGGTTTGGAATATGGAATTACAGACCGCCTCATGGTGGGTATCGGCCGTAACAACTTCGGCGCCAAGGCTTTCGACGGATTTCTCAAATATAAACTCCTGCAGCAAACCAATACAGGTTCTGTTCCTGTTTCGGTTTCCCTTCTGGGCACTATGGCCACCGATGTCAACAAGGCGCAAAACAGGACATCCCTGACCGACCGGACTACTTATGTAAGCCAGATTCTGATTGCCAGAAAATTTTCCGAATCCTTTTCACTTCAGCTCAGCCCGACCTTCATTCACCGCAATCAGGTTTTGGATAAATCCCTGCGGCATGACCTTTTCGCTCTCGGTATCGGAGGGAGAATAAAAATTACCAAAAGGACCAGTTTCAATGTGGAGTATTTTTACCTCTTCGATCCGAAGAAGGCTTCCGATCAGCCCATTGTGAACAACCTGAGCCTTGGATTTGATATTGAAACAGGGGGCCATGTTTTTCAACTCCATTTTACCAACAGCATTGGCCTGATAGAAAAAGATTTTATAGCAGGCACCACCCAAAAGTGGGACAAAGGTCAAATCAGCTACGGATTCAATGTGTCCAGAACTTTCAGTTTCCGCTGATATCCTGTCAGTTAATTCAGGCTTGCTCTGAAGGTCGGATGTCTTTTACCGACAATTGAAGGGTTTTGCGGTCCCTGAAATGGTTTTCTTCCAGATGAAAAACTATATCAAAAGGGTGGCCGCTGCATACCAGGTCCCAGTGCTGTCCGAGTCCGAAGCCTATTCCATCGAGTGCATAAGGTTTGCCTTCGTACACCAATTGGGGATGTACCAGATTGAATTTGATGTGCGCAGACCCTCCGCTTTTGTTTTCCAGCAGACGGCTGAATCCTGAGTCTCTCACGCCAATTGCCGCAAACATGGGGTTCATATTTCCGGGACCGAAGGGCTCCATCCGCTGAATCTGGCGAAACAAGGGATTCGAAATATCTGCAAGTGGCAAAATGGCATCTATCTGAATTACAGGCTGTAAATCCTCCTGAGAAAGCTGCTTTCTGGCTTCTTCCTCAAACGATTTTTGAAATGCTTCCAGATTTTCCCGGTGCAGGGTGAGCCCTGCGGCATGAAAATGTCCCCCGAACTGAATCAGATGTTCGCTGCAGGATTCCAGGGCTTTGTACAGGTCAAAACCGGCCACAGACCTGCCGGAACCGGTCAGTTTTCCGTTGGATTCTGTAAGGATAATGGTGGGCCTGTAAAATTGCTCAATGCAGCGGGAGGCCACAATTCCGATTACGCCTTTGTGCCAGTGGGGCTGAAAAAGAACGGTAGAAAATGCATCGAGGCTTTCCTGTGTGGCACAAATGAGCCCGATGGCTTCCCGGGTTATGCTTTTATCCAGTTCCTTTCTTTCCACATTCTGGTCGTCCACCTTGCCGGCAAATTGCAGGGCATCCTCTACCGTTTCAGAAATCAAAAGTTGAACAGCACCAAGTCCGTGGCCTATCCGGCCCGCCGCGTTGATTCGGGGTCCGAGTCCAAAAACCAGCCTGTCTACTTTCAGATTGAATTTTTCGCCTTCTGCCGGCTTAAATCCGGCTACACGGATGAGCGCTTCCACACCCGGTGAGGGCTGGTTGTTGATTTGCTCCAGTCCGAGGTGCATAAACATCCGGTTTTCGCCTGTAATGGGCACAATATCAGACCCGATGCTGATGGCCAGCAGCTCCAGTTGCCGAAAAAGGTGATCGGTATCCAGGTTTCCGGAAATACAGAGGGCATGCATCAGCTTAAAGCCCACACCGCAACCCGAAAGTTCTTTGAAGGGATACGGGCAATCGGCTCTTTTGGGGTCGAGCACGGCTGCCGCAGCCGGCAGTTCATTGCCCGGCAAATGGTGGTCGCAGATGATGAAGTCAATTCCCTTTTCAGCAGCATACCGCACTTTGTCTGTGGCTTTTATCCCGCAGTCAAGCGCAATGATGAGGCTGATTCCGTTTTCTTCAGCCTTGTCTATTCCGGCAAAAGAAATGCCGTACCCTTCCTGATACCGGTCGGGGATGTAGCACATCAAATTTGGATAAATAGGATATAAAAATCTGTATACCAGCGCAGTAGCCGTAGTTCCGTCAACATCATAGTCGCCGAAAATCATGATTTTTTCTCCGCTTGCTATGGCTTTCTCCAGGCGTTCCACGGCTTTGTCCATATCCTTCATCAGGAAGGGGTCGTGGGTTTGGGCAATACCGGGATTGAAAAAACTTCGGAGTTCGTCTTCTTTTCTGATGCCCCTTTGCCAGAGCAATTGGGCTACCAATGGATTCAGTCCTTTGATATTCAGGAGTTTATCAAATTCATCTTCCTCAATTTCCGAAGGGAAAAGCCATTTTTTGGCGGGGCGTGTTTTCAGAATTTCGTTCAGTTCAGCAGGGATGTTTTCTGTCATTTTATTGCTTTTTCGGGTTCAAAGTAGGCGGTACTGCCTCCAACCCAGGTTTTATTTTTATTGAATTTCACACCCATCATCACCCCTTTGCTCAGGCGAATCAGGTTGGTACAGGCAATGGGTAACGGCTCGCCCTGCGGCCAGAGGTACAGCATCCGGATTTCAGTTTTAACACTGTCGCCATCCGCTGTTTTCAGGGCAGGTGCATAGTAGATTTTCTTTTGAAGAATGTAGTTCTCCGGATCTTTTATGGGCAGGATATCCTCCGGTTTTACATCGTAAATCACACCGGTTCCGGCAAAAGAAAAGAGGGGTTTCAGAACATAGTTTTCTAAATCCTTCGGATAATTGCCTTGATAATCAGACAAGTATTTGGTTTCCGGAAAAAACTCTCCCGACAAAAGCGGCATGGAAAACTTGGAAATCCTGAAAAACCAATTCGGATGTCCGGCCCATTCCACCTCCACATCATCGGTCATGGAAAAATTGGTTTTCAGATCCGGACGGCTCTCCAGTTCATCAAAGATTACCCGGTTGTAAATTCTTTTGATTTCAATTTCCCTTCCTTCAGCTTCGTAATATAATTTTCTTCCCTTCTTTTTGATCTCTGATATGCAAACAAAGGGTACTCCGAAATTTTCCTTCACGCAGTAAAAATCAATCCGGGTTTTCTGCAAATCGGGTTCTATATCCATGAGGACCACATTTTCCGGTGGGTGTCCGTTGGTGATGACTTTTCCCAGCAACTCAAGGTACGATTTGGAACTGAGCCCGCTGAACAGGTATTCCAGATGCGGGGGAATATCAAAAAACGTGGGAAAAGCTTTGGACACCATATCCTGAAAGGCGAATAAGGAAGGAAATCCTTGCATTTCAATGAGTTGCGGAACTAGCTCCCCTCGTTCATCCTCACAGATTGCAAAATCTATGGCCAGAAATTCGGTATGAGGAGTTTCGCCCGGAACATATTTTCCTTCCGGAATGGCCCGGTCTGTTTTGGCTTTGAATCCGGGTTCTGAAATGACCCTGATGATGTCGTCGCATGCACTAAAAATTTTCTTTCTCAATGCCAGCGGAATAAATACCGGGGTTTCAGCGATTCTGAATTCTATTTCAAACCCGAAGCGGCTGTTCAGAAATTCTTTAAACGCCCCGTACTTTTCGGGAGTAAATGCCTGATTGTAAGCCTCTCTGATTTCCTTAATCACGGTGGTATTTGCTTTTTTCCTTTACAGTCCTAAAAAAATTTTGAGTTCTTATCCGGAATGTCAGTCAAAAATTTGCTTTGGCAAACCATCGGAAAATATTGGGCCAAACTTTCTGTTTTGGGTTCAGGTGCTTTCATTTCTGTATTTTTTTTAGGAGGTTTTCGTTCTCTTTTTCAAGGGTTTGGGCGATAACGGAGAAGACTTTCTCTTTCAGATCATCCAGATTTTTTTCATCATCCTTGTCCTCAGTATCGGCGGGAAATACCGGCGGATGGATGATGGATTTGCAATAATAAAAATTTGGCAGCCATTTGCCATCATCGGGCAAAATATACCAATTGTAGCAAATGGTGACCGGCACGATGGGAACCTTCTCCTGCATGGCCAGGCGGAAAGCCCCGTCTTTGAACTCGTTCAGGCCAGGCTGAATTTCGGTATGAATACTGCCTTCCGGAAATATCACCAGACTTCGCCCTGCCGACAATTTTTTTCTGCTGGCTTTTAACGCCTTGATTCTTCCCTCCTTTGAGCCCCTTTCCACAATTACATGGAGATTGCGGAACATAAATCCGAAAACAGGGATACGACCCAAAGAGGCCTTCCCCATAAATGCCGGAAAGCCCGGCAAAATGTAGGTCAGCAGGGGGATATCGAGAAAGGAACCATGGTTGCTGACATAGATTATGGGCACTCCTTTGGGGATGTGATGTTTCCCTATGGTTTTTACCCGCAGAAATGCCATAGGAAAAAAAATGTAGCACCAGATTTGATTGAAAAAGGCCATCCAGTTTTCCATCCTTTTAATCCGTATGCACAGATAGAAAAAAGGAAACAGCACAACAAAGCCCGCAAGCCACCAGCTTCCGGACCAGATGATATAGAGTCGCCTGACAAAGGCCCGGATTCTGTTTTCCTTTTTTGATTGAAGTACGCTTGGATTTGCCAAAGAATTAAATTGTATTATTCAAATAAAAACACAAAATGCACGTAACTTTTTTTGTACTATTCAAACTTTTGCTTACTATTGCCTTATCAATCGCCCCAAAAGGCAAACAAAGGAATTCTTTATGAAAAAGTTATTACTCGCTTTTGTTTTTACATTGCCTATGATTTTCGGGATTTCTGCTTTCGGTCAGAGTTCAGAGACCATCAAGACCATTTTATCTAATTCCTGGGTAAAGAAATATAAAAAACTCAAAAACGATTTAGAGGACAAGGCCACTTATGCCAAAGGACTGAAGAATGTAAAAGAATCTGACCTAAAAGAACTGGAAAGGGCCTACAACAAGACTTCTCAGAAGTTGGAAAAATGGCTGGATGATGTGGTGTATACGATTGGAAACAATCCTAAAGAATCCATCGAACTGATGTCTAAGGGAAAAATCAACCAGCAACTGAAGGAGGAACTGCTTGCGGTGTTTACTTATTATTCAAGTGAATTCCTTACCTGCTACGAAGAAATTACAGGCGATCAGGGCCGGAATTTATTCACCCATTCCCGTCTGATGGAAGATGGTCAGCCTTCCGGTACTGTTACCGAAGCCGACAAACAAAAAATTGAAAAGGATGAATTGCAATCCTCATTCAAAAAGCCTTTGGTTCCCAGCGATTGGAATACACTCAATTAACAAATTGAAAATTTTTAACAGGACCATCCGGCCGGGTGGTCTTTTTTTTGCCCGTAAAAAGGGTGGCAGTAATTTCCGCCATTCCCCGAAAAAGAGTTTTGTGGGCTGATAATTCCGATATTTCAGTTTATTCTGCTGCCCGTGTTTTGAAATAATTTTAAATTTAATGGTAGCCATTTCGCTCCTTTCAGCCTTTGGAATCCGATTTTGGGCTATTTGCCTCAAAAAACCCGATGTTTATTCCTTTCTTTGAGCCGTATTTTTTTCATGGATCCCATCAAAAGACTTTCCATCGTCATTCCCGCCTACAACGAAGGCCCGACCATTCATCACATTCTGAACCGGGTAAAAGCCGTAACGCTTATTCAGGGAATTGAAAAAGAAATCATCATCGTAAATGACTGTTCCCGGGACAATACCGAGGAAGCCATTCTGAAATACCGGGATGAAAATCCGGACCTCAATATTCAGTATTTCAGGCACGAAGTAAACCAGGGAAAGGGAGCTGCTCTCCATACCGGCATATCCAAAGCTACAGGCGAATACCTGATTATTCAGGATGCTGATCTGGAATACGATCCGGAAGAATACAACATTTTGCTGGGCCCGGTTGTAAGGGGAGATGCCGATGTGGTGTATGGTTCGAGGTTTATGGGCGGCAACCCGCACCGAATGCTTTTTTTCTGGCATACCATTGGAAATAATTTTCTGACTTTCCTTTCTAATATGTTTTCCAATCTGAATATGACAGACATGGAAACCTGCTATAAATTGTTCAGAACCCAAATCATTCAGGGCATCAGACTGGAAGAAAAAAGGTTTGGGTTCGAACCGGAAGTTACGGCCAAAATTGCCAGGGTCCCTAAAATCCGGATATATGAGGTGGGCATATCGTATTATGGCAGAACCTACGAAGAAGGGAAAAAAATTGGTTGGAGGGATGGTTTTCGGGCCATTTACTGTATTCTGAAATACAACCTGTTCCGGTGATTCCGGATCCCTGAAAATGCTCCTTATTGCTCTTTACGGCATCCTTTTGTCGGTCTCTTTTTGGGGATGGGGCAATTTGTTTTCAAGGTTTCCGGGGAAGAGTGATCTATCGGATCATGTTTCTGCGGCAGCTTATTTTTTCACCGGTCTTTCTTTTGTCGGGGTTATCTGCTCTCTGCTATGGTGTTTCATTCCCGTAAATATTTCAACAGGAATTTTTCTGATCTTCTTCGGAACCGGATACTTTTTTCTAAATTCTACGAAAAGTCCGGGATGGGTTATTCTCAATCCATGGTTTTTGGTCTTCCTGATCAGCTTTTCGATTTCACTTTTGGTAAAAGCCGCTGCAAGTTCCTCTTATTACGACAGCGGTCTTTATTACATTCAAACCATCAAATGGATTGGTGAATATGCTCCGGTTCCCGGACTGGCCAATTTGCACATCCGTTTTGGAAATGCCTCTGCCTGGCACATTTTAATTGCAGCATTTGATCCTCATTCTCAAACCGGATTCCATTTCGATGATTTGGGGGAATTGATGTTTCTGTGGTTTGTGGCTTTCCATGGCTGGAATGCCATTCATATCAAAGGCTTTGAGCGGTATTTCAGTCTTGGTTTGCTGATAATTTCCGCATTTTTTTCCTTGCCAATGCTTTCTTCGCCGAGCCCGGATTTGGCCTGTGGCATACTGGGAATGCAAACGCTTTGGCAGTTCCGGCAATTTCTTTTGGTATGGGATTCTAAGCAAGCCAATCAATTGAATCGCAAGGGTTTGGCAATATTTATTCAAAGCATTTTTCTTGTCCAGATTAAGCTTTCTTCCTTTCCGTTCGTCCTTGTTGCAATTCTGCTGTTTTTCCTTGCTCTCAGAGAAAGAAGGATGAAAATTTCCCTGCTCTTCGCTTTTTTCGGGTTGATGTCGGGTTTGGCTTTGTTTTACCGAAGCTACATTCTGACAGGCTATCTGTTTTTTCCGGCAATAAAAGGTCCTTTTCAGCCCGATTGGAGGGTTTCGGATGCTTCGGTTTCCGATTACATGAATGGTGTGCGTGGCTTTGCCCGACACATCCTGAGTCAGGCTGAACTTTCCGGGGGATTGAACTATAATCAAATCGGGCAGTGGACTTTTTTTGATTGGTTTCCCGTTTGGGCCGCCGAAAGGCCGGCTTTGGAATGGGCAATCCTTATCCCTGCAGTATTGGGCTGGATTTTATTGGTCCGGTTTTCAGCCTCTTTTGTAAGGGTTTCATTTAAAGACCATTGGCAACTTGCTTTTTTTACCTGGCTTTCGGGTATGATGCTGCTCTTTTGGTTTTCCAATGCGCCGGACATCCGCTTCGGGATGGCCGTATTGGGTATTGGTTTTTCTTTTTGCTTTGCATCTGCTTCAAAACTGATAAGGGCGTATTTTATCAACTGGGATTCAAAGCTTTATATTGAATTTGCTTTGACTCTGATTTCTTTTTTTATTTTGGTTTTTTATCGTGATCTCAGGCCCTGGAAGCACAATCTGATTTCGCCCCCTCCATTCCCCGAATGTGCCGTTTCAAAAGTTCAATCCGGTGCCGGATTTGTATATTATTTTCCGGTTCCAAAACCGGAAAACCCACATACAGACCAATGCTGGGATGCACCGCTGCCTTGTGCTCCCAAATTGACGGAAGGTCTTCGCTTTCGGGGACCCCGCTTGCAGGACGGATTCCGAATTGAAAAATAATGTAAATTACCTTTAATATGCGAGTAGTCAAGGAGTTTGCCCTCAGTGCCCAAGTGAAGTGCACCATCTTTTCATGGAACGGCAAGTATCTGGTGAAACTGGAAAATGGCCCGCTGGAACAGACCTATAAAATATCCGAATTGGATATTGCCTCGCCCGACGAATTGGAAACATGGATTCAGAGTTCTGCTTTTCAGCAAAGCGCTGCTGCGGTTTTCCAAGAAATGGACTCATCTCTGGATGCCCTATTCTCCTGATTTTGAAAATAAATGAAAAAAGGCGGAAGCAGAAGAAAGGCTTTTGCATTTTTGCCTCTTCAACAACCGGATTAACCTTGAAAAAATACATTCTGCTCCTGCTTGCGGGAGCTACCCTGCCTGCTTTCACAGCCTTTTCTCAGAAAAAGAAACTCAGTTTGGAAGAGTCGCTCACCAACCCGGCTTTTTCCATGCCCATAAGACAGCCGCATGGTTTTGCTGACCGGTCTTACGGCGAGGTGGTTTCAACTCCCCGCGGCGATGCTTTTCTGAAAATTTCTAAAATCAAAACGGATACCCTTTTCTATGCTTCGGACTGGATGCCGGGAAAAAGGAATTTTCCTCTTCTGAACTGGCGTGAAACCGGAAATGTATATGCCCTTTGGGCCGATGAACTTTCGGTTTGGGATTGGGTGGCACGCAGGAAAGAAACCATTTGTACTTTACCCAAAGATGCAAAAAATCAGGATGTTCAAACCAAAACCCTTTCGGTTGCCTATACCATCGGGCACAACCTGTATGTGAATGTCCGGCAATCGGTGCTTACAGTTACGAACGAAAAAGATTCCAATGTGGTTTGCGGGCAATCGGTTCACCGCAATGAATATGGGATTACCAAGGGAACTTTCTGGTCGCCTGAAGGAAACCGCCTCGCTTTTTACCGAATGGACCAGCGAATGGTGAGCGATTACCCGATTGTGGACATCAGCTCCAAGCCGGCTGCGGTAAAAAACATCAAATACCCCATGGCCGGGCAGGTTAGCCATGAGGTAAAGGTGGGTATTTTTGATGTCTCCTCACGGACATCCCGCTACCTTGCAATCGACGGGCCTGCCGACCAGTACCTCTGCGGCATCACTTGGACGCCGGATGAAAAATTTGTCACGGTAACCGTTCTCAACAGGGCCACCAACCACCTGAAGCTCAATGTGTACGATGCTGCTTCCGGAAGTTTTGTCAAAACACTGCTCGAAGAAAAGGCAGAAAAATATCTGGACCCTCAGGAAGGTCCCCTTTTTGTGAATGCCGCCCTGGACTTTGTCTGGCAATCGGAGCGGAATGGTTTCAACCACTTGTATCTCTATGATTTTTCGGGGAAGCTGAAAAAGCAACTCAGTCAGGGAGACGACGAGGTTTCACGCGTTCTTGGGACGGATGCCCGAGGTGAAAGGATTGTTTATGTTCAAACCGGTGCCCTCGGTCTGGACAGAATCGTCAAATCGGTACCCCTGGGTTCCGGAAAAGTAAAAATTCTGTCTGCTGTACGCGGAACCCACAACCCCATTTGGTGTGACGGAAAAAATCAAATTTTGGATGTTTGGACCAATCTTTCCACACCCAAAACCCTTGATCTGATTGATCTGGCCGATGCAAAAGTTACCAACCTCAAATCATGGGCAGGAAAGAGCCCGCTGAATGACTATCAGGCGGGAACCATTGATACCCTTTCCATCAAAGGACCGGGAGGCGAAATGCTGCATTCCCGCCTGATAAAACCCTCAAATTTCGACCCGAAGAAAAAATATCCGGTAATCGTTTACCTGTATGGCGGACCTCATGCACAGATGGTGACCAACTCTTGGCTGGCTGGTGCCAATATGTATATGCTGGCCTGGGCAGAGGAAGGTTTTCTCGTGTTTACCCTGGACAACCGCGGCAGCGACGGCAGGGGCCGCGGTTTCGAGCATGCCCACCACCGTCGGCTGGGTACCCCCGAAATGGAAGACCAGCTCGCTGGTGTCGCTTACCTGAAAACACTGCCTTTTGCAGATACCGACCGCATGGGTATTCATGGTTGGAGTTACGGTGGATTTATGACTTCCACCCTCATGTGCCGTGCCCCGGGAACATTCAAAGCAGGCATTGCCGGAGCGCCGGTAATCGATTGGGGTTTGTATGAAATCATGTACGGCGAACGCTACATGGATACACCCAAAGAAAATCCCGATGGCTATGAAACTTCGAATGTGGCCAACCATGCCGCCAACCTGAAGGGAAAATTTATGCTCATCCATGGCACATCCGACGATGTGGTGGTTTGGCAGCATACCCAAAGTTTTTTGAAAAAAGCCATTGAGGCAGGTGTGGAGGTAGATTATTTTATTTACCCCGGACACGGACATGGCATTGGCGGAAGAGACCGGCTTCATCTGATGAAGAAAATGACAGCTTACTTCAAGAACAATCTGTAGGGGGGGCAAGCCGCTTCTTTTTTGATATTGAATACAATCTGAAGATGCCGAGGCTTGAAAATCAGGCCCATAGTTTACATGAAATGGTTTTTATGCCAAAAAATAAAAATAGTGGCTTGTAAAATACCCGGCACCCCTTACATTTGCAGTCCTTTTCGGGGAATTAGCTCAGCTGGCTAGAGCGCTACAATGGCATTGTAGAGGTCATCGGTTCGACTCCGTTATTCTCCACTTCTGAACCATCATGTTTATAGCATGATGGTTTTTTTATTTCTGCTGTCATGCCAAAAAACTTTATAGAAGAATTCAGATGGAGGGGAATGCTTCAGGAAATTACCCCCGGGTTGGAAGAGTGGATTTCTGAAAAACCCATCACCGGTTACATCGGATTCGACCCTACTGCCGACTCCCTGCATATCGGCAGTTTGGCCACTGTGCTTCTGTTGGTTCACCTGCAGCGGGCTGGCCACAAGCCCATTGCCCTGGTGGGAGGTGCAACCGGCATGATCGGAGACCCTAGCGGAAAATCGGCCGAAAGGAACCTGCTGGATGCCGAAACCATTTCCCGGAACACAGCCGCCATCCGCAAGCAACTGGAAAAATTTCTGGACTTTTCACCCGGACCCCTGCAGGCAGAGGTGGTCAACAACCTCGATTGGTTTGGTTCCATGACGGCCATAGATTTTCTTCGGAATATTGGTAAGCATCTGACGGTCAATTATATGCTCTCCAAGGAATCCGTGCAGAAAAGAATGGAATCCGGAATTTCCTTTACCGAGTTCAGCTATCAGCTCATTCAGGGCTATGATTTTCGCTGGTTGTACGAAAACCGCGGCGTTCGTCTGCAAATGGGCGGATCAGACCAATGGGGAAATATGACTGCCGGTACGGAATTGATCCGGCGGATGTCGGGCGGTGAGGTTTTTGCCGCTACTACGCCGCTGGTCACCAAATCCGACGGTTCCAAATTTGGAAAATCAGAAGGCGGAAATATCTGGCTCGATACCAAACTGACCTCACCTTATCAGTTTTATCAGTTTCTGCTGAATCAGACGGATGAAGACGCACCGGGACTCATCCGCCGTTTTACTTTTCTGGAAAAGCAGGAAATCGAGTCTCTTGAAAAAGAACATGCCCCTCAGCCGGAACTTCGTATTTTACAAAAGAAACTTGCTGAGGAAGTTACGCGGTTCGTCCACGGCCAATCCGGTTTGGAAACGGCCCTTCTCACCACAGGTGTTTTGTTCGGAAAAGGGGAGCTTGCTGCCCTGGAGCAAATACCGGAAGAACAATTTCAAATGGTGGTGTCCGGTGTTCCGCATTCGGTAATGGCCAAATCCGAACTGGCCTCCGACTGGACCCATGTGTTAAGCGGAGCTACCGGAAACCAGATTTTTCCCTCCAAATCGGAGGCCAGAAAAATGATAGCCGCCGGAGCTGTTCAGATAAACAAGCAAAAACTTTCCGGCACAGAAATTTCTGATATTCCACTGCTCAGGGGAAAATACCTGCTGGTTCAGAAGGGAAAGAAGCACTACTTCCTCATCGAAACGGTCTGAGATTCCGGCCCTGTAACCGGTGCGCCCGCATTCCCGATTGCATGCCCGCCGAAATGGTCCTAAATTTACCCGTGAAAAAAGGCCTTTTCTGAATCATATGTTCATTTCCAAAAGGGAAAAAGCCGGGAATTATGAGGATGAAAATTAAAGTCCTGTTTGCATTTTTTTGTTTGCTCTTTCAGAATTTTATCTCTGAAGCCCAGGATTTTACGCGATTTTATGCCGATTCTGCCGAATTGCAGTCTGCCACCCGATTCCTGCCTTTGGCAAACGGAAAATTTTGGATTGGCGGTAATCGGTTGCCCTCCTCCGGCGATGAGTTGAAAGCCTGGGTTTGCCTTCTGGACAATTCGGGCTTCATCCAAAAAAGATTTCGCTTTAATTTATCTGGCTATCAGACCCTCGCCGGCATGGGCTTGCTGCCCGATGGTCGCCTGACTTGTGTGTTCAGCAGAAAGGCCATTTCCGGAATCACCGAAAACTATGTAGCCATACTGGACTCACAGCAGATTTTTTCGGTTCAGAGAATTGCCGATGCCGACAACGCTGTTTTGGACGATGCCTTTGTGGACTACGGGGGCAAAGTATTGGTCTGCGGCTTCAAAGGTTTTCCGGATCCTGAGGGAAATAATTTTTTTGTGACCCGCATTCAGCCGCTCACCGGGGCGTCCGACTGGATTTTTGATAATGGGGTTTCGCAAAACGACCACATCAAAAATGTAATACAAACCGCCGACGGCCGTTACGCTGTTTGCGGTGATGTTCAGCAGGATACTTACAATCCCTATGTAGCCAAACTGGATACCAACGGACAGCTTATTTGGGACATTGTGCTGACTTCGCCCTGGAACGACGGATCTCAGAAACTCGCAGAGGACAGTCTTGGCAGAATTTGGCTGGTAGGGGAGACCTCCACTTCGGCCGGACCCCTTTTCGACAATGCCCTTTCTCTCATTTCTCCCGGCGGGCAACTGCTATGGCAGCAGGTTTTGGGTTCAGAAGGGCAGGATGCCGCTTTTCTGATTCGAAAAGCCGGCACAAACGGATTTTGGGTCGGGGGCTATTCCAATGCCTCTACTTCGGGTCAGGGTCCCATTTCGCCTTATCTGATGCGGCTGAATTCGTTGGGACAAAGCCTGGGAGAAGCATTTTGGCCCTTTACCAGTCCAAGCCCGGTCTATGATTTTGCCGTTCAGGGCGATACGGTATTTTATTTTTGCGGAATATCGGGTACTCAGGCGTATTTTATGAAGCGGACGCAGCCAGCTCTGAATCAGGTATTTGTGACCGGAACCGATTTCCGGGTTTCTGAGAGGGAAATCGAAACGGACTTTTATTCACACCAACCGATTCGTCTTTTTGATGTTTGGGGGCGGGGACAGGGCCTTTGGCAACCCGGCTGTAAACTTCAGCGCCCGGGCGAAATTTTCATCCTCAGAAATGCAAAGGGTCAGGCCAGGAAAATTTTACCGGCTCTGTTCTGATCCGGGAAATTTCAATTCAATGGAAAATTACCCAATCGGCAGTACATTACATTTTTTCATTGTCCGTAAAAAGCAAGCCCCTCATTTTCCGTATTAAAAGTCCTTTTTTCTATGGGCATTTTGAAAAATCCGAATAATCTTTGCCCGATTTTTTTAACAACCAATCATCCAAAAATTTACCAAACATGACACAAGCCAAGTCGTCCACCAATTGGGGTGCCTTTTCGGTCCTTATTTCGGTCTTCTTTTTTTGGGGTTTTGTAGCCGCAAGCAACGACATTTTGATTCCCGTTTTTAAAAAGGCATTTAACCTGAGTCAGGGCGAAAGCCAGCTGGTATCGGTGGCTTTTTATGTGGCTTATACCGTGGGTTCGTTGCTTTATCTGGCCGTATCCCGCATTATAAATGAGGACATTACCAATAAAATCGGGTATAAAAATGCCTTATCGGTAGGCCTGGCCATTTCTGCATTGGGAACCCTTTTGTTTTACCCTGCTGCCAATACCGGTTCTTTTCCGCTTATGCTTTCCGGTCTCTTTATCGTGGGTCTTGGCTTTTCGCTCCAGCAAACGGTGGCCAATCCGCTTGCCATTGCTTTAGGCTCTGTCCATACGGGTTCTCAGCGCCTTACCCTGGCGGGAGGCATCAACAACCTGGGCACCACCATCGGGCCATTGATAGTCAGTTTTGCCATCTTTGGTTCCGCTGCCTCCCACGATGCCAATATAGATGTGGAGAGCATCAAGACACCCTATCTGGTTCTTGGCCTGGCATTTCTGATTGTTGCGGCCATCCTGAAAATGTCTTCCATTCCGGACCGGCCGGCTTTGGAGGAAAGTTCTGAACAAACCCAAGCCGAAGGTCAACGCAGTTCTGTCCTTCAGTTTCCTCAACTTTGGATGGGTATGCTGGGTATTTTTGTATATGTAGGGGTGGAAGTTTCAACAGCCAGCAATCTGCCTGCCTACATGGAGAAGGATCTTGGATTTCCCATCAGCAGCATTGCCCCCTATATTTCCCTGTATTGGGCCAGTCTGATGATTGGCCGTTGGACTGGTGCCGTAGAGGCTTTCGGATTTCCCGCTGTTACTGAAAAGATTGTGAAGTTGATTGCTCCTTATCTGGCCTTCGCTGTCTTCCTGATGGTAAACGCCATAGCCGGCCATGATTTGAGCCCCTTCTATGTGTATGGTTTCATTATTTTGATTCTGGTGGGCGCCGACCTCGCCAGCAAAGGCAATCCTGCCCGTATGCTGCTGATATTTTCACTTCTGGGTGTGGCGGCACTGTTTACAGGTATGGCCACAACGGGCATGACCAGCGTGTATGCCTTTACCAGTGTAGGTCTTTTCTGTTCCACACTTTGGCCCTGTATTTTCACACTGGCCGTGAGCGGACTTGGCAATAAAACCAGTCAGGGCAGCAATTTTCTGATTATGATGATCATGGGAGGCGGAATTGTGAGCTGGCTTCAGGGAATGGTGGCCGATAAAACCAATATCCATCAAAGCTATATCGTCGGGGTGCTCTGTTTTTCCTACCTCGCTTTTTATGCCTGGAAGGTTAGCGGCATCCTCAAAAGTCAGGGCATTGATTTTGACAAGAAAATTGCCGGTGGCCATTAAGCATTTCTGACAGGCATTTGCCTGGGATGCAAAGGGCATAAAATTAAGGTTTTCTGCCGGGTCAATCGCAGGTGAAATATCGTAATCTGCCGGTTTTTTTGTATTGCTTTTATGATTCGTAAGTCAAACTTGTTTCATTCCGGAGCAGAAATCAATCTGCAATCCAAATGCCTGTTTAGAAAATTATAAAGATTCCATCCTGTAATTTTGTCGCCCATGTCTGCAATTTCTGCCCGGGCCAGGTCCTCGCTTATTTCCCTTTTTCAGGATCGCTTTCTGGATGATGAAACATCAAAGATTCTGTATGCCACCGATGCCTCGGCCTATCGGGAAATTCCCCTTGGAATTGTTTTTCCGAAGGACAGTTCTGAGGTTCAGAAATTGGTACAAGTGGCTGATGAACATGGATTTGCCATAATCCCCCGTGCAGCCGGAACCTCCCTGGCCGGACAAGTGGTGGGCAATGGTCTTGTTGCCGATATTTCGCGGTACATGACCCGTATTCTGGAACTGAATAAAGAGGAAAAATGGGTACGGGTGCAGCCCGGTGTTATCCGCGATGACTTAAACCGCTTTCTCCGGCCGCATGGTTTGTTTTTTGGTCCGGAGACATCTACAGCCAACAGGGCTATGATCGGAGGGATGGTGGGCAACAACTCCTGCGGGTCCAATTCGGTGGTATATGGGTCTGTGAGAGAGCATTTGCTTGAAGCAGGCATGGTTCTGGCTGATGGTAGCCTTGAATTTTTTTCTACCGAAAATGCAAGCAGCGATTTTTCGCAGAATACAGGATACCGACGGCAAGGAAACTTCAGATGGGAACTGAGGAGAAAAATGGTATCCATGCTGTCGGAGGCCGGAGTAGCAGAGGAAATCGAAAAGCATTTTCCCAAATCCTCCGTTACCCGGCGCAACACCGGCTATGCAGTGGATATGCTGCTGAGGCAGAAGCCTTTCCGGGCCGATGGTCCCGACTTTAATTTGTGCGCCTTGCTTGCCGGATCCGAAGGCACGCTGGGCATGTTCACCGAATTCAAACTCAGCCTATCCGACTTGCCGCCGCCCCATGCGGGCCTTTTGTGCATCCATTGCCATTCGGTAGATGAAGCCCTGCGGGCCAATCTGGTGGCTCTGGAGTTTCAGATTTCGGCATCCGAACTCATGGACCATTATGTACTGGAGTGTACCCGCAACAATCCCGAACAGCGTCAAAACCGATTTTTTGTACAGGGCGACCCCGCTGCCATTTTGGTAGTAGAATTGTCGGCAGAGTCTCCGGAACGGGTGGAGTCGGAGGCCGCCCGAATGCAATCCAGGCTGAAAGAGGAGAATCTGGGGTATCATTATCCTTTGATTACGGGTGCCGATGTGTCCAGAATCTGGGCTTTGCGGAAGGCAGGACTGGGACTTCTTTCCAATATGCCGGGCGATGCCAAACCCGTTGCGGTAATTGAGGATACAGCGGTAGATGTCCGGGACTTGCCTGCATACATCCGCGAATTCAATGAAATTTTGGGAAACCGGGGGCTTTACTCTGTTCACTATGCCCATGCCGGCTCGGGCGAACTTCACCTTCGGCCCATCATCAATCTGAAAACCAAAGAGGGCCATGAACTTTTCCGGCAGATTGCCACAGACATTGCCCGTCTGGTAAAAAAATACCACGGCTCGCTGAGCGGTGAGCACGGCGACGGCAGGCTCAGGGGCGAATTTATTCCTCTCATGGTAGGCGAATCGAACTACCGGCTTTTCCGAAAAATCAAGGCCCTGTGGGATCCAAAGGGCATTTTTAATCCCGGAAAAATCGTGGATACACCGCCGATGGATTCCTTTCTGCGGTATTCGGCCGAAAAAGAGGATGCCCCTTTTCAAACCTATTTCGATTTCGGGCCGATGAGCATGCAGCAGCATGCCGAACAATGCAATGGTTCAGGCGATTGCCGCAAGCCTGCACAGGCGGGAGGTACGATGTGTCCGAGTTACATGGCCACCCGAAATGAGAAAGATACCACCCGTGCCCGTGCCAACATCCTGCGGGAACTGATGAGCAGCGCCCCTGAGGATGCGCTATCAAGGCCTGAAATAAAGGAAGTGATGGAACTCTGCCTGAGTTGCAAAGGCTGTAAGTCAGAATGTCCGAGCAATGTGGATGTCGCCAAACTGAAAGCGGAATTTCTGCAGCACTACCACAGCCGGCATGGTCTACCCCTGCGAAGCCGCCTCATTGGAAACTTCTCCCGTCTTTCGGCGGCTGGATCCCTGTTTCCCGGTGCTTTCAATCTGGTAGCCGGCCAAAACTTTTTCTCCCGGATTTTCAAAAGAATCATGGGCTTTGCACCTGAGCGAAGCTTGCCAACACTTGCTCCTCAATCCTTAAGAAAATGGTTTGCCGCAGAGGGCAAAAAAAACAACCCGCAGAATCCCGTGTCTGAACTGTGGTTTTTTGTGGATGAATTTACCAATTACAACGATACCGAAATCGGGAAAACTGCCGTTTCGCTTTTGCAAAGACTTGGCTATCATGTAGATATTGTAAGTCATCCGGAATCCGGCAGGGCTTTTCTTTCCAAAGGAATGCTGAAAGAAGCCCGGGATCTGGCCCGGCGTAATGTCGAAATTTTTCACCCTCTGGTTTCTGAGCGCAAACCCCTGATTGGTCTGGAGCCATCTGCCATTTTGGGATTTGTGGATGAATATCCCGATTTGCTCAGGGCTGAAATGAAAGAAAAGGCGCAAAACCTTGCCCCTCATTGTTGGCTGATTGATGAATTTATAAGCCGGGAGTTTGAGTCGGGCCGAATCTCCGCTGCCTTGTTTTCTGCCGAAAAAAGACGAATTCGGCTTCATGGGCATTGCCATCAGAAAGCCATGGGCAGGCTGGTTGCCACCAAAAAAATATTATCCATACCCCGGAATTATGAGGTATTGCTGATACCCTCGGGCTGCTGCGGAATGGCCGGTTCATTTGGCTATGAGGCCGAGCATTTCCAAATTTCAATGGAAGTGGGTGAATTGGTGCTGTTTCCCGCCATCCGAAAGATGGATGCAGAAACCCTCATAGCCGCCCCGGGAACAAGTTGCCGCCATCAAATAGCGGACGGTACAGGGAGAAGGGCGCTCCATCCGGTCGAAATATTGTGGGATGCCTTGCAGAATCAACCTTCGGAATAGCGCAGCCGAAAGTCGGATTTTGTTTCAATTTCTGCTTTTTCGGATGTTAAAATCGGCTTTATTTGCGCCACTATTATTCACACCTTACAAATGAATTCAGGAAAAGAGGCCATCCTGGTCACGGGTGCCTGCGGGCAACTGGGAACCGAATTGGTGGGCGAACTGCGGAAAATATACGG
The DNA here is from genome assembly GCA_947459175.1 of Hymenobacteraceae bacterium. Classification (GTDB taxonomy): domain Bacteria; phylum Bacteroidota; class Bacteroidia; order Cytophagales; family Flexibacteraceae; genus CAMDMI01. The sequence continues at coordinate 18,815 of CANHCT010000006.1, forward strand.
CGAGGGGCAAGTCTTGGCCACAGACATGAAACCCTCTGAAAATCAGGTTTTTGATTCGGGTCCTTTTCAGACGCTGAATGTATTGGATAAAAAAGGGCTTCAGGAAATAGTGGAGCGTTTTCGTCCCACACAGATATACCATCTGGCGGCCATCCTTTCGGCTGCTGCCGAGCGAAATCCTACCCTTGCATGGGATGTGAATATCGCCGGTTTTATGAATGTGCTGGATGTGGCCAAATCGGCTCCCTCCAAAGTTTACAAGGTGTATGCACCCAGCAGCATAGCAGTTTTCGGGCCTCATACTCCAAGGAGAGATACCCCTCAGCATACCATTACCGATCCCACGACAGTGTATGGCATTACCAAGCTGGTGGGAGAGCGGCTTTCTGACTATTATTTTGCTCAGTATCAGCTCGATGTACGGAGTATTCGGTATCCCGGGCTCATCAGCTATAAAACCCCGCCGGGTGGCGGAACCACCGATTATGCGGTAGAAATCTTTCATAAGGTTTTGACCGATAGGAAATATGTTTCTTTTCTTGGCCCGGATACACCGCTGCCCATGATGTACATGCCCGATGCCCTGCGCGGAACACTGGAACTGATGGAGGCCCCTGCCGAAAAACTGACGATTCGGTCTTCTTACAACATGGCGGCCATGTGCTTTACTCCCCATGAGCTGGCCGAAGAAATCAAAAGGCAGTTTGGGGAGTTTGAAATGGGATATTCGCCGGATTTCCGGCAGCACATTGCCGATTCATGGCCAGCCTCACTTGACGATACACAGGCCCGCCTGGATTGGGGCTGGCTACCCCGATTCGGCTTGAAGGAAATGGTAGCAGATATGCTCAAGAATATCAGACTTCCTGCCAGAGTCTGAAAGTTGACCAAGTACATCCATTTATTACACGGTACTTGTAATTCCGGGTTGAATTCTTTTGCTTTGCGGTTCTCTTTTCAAAGTCCGCATGCAAATTAAAATTTTTACTCTGGTAATTGCAGCATTTTTCCTATCGGCAGGCAAGTTGTTTGCACAGCCAAGATATCAAATTCTGGACTTTAGGGACCCTAAACTCAGAACATTTTCAGTGCTGGCCCAATTTGGTACTGCCAACTACTTCGGAGATCTTTGTCCCACAGGTGATTGCTATGGCAATTCCAAATTCAACGCGGGCCTTGGAGTATCCTACAGGATGAATGACTACCTGTTTTTTTCTTTTAATCTGCAATATTATCGCATGGGCGGATCTGATAAAGAGACAGGAAATCCTGGTTTGGTAAAAAGAAATCTTTCTTTCAGGGCTGATAATTTCGAGGCCTCTTTTTTGGCTCATTTCGAATTTCTGAATTACAATACCTTCAGGTATCTCAGCAGAAAAGAATTTCCGGTGAGTATGTTTATGTTCACAGGATTCGGCATTACCACCAACAGTCCAATGGCTCAACCGGCCGGCGGAACAGATTTCGTCGCCTTGCGGCCTCTTCAAACAGAAGGTGTAGCATATTCCCCCGTAGCCGCCATCCTTCCCATAGGCCTGGGAATCAGTTACAAAGTGTTGAAAAATTTAGAGGTTACCCTAAAGGCCGGATATCGTTTCACTTCTTCTGATTATCTTGATGATGTGAGCGGTAAATATGCCGACCCGGCAACTCTAAAAAGTAATCAGGCAAGAGATTTTGCTTATCGGGGAGATGAGGTTGGTTTTGAAGGCTATGGTATTGGTTCGAAAAGGGGCAATCCGGATTCAAACGATGGCTATCTGCTTTTCAATCTCGAAGTTCAATACAATTTGCCCCATGTTCCGTTCGTAAACTTTTTGGCAGGAAAGAAAACCGAAGCCAAGAAGAGCAGACTATCTCAGCCAACCAACCGCTTGAAGCTGAGATAATTCTATCAGTTGATTTCGAGTCCCAATCGTGCCCTGAGCTCTGAAAGCCCGGGGTATTTTTTTGTCAGGTAGTTAAATTTTTCGGAATTGGTATAGGGTTTTAACTCACCGGCTGCTTTTTCTGAAACCATGGCCTCAAATTCAGGTTGGTTTTCGTAGTGCATGTAGAAAAAAGATTTGATGTGAACCAACTCCTTTTCAAAATTGCTCAGAGCAATTTCGTTGGCAAAGGCCAGATATATGGTGAGTCCATCTACATCCTCTTTTAAAGCCAGCTTCCATGCAGAGATATTTTGAATACCCTTGTTTTTCATCCAAATAAAGTATTCTTCCTTTGCAGCGGATAAAAGTTCAGGGCTCAGTAGTTTTTTTGTGACAGTAGGAGAAGATGTTTCAGGTTTTTTCTCATCCGGGATGGCCTGAAGCAGGACTTGCTCAACAGGTTTTTTTATACTGGGCGTTTCACGAAAGCTGGCCCTGTCCAACCGGTTTTTGTCTTTTGCCACCAAAACCACAGGTTCTGGTGTTTTAAATGACAATACTTCAGATTTAGCGGTTAGCTCAGACTTTTTTTTTTCAGCCTCTGCCTCAAGAGCATGGCGTAGATTGGCCATTTTCAGCAGGGAAAGCTCTACCAAAAGCCGGGCATTCTTACTGTTTTTGTACTGAAGGTCTGTTTGCGAGGCAAGATTCAAAAGATTGAGGAAAAATCCGGCACTGGCATGCCCTGATTGTTCCATATATTGTTTAGCAAGACCTTCGCTTAACTCCATCAGGTTGTGGGTGGCAGGGTCTGAGGCCAGCAGCAGGTCTCTGAAATGCTCTGCAAGACCAAGAATAAACAAGTGTCCGTCAAAACCCTTCTGCAGAATTTCATCGAAAGTAAGCAGTAGGCCTGAGCTGTTCCCTTCCAGAATAAACCGGGTAATTTTGAAATAATAGTCACTGTCGAGGATATGCAGATTGGTGATAACCTGCTGATAGGTAACGGCTCTGTCGGGCGAGAAGGTGCTCACCATGTCGAACATCGACAGGGCATCCCGCATCCCGCCGTCTGCCTTGGTGGCAATTACCCGCAGGCCTTCTTCCTCGAAGGGAATATTCTCCGATTTTGCCACATTCGCCAGCTGACCGGTGATATCGGAAATTTTAATTCGGTTGAAATCAAAAATCTGACAACGCGAAAGGATGGTTGGAAGAATTTTGTGCTTTTCGGTGGTTGCCAATATGAAAATCGCATAGTGAGGAGGCTCTTCCAGCGTTTTCAAAAAAGCATTGAATGCAGCCGTACTCAGCATATGCACCTCATCGATGATGTACACCTTGTACTCTCCGAATGGTGGCGGAATTCTCACCTGCTCATTCAGGTTGCGAATATCATCCACCGAATTGTTGCTTGCCGCATCAAGTTCATGGATTATGAATGAATTGTTGCTCTGGTAACTGGTGCAGCATTTGCAGGTTCCGCAGGCCTCTCCCTCTGCGGTAAGGCTTTCACAATTTATGGTTTTGGCAAGAATCCGGGCACAGGTAGTCTTACCTACGCCTCTGGGACCGCAAAACAAAAATGCCTGTGCAAGATGGCGGGTCAGAATGGCATTCTTCAGGGTTTGGGTAATGTGACTTTGACCGACAACCGTATCAAAGGTTGCAGGTCTGTATTTTCGGGCTGAAACAACAAAATTTTCCATTCCGGATTTTCTGTGCGGCGTTTTAGGGGATTAGCCTGAAGTAGTTCAAATTTTTTAAGCTGTCAGGATTGGGAATAAATTTCCGGATTTTTTTTCTGTATTCCTGAACAAAGTTTTTGCATACATCGATTTTGCGGTCGTAGGCTTTTCTCAGAAAAAGGACACTGTCGTCGGCAGCTTGTATTTCCTGCATCAATTGATTGATAACCTGATATTTGACTGCTTCTTTGTTGGTGTTGATTTCACTTCGGAGTTCGCCGATCAGCGCATTGGTCAATGAATCGTAGCGGTCTATCAGGTTTGATTTTGCCATTGATAAACGGTCATAGCGGCTTTTTTTCAAATCCTCCAGATGGCCCTTGATTTCCTCCAGATGTTTTGCCGAACTGCCTTCAATCAGACCAAGTTCTTTCACCATCAAACGGATATTTTCTATTTTCCTGTCCTCAGAAGCCATCATTTCATTCCAGGCGGTGTCGGTACCGGACAATATTCGGTTGTATTGCTCAGAAATCACATTCCCGGATGTGGCAGATTTGTTCTGTTTTTCTGATGAACAGGCAATTAAGACGCTGAAAATCAAAAAAATGTAAACCCGGGTTTTCATATTTGGGATTTCTTTTTTCGGTACGTTTTACCAAGGCTGAGGATGATAACGGCAACCAAAGCTAAAAAATTGGAAACACCAAGCGCAATCAATCCAACAAAAACCATATTGGGTGCAACCGGATTTTTAAAGGGCATAAACGGTTGAATGATGGTGACCGGTTTTGAGAATTTCAACTGGTCTTCAATATCTATAATTCTGCCCATCAGGTCAATCACTATGGTCTTGTAATCACCCGGACTGGTCATTGAGGTTACATTATTTTTACCGCTTACCACTTTGTCGGCAAATGCGGTATTGACTGAATCCAACTTCTTTATTTCCTTGTGAATAAAGTCTTTAAGTGTATTGCCATTGTTGTAAAAACGGGAATATCGCAACTGAGAAAATTCATTTGAGCTTAGGTAGTGCACGATGCCGTTTTGCAGTTTTGGCAAAACAGCATTGTCCTTTACTCGGGCAATCACTCCGAAGGTATAAGAAATCTGAAGGGTCGGCAGCAGATAATCATCCAAACCTTTGGTCTGTTTTTCAATGGCAATATTGGAAAGGGGCTCAATCCGTGTTATCTGTTTTGCCTCTTGTTCGCTGATTTTCAGATGCTTTGATAATAATTTCCAATCTTCATTTACACGCAGATTGTCAAGGTCGGTAAGCAAATCTACGCTCCGGCTGTCCGGAATGGAGTGGCACTCACCAATCAATTTTGATTCATAAACCGGAGGCTTCAACTTTAAATAGATGAGACCCAATGCTATTCCAACCAAATTAAAAGCAAGGAAAACCTTTAGATTATTCCTGAAAAAATCAACAACCTTCACAAAAACCTGCACCAGATCTATTTCATCCGGAGCGGTTTGATGGTCATGAAACTCTTTTACCATTATGAATTATTTGTCTACCGAAATCAGTTCTACTTCAAAAATCAAAGTAGCGCCCGGCTGAATTTTGGGTGGTGAACCTCCGTCGCCATAGGCCAGATCAGATGGAATATACAACCTCCACTTCGAGCCGGGTTTCATCAGTTGAAGGGCTTCAGTCCAACCTTTTATGACCCCATTTACAGGAAATTGGGCGGGTTGTCCCCTTTCTACAGAGCTGTCGAACACGGTGCCGTCTATCAAAGTTCCGGTGTAGTGAGTGGTTACTGTGCTGGTTGCTTTCGGGCTTTCACCGGTTCCGTCTTTGATGATTTCGTACTGCAGGCGGCTGGGCAACTCCACTACGCCGGGTTTCTTTTTGTTTTCTTCTAAAAATTTTCTTCCGGCCATTTTGTTGGGTTCAGCTGAGCTTTTTGCATCGCTTTGCATTTTATTCCTCATTTCCTCTTCAAATTTTTGAAGGGTTGTCATTATTTCTTCGTCCGACATCAAGGGCTTGCCCCCATTGTAGATATCTGCAAATGATTTTACAAACAGGTCCGGATTGATTTCAATTTTCTGATTGGTAAACTGCCTGGCAATGTTGCTGGCTATGGCATAGGTAAGCCGGTCTTTTTTAGTCGTGGGTTTGGGTATTTCGGAAGTTGGTTTTTCCCCGGCATTGACTTTTGATTTTTGGCTTTCCGGATAAAGTTTTTGTAATTCTGCATCCTTTTTCCCGGTGCTTTTTTTGGTTTTCTGTGCCCAAAGATTTCCTGAACTTATGCACAACAAAAGGCCGGAAAGTAAAAAGAGGGTATTTTTCATTAAATGTAAATTTGCTGCAAAAGTAGAAGGTTTCGACCCTATGCCAAATAATAAATTCAAACGGCACGATTTTCGCTTTACAGATTTAGTAGCGTATTTGCTACCCCTTTGTCCGAGAGCCTGATCACTGCTGTCCAAAGCCCCTGAAAAATGAAAATTCTGATTTTTTTCCTTCCGCTTTGTTTACCTCTGATTTCCCCTGCACAGAAACTGGATAAATATTACAAAAAGCTTGACATTGCTTTTATTCAAGGAAATGTAAATGAGGCAACCGATGTTTACAATGCCCTGATCGGCAAAATTTCAGACCGAAGCATCACCTTTCAGGATTCCATCCGCCGGCAGTTTTATGAAGCCAAACTCTACAGATTGAGAGGCGATTACAACTACAGCGAAGAACTTGGAAAGCGTTTTGTAGAAAGGATTAAAAATAAATTCGGAACCCAATCTGCAGATTATTATCAGGTACTGATTGACAAAAGTGAAATTTCACTTCAGGCTGCCGATTATCATACTACCCGCGATTGCCTTAAAGAATTCTTTGAAAAAGCCAGAAAATCCGAATTTGCCGATTCGGGAATGGTATACAGGGCAAAATTCCTCAATACGCAGAACGAACTGGAAAGCGGAAATCTGTCATTGGCATCGACTATGGTGGAAAACCTAATTTTCAAATCAGAAAATCGCCTGTTGGAGAAGATTGAGGTTGCCGATAAAAAGGGACGAAAGCGATATATCAACCTTAAAACGGATGAATTATTAGACAGAAGGCGTGATTTGGTGAGGGCCCGGCTTTATAAAGCCAGATTATTCATTCTCAAGGGTGATTATAAAACTGCCGGAAATGTTTTTGCTGAGGTGCAAACCACCCTCAAAAAAGCCAAAATAAAAACCCAGGATCAGGCCTATGTGGATTTTCTGCGCTATCAGGCCCATTACTACCTGGCTTTGGATGAACCCAAAAAAGCAATCCAGTTTATGAAGCGGGCCCTGAATGCCTGCGGTAAAACAAAGGTACCGGTAATGTACGCCAAAACCCATCCAGTGTTTTTGTCCATGTGTGAAGAAATTCAGCGTATGTATGTGCAGGTTAATGATTTTGAAAGGGCTCAGGATTGGGGAAAAATATACCGGGAAGTCATCATTGACCATTATGGTGAAATGGAGGCGTTTAAAGTCAGACTCAGAATCCCCTTTGCTGCCTCTTGGGAAAAAAAGGAGACCTCCTTTATTTTCCTTCTGGAAAAGGCAGTAAAGGATATTGAAGCCAACCATTTGCCCAATCAGTATGCTTATGAAATTCTGAAGCATTTGTACCAATCATGCATGTACGGCGACAGCGTAAAAAAAGCCGAGGGCTACATCCTGAAGTACCTGGAATTGATCGAATATCAGTGTGGAAAAGAATCGGTTTTTTATATGCAACAGCAGTGCGAACTGGCGAATTTCTACGCCCAGTTCAGCGACCGGGTGTATCTGGCAGAGCCCTTGTTTCTCAATTACCTCCATCAGGGCCTTGAAAAACAACTTTCTCAGGAGTCGCTCATGTTTTTGGACGTCCTGAACAAAGAAGGCGATTTTTTTGAAATCAAAGACCAGTTTCAAAAGGCCATCAACAACTACATTAAGGTCCAGCAGATTCAGGAAAGAAAATTCGGAAAGGATGATTGGAGGGTGGCATACCAGAGTCTGAAGGTCGGAACCGCAGAAATGATGATGGGGGAATACCCCAATGCGGAATCAAAATATCTGGCAGCCCTGCCCCGGATAGAAAAGGAGAGAGGCAAGGATTCCAGAGAGTACATAGAGAACCTCCAGAAAATCACCCGATTATACATCATTACCGGCCGGTATGAGGAAGCAGGGAAATATCTCTCCCGCTCACTGAGGGTGGTGAAAACTGCCTCAAAGGCATCTCTGCTTACCTTCAACGGGCTTGATGAAGAGCTCATGCTCTTGCTGAACAAAGGCCTTTATACCGAAGCACAGGAAAAAACACTTTCTCTCATCGATTACCGTCTTAAAAGATATGCCCTGCCCAACCACAGGTCTTACATTATTCCATATCAGATTGGGGCTGAGGTTTTTTTGGTTTCCGGCAATTATACCACTGCAGAGGCCATGGCATCCAGGGCATGCCAGGTAAGCAAAGCCATTTTTGGCGATACCAGTCTCCAATACCTCAGAAGCCTCTCCATTTTTTGCAGGGTTTATGCTGCATTTGGTGATTACGAAAGGGCCAGAGAAAAAGGTCAACAAGCTTTGGAGGGCATTGAAAAGCACTTTGGTGGAGAGCATGTGGAGATATCCAAACCCCTGACCGACTTGGCAATGATACTTTTTTATCAGGGAGGAGATTCGAAAAGAGTATTCGATATGCTGAACAAAGCACTGGAAATCAACAAAATAAAGTATGGTTCCGACCATCCCCGGTATGCTGAATCCATGCAGTTTATAGCCTCCTTCTATGTTGCCAGCAGGCAATATCAACAGGCAGCACCCCTGCTCAACGATGCAGATAAAATCTGGACAGAAAAACTGGGAACCACCAACACCCATTCTGCCGAAATTCTGACGCTGCGGGGTGAAATTGAGCTGGGACTATTAAACCATGAGGCAGCCAGAAAGAATTTTCAAAAGGGAGCAGATATGTACAAAGAGGTTTTCAATGAAGACCATCCCCGTTATGTGGCCATCATGTCGAGAATGGGTCAGGTTTATTATCTCATGGGTAAGTTGGATAAATCACTGGAAATTTGTGAACTGACTACTGAAAAAAACCTCAACTATGTAAAGAAATTTTTCCCCTCTATGTCTGACAGGGAAAAGACAAAGAGCTGGGCTATGATTCGGCCTGATTTCGAATTTTTCTATACCCTGGCTCTGAAATACAAAGAAAAAAAGCCGTCGGTGCTGGGCAAAATGTTTGATATAGTTTTGAATACCAAAGCCATATTGCTCAATGCCAGTATCAAGGTTAGAGAAAGAATTATTAACAGCGGCGATCAAAACCTGAAAAATAAATTCCGTGATTGGACCCGCAAAAAAGAGGAAATCACGGCTGCCATAGAGCTCGGGCCCGAGGAGCGGAAACTTGCCGGTATTGACATCAGAAAACTGGAAGTTGAAGCAGAAGAACTGGAGGTGGAGCTAAGTAAAAACTCAGAAGAATTTAAACTTGCCAATGAAGAAAAGAAGATTTCCTGGAAATCCATCCGCGATATGCTCGAAGAGGGAGAGTATGCCACAGAAATGGTCAGGTTCAGATATTTCGATAAGGCATTCACAGATTCCGTTATCTATGCGGCACTGATTGTGAACCACAAAACCAAAAGCCATCCCTCAATTCAACTCCTCGTTCATGGTAACAGCATGGAGAAGAAATACATCAATTATTACCGCAATTGTGTGAAATTCATGATCGAGGATACTATTTCATACAAAGTCTTTTGGCAACCACTGAAATCTCATTTTCCTCCAAGATCTAAAATATTTTTTGCTCCCGACGGGGTGTACAATGAGCTGAATCTGGAGTCACTTAAGGGGCCCAACAACAAGTATGTAATTGAAGAAGAAGACCTTGCCCTCATTTCCAATTGCAAGGACATCTACAGTGCAAAAAATTTGGTGCCTAAATCTTCAGAGCTGAGAAATACCGCATATCTGCTCGGGGACCCGAGATTTTACAATCAGCCACCCCGTGACGAATCCGAGTCCATTGCGAATTTGCCAGGAACCCTTCAGGAAGTGCTGGAAATCAATAAAATACTGAAAAGCAGCCGGTGGGAAGCACAAAGTTTTACCGGGGCGGATGCAAGAGAAGAAATCATTAAAAACATAAAAAATCCACGCATTCTGCACGTAGCCACCCATGGGTTTTTTCTGGAAGATTTGAAAAATGAAGAGGAAAGCACCGGTTACAGCCTACTCAATCAAAACAAGGCGGTTGAAAACCCCTTACTTCGTTCGGGTTTATACTTAAATAATGCGGGGGATATCCTTGAGCAGGCGGGCACCACCTCTGGCTCTCAGGTAGGTGACGGGGTACTCACCGCCTATGAGGCCATGAACCTGAATCTGGCTTCCACAGACCTGGTAGTCCTCTCTGCCTGCGAAACCGGTCGCGGCGAGGTTCAGGTAGGGGAGGGCGTTTACGGACTCCAGCGTGCCTTCCAGATTGCCGGTGCCAAGTCTGTGATTATGAGCTTGTTTAAGGTTTCCGATCAGGCTACTCAGGAGCTCATGAATATATTTTACCGGAATTGGATTGGCCGGGGAATGGACAAGCGGAAGGCATTTATTGAAGCCAAAAAGGAAATGTTAAAAAGGAAACCACAACCCATTTACTGGGGCAGTTTTGTCATGGTCGGAGTGGGCTGATTCTGTGGTTTATATCGGTGGTGCGGAAAACGCCAGCTGAATCAAAATTCAAATGAATCAAACACTTTACAAGCCTTTTTTACATGATTTTCCCATGACGCATAAGCCAGGTATTCATCCCAATGGTGCTGTAATTCGGCTGTTTCGGTTTGAAGCTTTTTCAATGCAAGAACCAAAGAATCCATTGAGCCCGGCTCCACCAACTCCCCGATTCCAAACTTGCGGATAATGCTTGCCAAACTGCTGGGGCCGTCAGAAACGATGAGTTCTTTTCTGAATGGTGCCACTATGTTGAGGATGCCGCTTTGCGAAGTAAATGAAACAGCATAATTCAGCAAAATCACATCAGCAGCTTCAATTACGGCAGTCAATTCTCCTTCTTTCAGAAATCTCTCTATCCAGATTACCCTATCGGCTACCTTTAGTTTTGAAGCAAGTTGTTTATAGGCATTTACATCTACTCTTGCATTGGAGGTGCTGCCGGCAACAATCAGGATGTGCTCCGGCAGATGAACAAGGGCTTCAATGGCCATATGGTAGTTTTTTTCTTTTCTGATGTTTCCGGGAATGGCCATCAGGCTTTTGCCTGTGGTTTTGTGGTATAAAAGACTTTTTTTCAGGTCTTTATCTGCTTCCGGTAAGGTATAAAAACCATGCGGTAAATCGAGATACAGGCATTTGCCCGTTTTCTGATAGTAAGGTTTGTCGGGTAAAAAGTCGTGATAAATTGCCACCTGCATCAGCCCCATAATTTTTTTCATAGACCAAACCGTTAAGGCAAGCCCCGGGGGGTAGGCATCCCGGTCGGGGTCGTGCAGGATGATGGCAAACCTGTGTTTTTTTCCGAACAAAAAGGAAAACAAGGGTACCCATAGAAAGGCAGAAATTTGCTCGAAATCGTTGAAAATCAACCAGGAAGATTTTTCGCGGCTCAGGTGTCGGGCCAGGATAAGGGGATTGACAAAAACCCGGTATAAAAAGTGCATCTGCTTTTTCCAGCGGGTAGAGAAACCGGGTTTATCGGAAATGAAGCGTTTTTTGAAAGGAAGATCCGGTTCGGGCCGGCTGTTTACCGGTACCCACCATTCCACCGATTCCACTTCCGGTCGGGCGGCATAGCTTCGGGCAAGGGCCTTTCCGTAGTCGAAGCAGCCACCGAATGAACTGGAATTGTAGATAATTATACGCATTTACAGTTGGGCCTGAAGTTTTCGGCGAGCCGCTGCTTGTCCGGGCTTGGGAAAGAGCCAGCCTTTCCAATAGCCTTTTAAATATTGCCATCTCGACATTTCAATCAGCCAAAATGCCCCCGGCAATGAACCTAATCCAAAGGCAATGGCAGGATTTCTCCAGTTTCTCCAGGCATTTTTATAAGAGCGCAGGCCAAAGGAAAGCGGTATCAGCAAAAACACTGCAGGCCAAATGCCTGAAACCAATATCAGGGGTGAAAAAAATACCCCCGCAAAAAATGCATACCGGAGGCCGGTCTCCATAATATGAGAGAGCATATTTCTGAAATTGATGAGGCTTTCGCCATCTCCCAGTCCGTATCGGTATGCTTCTTTGGCAAATGCCCTGAAGGTTTTGTGCCTCAGCCAGTAAACATTCGGTTCCTGCACCAGATGGTACTTTATTTTTTTTGCTTTTATCAGACGCCAGAAAATGGTGTCATCGGCCGCAAGGGTAAGCCACTCCGGATATCCGCCTACTTCTTCCCATACGCTGCGGTAGTAAGCAATCGATCTGCTGGATGCCGAAAAATACTGATCCATTACAACCGGGTAACCATTCTGAAGGATGTAATCGGCCTTGGCAGCCGGGGTTTTTACCTCATTATGCAAAATTTCAAATGCTCCGGCTACCACTTTAATCTCTTCATTTTCAAATGGAAGAATCAAACTTTTCAGCCATTCGGGCTTGTAGCGGCATCCGAAATCCGTAGAAACAATCAGTTCGTTGGAAGACCTTCGGATCGCTTCGTTGCGGCCCTCGGCAATGTTGCAGCCGGGCATCACAAAAACTACGATGCGAATGCTGCTGCTGTTTTTCCATTCTTCCAGTTTTTGCAGGGTTCCGTCGGTGGACCCGGCATCGGCGATGATGATTTCCTGAGGCTTAATACTTTGATTTTCAATGTCGGCAATGGTTTGGCCCAGCCGTTTGAATTCATTGAAAACCGTGGTGACCAATGTAAATGGTTTGCTCATCAAGGGGACTGACAAGCCGCAAAAATAGGATTAAAGGCGGAAGGGAAAGGCAAGATGCAGAAGTTTCTGCTCAAAGGGATTTTCTGGAAAGCCCTTTTTTCTGCTTTGAAATCCCGGGGGTTTGGGGTTCTCAGCCTTTGATTAGCCTATCTTCCGGCTGAAAAGGCATAAATGCAGAAAACCAGATTTTCATCTGGTTTTCCGATTGTTGAATTAAAAATCCGGAATTACTTTTTCCTGCGAAAAAGGTAGCGGGTGATGAAAATGCCAGTGCTTTTGTCAGCGGCATACACTCCGGGCGTGATGGAAACCAGTTCCCATCCTGCGTTTACTTTTTCTTCAATTTTTCCGGCCAGCACCTTATCGTTTTCTTTAATGTTGCCGAAGTTGATACCCACAAAACTGAAAAAGTTTTCCAGTTTAATTTCTTCCATTGAACCGTCTTTGGCGGAGGTTATCAGCCTCGAACGGCCAAGTCCTCCCGGAACTACAGATTCGACGGCGGTCATTTGCTGGTATTCATATTGCACAGCGGACTGTGATTTGGCATTGAACCAGAGACCTAAAGTGGCCAAAATGATGAAGATTGGTTTTTTCATTTTTTTATTTGAATTAGGTTTCAAGTTTAAGGCCGGCGGCCCGAACTTTCAAAGATTTTTTTCCTTAAATTTTTTTTATCAGCTGATATTCGGATTGCATTTGAATCCAATCGAAATGACTTGAACAGGGTATTTATCTGCCCCAAAAAAATATAATTATTTTTTGGCCTAAATTTTGCGATAGTCGTTTCAAAACTCTACTTTTGCAGGCTATTTTTGGGTACCCTTGGAATTTGGCTATACATTCTCGACACGCAAAGACCTTTCCCGGGCGTTTTCCATTTCATTTCCAGAAAATTAATTTTCAAAGATAATCGTCTCTGAACGAGGGCATTATGGCTTTTAGAAAGTACAAAAAAATAAACCAGGACTTTACCAAAGTCACCATCAGTTTGGCTTCTCCGGAATCCATTCTTGAGGAATCATACGGGCAGGTTACACAGCCCGAAACCATCAACTACCGGACCTACAAGCCGGAAATGGATGGCTTGTTCTGTGAAAGAATTTTTGGTCCGGTCAAGGATTGGGAGTGCCACTGCGGTAAATACAAGAGAATCCGCTACAAGGGCATCATCTGCGACCGCTGCGGCGTGGAAGTCACCGAGAAAAAAGTGAGAAGAGAGCGCATGGGCCACATTGAGCTTGTTGTGCCTGTTGCCCATATCTGGTATTTCCGGTCTCTGCCGAACAAAATCGGTTACCTGCTGGGTCTGCCCACTAAAAAATTGGACCAAATCATTTATTATGAGCGTTTTGTTGTCATTCAGCCCGGCATCAAGGAAGAAGACAATATCGAATATCTTCAGTTTCTGACAGAAGATGAATATCTGGATATTCTGGAAAAACTTCCCAGAGAAAACCAGATGCTCGAAGATTCTGACCCTAATAAGTTTATTGCTAAAATGGGTGCTGAGGCGCTTGAAATGTTACTTTCCAGACTCAATCTGGACGAACTTTCCTACAGCCTCCGGCATTCCGCAGCAAACGATACTTCTCAGCAAAGAAAGGCTGAGGCACTCAAGCGGCTCAAGGTGGTGGAAGCCTTCCGCGATGCCCGCACACGGATTGCCAACAATCCTGAATGGATGATTATTAAAATGGTTCCTGTTATTCCGCCGGAACTTCGCCCGCTTGTTCCTTTGGATGGCGGTCGTTTCGCCACCTCCGATTTGAACGACCTCTACAGAAGGGTAATTATTCGGAATAACCGTTTGAAAAGACTTATTGAAATAAAAGCACCGGAAGTTATTCTTCGCAATGAAAAAAGGATGCTTCAGGAGGCCGTTGATTCGCTCTTCGACAATTCGAGAAAAGTAAATGCCGTAAGGGCAGAAGGCAACCGTGCCCTCAAATCCCTTTCCGATATGCTGAAAGGAAAGCAGGGTCGTTTCCGTCAAAACCTGCTCGGAAAGAGGGTTGATTATTCAGGCCGTTCAGTTATCGTTGTAGGTCCCGAATTGAAATTGCACGAATGCGGTCTTCCGAAAGAAATGGCTGCAGAGCTGTTTAAGCCATTCATTATCAGGAAACTGATTGAAAGGGGAATTGTAAAGACAGTAAAGTCTGCCAAAAAAATTGTAGATCGGAAAGATCCTGTGGTTTGGGATATTCTGGAAAATGTTTTGAAAGGCCATCCTGTCCTTCTCAACCGTGCACCGACACTCCACCGTTTGGGTATTCAGGCCTTCCAGCCAAAACTTATTGAAGGAAAAGCCATTCAGCTTCATCCTCTTGTATGTACGGCCTTCAACGCCGACTTCGACGGTGACCAGATGGCGGTCCATGTGCCGCTGGGTCATGAGGCCATTTTGGAGGCATCCGTTTTGATGCTTGCTTCGCACAATATCCTCAACCCTGCCAATGGTGCTCCCATAACCGTACCTTCTCAGGACATGGTTTTGGGCCTCTATTACATTACCAAGGGAAGAAGAAGCACACCCAAAGAAATCGTAACGGGAGAAGGAAAAACCTTCTACTCGATGGATGAAGTTGTGATTGCCCTTAACGAAAAGCGCCTTGACCAGCATGCCTATATTAAGGTAAAGGTAAAAGTGAGAGATGCGCAAGGGCAGTTGGTTGAAAAAATCATCGAAACTGTATCCGGTTGCGTGCTTTTCAATTTGTGTGTTCCCGAAGAAGTGGGCTACATCAATGAGTTGCTCACCAAAAAGAAACTACAGAAAATTATTGCAGATGTGTACCGCCAGTGCGGAACCAAGCGTACTGCGAAATTTTTGGATGATATCAAAGAACTCGGATTCCGGATGGCCTTCCGCGGAGGACTCTCAATTGGATTGGACGACATCAAGATTCCGGCCGAAAAAGACAAGCTCGTTGCTTCAGCCAAAGAGGAGGTAGAAAGTGTTTGGCAAAACTACCTGATGGGTCTTATTACCGATAACGAAAGGTACAATCAGGTAATCGACATTTGGACCAGGGTAAATTCTCAAATCACAGAAACCCTGATGCGCCAATTGGAAAATGACAACCAGGGCTTCAACTCCATCTATATGATGATGCACTCCGGAGCCCGGGGTTCCCGTGAGCAAATCCGCCAGTTGGGTGGTATGCGGGGTCTGATGGCCAAGCCCCAGAAGAATCTTCAGGGCTCAGTTGGCGAAATCATCGAAAACCCCATTCTCTCCAATTTTAAGGAAGGTCTCGATGTACTGGAATACTTTATCTCCACCCACGGTGCCCGTAAAGGTCTGGCAGATACGGCATTGAAAACTGCCGATGCGGGTTACCTCACCCGTCGTTTGCACGATGTTGCCCAGGATCTGGTCATCAACGAAGTAGACTGCGGTACCCTGAGGGGAATTACCGTATCGGCCCTGAAGGAAAATGAAGAGGTGGTAGAACCCCTTGCCGAAAGAATTTTGGGCCGGGTTTCTGTTCACGATGTTTTCAGTCCGCTAACAGGAGAATTGCTGGTTTCCAACAACCAGGCCATTTCTGAAGAAACAGCCAAGGCCATCGATGATGCCGGAGTGGAAGAAATCGAAATTCGTTCTGTGCTAACCTGCGAAACCAAGCGGGGAGTTTGTTCTATGTGTTATGGACGCAATCTGGCTTCCGGAAAAGCGGTGCAAAAAGGTGAGTCAGTGGGAGTTATTGCGGCCCAGTCGATTGGTGAGCCCGGTACTCAGCTGACACTTAGAACGTTCCACGTGGGTGGTACTGCATCTAACATTGCCGTTGAATCCACCATCAAAGCTAAGCAGGACGGTGTGGTTATTTTTGACGAAGTCAGGACACTTCAAACCACCAGCAACGAGGGCGAAACCATTGATGTGGTAATCGGCCGTACCGGTGAAATGCGTTTGGTTCCTGAAGGCAAAGAAAATTCAGACAAAACCCTCATGACCGCCAATATACCTTATGGTTCTTTCCTGAAGGTAAAATCGGGTCAGAAGGTCAGCAAGGGCCAGGAAATTTGTTTCTGGGATCCTTATAATGCGGTTATCCTCACAGATATTGATGGTAAAGTTGAATTTGATTCCATCGAAGAAGGTATCACCTTCCGCGAGGAATACGATGAGCAAACCGGTCACCGCGAAAAAGTAATCATCGAAACCAAGGATAAGGCCAAAAACCCTTCCATTGTGGTACAGGGAAAATCGGATTCCAAATCCTTCAACCTTCCGGTTGGCGCCCACCTGGTGGTGGAAAATGGCCAGAAAATCAAGGCCGGTCAGGTTATGGCCAAAATCCCGAGGTCTGCAGGTAAGACCCGCGACATTACCGGTGGTTTGCCCAGGGTTACCGAGCTTTTCGAAGCCAGGAATCCATCCAACCCGGCTGTTGTTTCTGAGATTGACGGTATCGTATCGTATGGCGGTATCAAGCGTGGTAACAGGGAAATCTTCATTGAGTCCAGAGACGGGGTGAAGAAAAAATACATGGTGCCTCTTTCCAAGCACATCCTGGTTCAGGACAGCGATTATGTAAAAGCGGGAATGGCCCTTTCAGACGGAGCTATTACGCCATCCGACATTCTTGCCATCAAAGGACCCACCGCGGTTCAGGAGTACCTGGTGAATGAAATCCAGGAGGTTTACCGTTTGCAAGGTGTGAAAATCAATGACAAACACATTGAAATCATTGTCCGCCAGATGATGCAGAAGGTGGAGATCACTGAGCCCGGCGATACCAACTTCCTTCCCGGTCAGACGGTGGATAAGTTTACCTTCAGAAGGGAAAACGATGAAATTATGGGAGCCAAGGTGGTAACCGATGCCGGAGATTCAGAAAATCTGAAGCCCGGACAAATCGTATCATCCAAGCGCCTCCGGGACGAAAACTCCAGTCTTAAGAGAAGGGATGCCCGTTTGGTAGAAGTCAGAGATGCCGAAGCCGCTACATCAAGACCCATTCTGATGGGTATTACACAGGCTTCTCTCGGAACAGAAAGCTTTATTTCAGCTGCCTCTTTCCAGGAAACCACCAAGGTGCTGAGCGAAGCCTCCATCAGAGGTAAAGCAGATTACCTTCTTGGTTTGAAAGAGAATGTGATTGTAGGTCACCTGATTCCTGCCGGAACCGGCATGCGGGATTACGACGACCTGGTAGTCGGTTCCAAGGCTGAACTGGAAACCCTGACTCAACTGGCAGAGCAAAATGCCGCCACTACAGGGCAAACAGGATACAGGAAATCAAAAAGAGAAACCTCAATCGCCTGATAATCATGGAAAATCAGAATGAGGCAAATCAAATCAACATAGAACTTTCGGAAGAAATGGCTGAAGGCACTTACGCCAATTTGGCAATGATTGCCCACTCCAATTCGGAATTTGTAATCGATTTTATCCGATTGATGCCCGGGGTTCCCAAAGCGAAAGTAAAGTCCCGCATTGTGATGACGCCGGAACATACGGTTCGTTTTCTTCAGGCTCTGAAGGAAAATGTGGAGCGCTATCAGGATGCCTTTGGTGACATTCGCGACATGAGTGATATGCCTAAGGTACCTTTTAATTTCGGTGGAACTATGGGTCAGGCGTAAACTTGCGTGGGAGTAATGGAAAAAGAGAAAACCAAAACTTCAAAAAACGGAAGCACTGCAAAAACCAAACATCCGAAGGAAAGATACCTTTTTTGGTTTGAGAATATGTTGCTCATGCGGCGCTTCGAAGAAAAGGCCGGTCAGCTTTACGGGATGCAGAAAATCAAAGGTTTTTGCCATCTGTACATAGGCCAGGAGGCTTGCGCTTCTGGCGCAAAGACTGCTACCCGCGAAGGTGACAAATGGATGACTGCCTACCGGGATCACGGCATTCCGCTTGCCTTGGGTTCGGACCCGAAAGCCCTTATGGCTGAGTTGTTTGCCAAAGCCACAGGCTGCTCGAAGGGCAAGGGTGGATCTATGCACTTTTTCGATAAATCTGTAAATTTTGTCGGAGGTCATGGTATTGTGGGTGCACAGGTACCCATGGGTGCAGGTTTGGCATTTGCAGAAAAATACAACAAAACCGGAAACATAGCCCTGTGCTACATGGGCGACGGAGCAGTGCGTCAGGGCGCATTTCACGAAGCACTGAACATGGCCATGACATGGAAACTTCCCGTTATTTTTATCATTGAAAACAACGGATATGCCATGGGGACCTCGGTTGAAAGGACATCCAATGTTACTGAATTGTACAAACTGGGTTCTGCATTCGATATGCCTTCCGAGCCTGTCAATGCCATGCGTCCTGAGGATGTTCATGAGGCTGTTGCTATGGCGGCCGACCGTGCCAGAAGGGGTGATGGACCAACCCTGCTCGAGTTCAGAACTTATCGCTATAAAGGTCATTCTATGTCAGACCCTGCCAAGTACAGAACCAAAGAAGAACTGGAAGAGTACAAAGAGCAGGATCCCATTGAGCATGTGAGGGATGTAATCCTGAGCAATGGCTGGGCAGAGGAATCTGACCTCGAAGCAATCGAAGAAAAAATCAAAGCCATTGTAAATGAAAGCGTAACCTTCGCAGAAGAGTCGCCTTATCCCACACCGGATGAGGTGTACAAAGATGTTTATGTGGACCAAAATTATCCCTACATTGTTGATTAAGATTTTATGAGTCAAGAAGTTAATAACAAAGTTGAAAACCGGGAGTCGGCACTCGAGAACCCGGAGGTAATGGTAGAAAAGCTCAGTAACTTCGAGCATTACATTGAAAAGAATTCCAAGAAACTGGCCATGCTCGTGGGAGCCATTGTGCTGGCGGTGGCCGGATATTTCGGCTATCAGTGGTGGAGCGGTACCCAAAACGATGAAGCCCAGGAACAAATGTTTTCTGCCATCTATTATTTTGAATCCGATTCGCTGAAAAAGGCATTGAACGGAGACGGAAACCATCCCGGTTTTTTGTCTATTGCCGAGGATTATCCTTTTACCAAAGCCGGAAATTTGGCCCATTTCTACATTGGTGCCATCTACCTCAAGCAGGGGAAATATCAGGATGCCGTGGATAATCTGGGTAAATTCAGTTCAGGCGATATCCTTATTCAACCAAGGGCGCACTGCCTGATGGGCGACGCATATCTGGAAATGAACGATTTGGATAAGGCCCTTGAGCATTACAAAAAAGCGGCTTTGCATGCTCCAAACAAGTATTTTTCTCCCCGCTATCTGCTGAAAGCCGGTCTGGTACAGGAGTTGCAGAAAAACTACAACGATGCCATCAATACCTATGGCACCATTATAGAGAAATACTATGACAGTCAGGAAGTTTCGGAAGCCAAAAAACTGAAAGCCCGTCTAGAGCAGATGACGGAAGGCTCGAACTAGACCTGTATAAAACAATGGAAAAGGTAGTCGTTCGGCTGCCTTTTTTTTTGTGTCGTTTGGATTTTGGCAATCAGGCCGGCAGGAGGGCTTCCAGCATTTGCATGAATCCCTCCAAATCCCGTTTATGTACCGACTCCTGGCTGGAGTGCGGGTTTTCGGAAGGTGGTCCGATAAAACACCAATCGATGGGGTAGGGAAGGTGCTGGATTTCCCGGCCATCGCTCCCGCCGTGCCGCTCCACCTCCTGTTGAAACGATATTTGCTGCTTTTCCAGGATGTCCATAATCTCCCGGACAAATCTTCGCCTCGGAATCCGGCTGTCTCTCAGCGATACCACGGGTCCGTTTCCTGCAAATACACCTTCCGAGGTCCAGGTAACATCCACAATCAGGCTTTGGTCGGTGCCGAATTTTTCATAAAGGCTTTTTGCCATAATGCCGGCACCCCCGCCTCCGTGTTCTTCGTATGTGGTAAAGATCAAAGCCGTATTCTCCGCCCTATCGGCCATCATCAGCAAGGCCCAGACCCCCAACCGGTCGTCGAGATAGGGACTTTTAATCCAATCGTCCTCCACAAGGAAGCCCGGGAAATAGGTCAGGGTAGTGCCGGGCTTGATATTTTTTGTGTAATCTACCAGAGAAAGGTCGTTTTCCTCTTCCATGATGAGACGGGTATGTAATATGGAGCCATCCTGCTCAAATACCATCAAATCACCGGTTTTTCCGTCCGGGCCTCCTATTGGAATCACATTGTTGTCGTAGCGAATGGTGTAGCCAACGGTGTCCATGTGGGCATAAAATGCCCGTTTTGGTTTGCCGAAAATGAGCGCGATGTTATCCTGAAAGCCATTTCCTGTCCAGATTCGGGGTGTGCTTTTCCAGGTATATTGATGGTTTTGTGCATAGGCCAGCACAAAGTCGGCCACAGCACCCTCATCGCCGCTGGTTCCGGGAATGCTGCAAATTGCTTTTAACAGATCCAGGTTTTCTTTGCTGAGGTAATTCGGGTTACCGGATGATTTCATTTGGAAGGATAGGTTTTTTCTCCTGCTTCCACCGCCTTGCTCAGGTGATTTTCGGCCGGAATTTTTGCGCAAATAAAGTGCTCTTTGTAGGCGCACCAGGGATTGTAGGCAAAATTAAAGTCCAGAATGGCTGTTTTTCCTTTTTTCAAAACCACATCCAGATACCGGCCGCCTCCATAGGTTTCACGGCCGTTGCTAAGATCAGCAAATGGGATAAAGTACAGGCTGTCAGAATTTTCATCTGAATTTTTGTAGAAATACAGACTGTCGCGCCAGGTTTCTTTCTCCAAAACCACAAATCCCGACTTCAGGTGCGAAGTATAGCCCGGTCTGTCCGGCATCAGGTCCGCTTCTTCGGGTGAAGGAAGCCAGAATACCTCGGCTCTGTACCGCTCTTTTTCGGTGGGCGGATAGTAATGCAGTGAATCAAATGCGGAATCTAAATAAAATGGTGCTCCCACCCTTTGGGAAAGGGATTGATTTTTTAATTCTCTGAATTTCAAAATGTTTCGAGGGTCGAAAGGCTCTGTCTCGGGTGTAAGCATCATGATGGAAAAGAAAATGCCCACCACAATGGCCACGCCTGCAAAAAGGAAAACAAGGGAAGTTTTTATGTTCACAATTTACCTTCGTCCTGAAAACTGAAATATCCCGAATTGGTGAATATGATGTGGTCCAAAAGCCGGATGTTTAAAATTTGTCCGGCATCAAATACCCTTCTGGTCAGGTTGATGTCTTCGGTGCTGGGTTCCTTCTTTTCGCTCGGATGGTTGTGAACCAGCACAATGGAGGTGGCATAATTTTCCAGTGCCTCCTTAAAAATGATGCGGATATCTACCGAAACCTGTGTGATGCCACCTTCTCCGATTTTCACCTTTTTTATGGGTCTCAGGGCATTGTTCATCAAGATTACCCAAAACTGCTCGTGTGGCAAATCCAGGAGATCCGGTCTCATGAACTCGAATATCTTCTGAGAACTCCGAAGTTGCTCAAGTGATTCGGATTCAGTATCTTTTCTTCTGCGGCCAAGTTCTATGGCTGCCATAATGCCGATGGCCCTGGCCTCACCGATTCCTTTTATTTTGGTGAGCTCTTTGATGCCCATTTTGGCCAGCCGGTTCAGGTCGTGCTGGCATGCTGCCAATATCCGCTTGGCCAAATCTACCGCCGATTCTTTGGGTGTGCCGGAACCAATGATGATTCCGAGCAATTCCGCATCGGAGAGGGAATTTTTTCCTTTAGCTATCAGTTTTTCTCTGGGCCGGTCATCCTCTGCCCATTCGGTGATGCTGAGCCTTTTTTCTGACATACTTCGAATGAGAAATCAGGGCAAAAATCAGTGGTGGTCGTGGTGGTGGTGATCGGGCTTAATGCCGTTTTTGAAGTAATAGTATTTCAGCAATGTGCCCCCTGCAAAAACCAAAAGCCAAATCCAGTATACCCGGTTAAAATTGGTTATCTCCCTTTCGGTAAGGTAAAGCCCGAGTTGCGCCAGTGCGGAAACAATAATGCCGGTTGCAGCCAGATTCTGCCAGATGTTGAATTGCCAGAATTTAAATTCGGATTGGGTTGTCATATTTTCAATGGAAAGCTTTAGTAAATCCTTCTCTTTGGCAAAGTTAGGGAAATTTGTGCCGCCGTTTTTCCCTTAAGATAAAAATTTTCGGTCGGGAGAATAATTCCGCTTTTTATCCTGACGGCCAATCGGGAGCCGCGTTTTCTGAGCCGATTCCCGGCAATGCCTTAATTATTGAATACAATGCAGCCCAACCTTCAGACGATACTGAAGATTTCGCTGATTCCGTTTTCACGACAGAGCAGGGGATTGAGGATTTCATCAAAGGGAATGCTCTGATTTTCAGGGTGAGACAATACATCTACTGCTGCTTCCAGGTGTTGAGATTTTACATCCAGCACCACCAGATTGGAGAGCCAGTGCGAAATCTCTTCCCGGATCAATGCCCCCGGAACTTTCCATTCGCTCAGCAGGGAAGCCACCCGCGACAATGCCGGCACAGAAGTGTAGACCGCAACATCCGGTTCGAGGCTCATTTTCAGAAGGTTTTCATGAATTTTTTCCCTCAGGGCAATCAGTCTTTCCCTGTCTTCCGGACCGGGATTCCTCATAAAACCATAATCCGGGTAACGGTGAAAAAAATCACTCAGCAAGATGTGGGTTTCCAGAAACACCTTCCTCATTTTACTTCCACATTGGCCGGTGGGGTCGTGCCGGCTCCGGGATTTTCCGGCAAAATATTGGCCACGATTTTCAATTTTTCCTCAGGTTTGCGGCCATTGGTGTATACAGTGATGATTTTGTTTTGCCGGCCGGTCTTTTTTGCTGTATTGAAACGAACCGAAACAGCAGCCGAATCACCCGGGGGAATCGGCGTTTTCGGCCATTCGCTGGCTGTACAGCCACAAGTGGTCTGCACATTGAGCAACATGAGCGGCTCGGTTCCCGAATTGCTGAATTTGAATTTCCAACTTACCGTTTCACCCTGTTTAATGTCGCCAAAATCATGTTGCTTTTCTGTAAACTGAATATTTGCATCTGATAAAGGCTTCTGAATCTGTTCTTTCTGTCCCTTTGCGGTAAGGGACAAGGCAATAAAAATAAACAAGAAAATCAGGGGTTTCATACGGCAGCAGCAGGGCTTAGTTTTTTATTGTTTTCCAGTACCGCTCTGATGAAGCGCACAAAAAGGGGATGCGGATTCAGGACGGTGCTTTTCAATTCGGGGTGAAATTGTACCCCCACAAAATAAGGGTGGTTTTTCAATTCCATAATCTCCACCAGTTTCGATTCGGGATTGATGCCGGATGCTTGCATGCCGGCGGCCTCGAAGGCGATAAGATATTCATTGTTAAACTCATAGCGGTGGCGGTGGCGTTCCTGAATGAGCGTTTTTCCGTAGGCTGAAAAGGCCTTTGTGCCCTTTCTGATTTCGCAGTCATAGGCTCCGAGCCGCATGGTTCCGCCTTTCTGGGTCACTTCTTTCTGGCTTTGCATCAGGTGGATAACGGGGTGCATGGTCTGGGGATTCATTTCTTCTGAGGCTGCATCCCGAAGACCCAGCACATGTCGGGCAAACTCTACCACTGCACACTGCATGCCCAGGCAAATTCCGAAAAAAGGAATATTGTTTTCTCTGGCATACCGGACGGCATTAATTTTTCCCTCTATACCCCGCTCACCAAAACCCGGCGCCACCAAGATACCCTGCACGCCGGATAGATATTGTTCTAATCCGGAATCGGTAAGCAGGTCTTCCGCTTTTACCCAGACCAGATTGACCCGAGTCTCGGTGGCGGAGCCGGCGTGTATAAAAGCCTCAGCTATAGACTTATAGCTGTCTTTTAATTCCACATATTTTCCCACAAGGGCAATGCTGACTTTTTCGGTGGGATTTTTCAGTTTTCCCAAAAAGGCCTTCCATAGGTTCAGGTCCGGTTCCTGGCGGCTGCTCAGTTTCAGTTTCGAAAGGACCCGCTCATCCAATTTTTCTCTGCGCATGAGAATGGGTACATCGTAAATGGTTTCAGCATCTATGGCCTCAATCACGGAATTGATGTGCACATTGCAAAACAGGGCTACCTTCTTTCTGATTTCCGCAGGAAGGGGTTTTTCGGTGCGGCAAACAAGAATGTCGGGCTGAATGCCGGATTCCAACAGCATTTTTACCGAATGCTGAGTCGGCTTGGTTTTCAATTCTCCGGCTGACTTCAAATAGGGAACCAATGTGAGGTGGATGACCAGAGCATTGTGGGGGCCCAGTTCCCATTTGGCCTGCCGGACTGCTTCGATAAACGGAAGGGATTCGATATCGCCCACGCAACCACCGATTTCGGTAATGATGATGTCGTATTTTCCGCTTTCTCCCAACAGGTAGATATTTCGTTTGATCTCGTCGGTAATGTGCGGAATTACCTGAACGGTTTTGCCCAGGTATTCACCTTTGCGCTCCCTGCTGATTACATTGTTGTAAATCCTGCCGGTGGTGATGTTGTTGGCCTGAGTGGTAGGGGCATTCAGAAATCGCTCATAATGACCCAAATCCAGATCGGTTTCTGCCCCGTCGTCGGTCACATAGCATTCGCCGTGCTCATAGGGATTCAGCGTTCCCGGGTCGATGTTCAGGTACGGATCGAATTTCTGGATGGTAACCGAGAAACCGCGGGACTGAAGCAGGCGGCCAAGCGAAGCGGCCACAATGCCTTTGCCAAGAGAGGATGTAACCCCACCCGTAACAAAGATGTATTTTGGACTGGTCATAAAAATCTTTGAATACGGGTTACAAAACTATACCAGAGAAGGGCAGGGGCCAAAAAAAATTGAGAAAAGGGAAAAGCCCCTTCCGGCACTACTGCAGATTGATTTGTTTTTTCTCCATCATCCCGCTTCATTCCTTTTATTTGCACATCTGAACCGATGAATCGTTTTATTGGATTTTGTTTTTTGGCTTTGCTGGCTTTTTCGTGCCAGTCGGTAAAGCCCCTGTCGAGGCAAAATCTGGCCCATCAGTACAGCACTGTTTTCCCCTTGTCGGTACAGCACCGCATTTTTGATACCGGCAGCGATTACAGCGTTTTCATCGAAATCAACCTGAAGAAACTTTCCGGCATCGGCGATTATAAAATTATCTGGGATAAATATCAGTTCGGGTACATGGTTTTCAAAGATTATGAAAGCCGCAAAATTCTCAGTTCTGATTCTCTCGGGCCTGATTACAGGCTTTCGTCGTCTGTCAATCCGCTGGTGTTGTTTGTAAAAGTTCCTAAATCGGGAAAAAACAGGCTCATCAGCTTTTGGGTGAAAGAAAAGCCAGGCAATGAAACTTATCATTTCGATATACCTGTGCGGGAGGAGGAGCCGGGCCTGTACCAACATTGTTTGTTTCAAAAAAACGGCCGTATCCCCGTTTTCCAATCCTGGATTTCTGCCGGCGACACAGTGGTTCTCCGGCAAAGCGCCTCGCAGGAGCAAATGTATTCGCTTGAATTTCAACCTTTCAACAGTTCTATAGCATTGCCTCCCATGGCTGCCATTCCCACCTCGGCTCAGGATTTTGGGCAGAGTTACGAAGTCAAATATGAGCCCGGTACTCCCATGGTTTTCAGGGAAGAAGGCTATTATTATCTGAAATCCGAAAAACAGGAATCCGGTTTTGGCTTTATGGTCACCCGTCCGTTTTTTCCTTCTGTCACCACGCCCGCCGAACTGGCCGACCCCATGGTGTACATCAGCACAAGGGAGGAGCGCCGCAATGTGCTGGAAGCCTCGAACCAAAAGAAAGCCCTCGATCAGTTTTGGCTCAATGTAAATCCCCAGAAAGAGGTGGCACGAAAACTTATCCGCATGTACTTTGAAAATATTGAAGGTGCCAATACCTTTTTTTCAAGCCATAAGGCCGGCTGGAAAACCGACATGGGTATGGTATATACCATTTACGGCCCGCCACCCTTGGTGAACCGCGATTTTGATACTGAAATCTGGCAGTACGAACGGTCAGGAGGAGAAGAGGGGGCTCTGTTTTTCTTCAACCGGAAGAATTATCAAAAAAATCCCAATGTCTGGGAATTAAAAAGAAGTGAAGCGTACGACCGGGTATGGTACGGCGTGGTAGAATTATGGAGAAAAGGCGTTATAAACCGCTGAGGCCTAAGCCTTTCAGCCAGGGAACAAAAGGAAATCATGTGGTAGGAATTCATCCTGTAAACGAATTGCTGAAAAGCGATAAAGAAGTGGAACGGGTTCTGATTACCAAAGAATTGCTCAGCAGGCAGGAGGGCATCAACATTTTGTATCAATGTCGTCAGCGCCGCATTCCCTGTCAGACGGTCCCGGCAGAAAAACTCAACCGGGTGAGCCAAAAGGTGCATCAGGGGGTGATTGCCTTTATCGGCCTGATTCAATATCAGGAAATCGGGCATCTGCTCCCTTTCATTTTTGAGGAAGGTAAAATTCCCTTTTTTCTGGTGCTGGACCGCATAACAGATGTTCGCAATTTTGGTGCCATTGCCCGTTCGGCAGAATGTGCGGGGGTTCAGGCCATCATAGTGCCGGATAAAGGTGCTGCCCAAATCAACGAAGATGCCATCAAAACTTCTGCCGGTGCACTGCACCACATACCGGTTTGCAGGGAAAAAGATTTGATCAAAGCCCTGGATTTTCTGAGCCAAAGCGGCCTTACCCTGGTGGCCTGTACCGAAAAGGGGGATGAGTCTTTATTCAAAACCGATTTTTCAGGACCTGTCGCCATCATCATGGGCTCTGAAGAAGATGGCATTTCGGATGCCATTCTCCGGAAGGCCGACCACCTGGCTTTTATTCCCCAGGCAGGAAAAATCGGGAGTTTGAATGTAAGTGTGGCCACGGGGATTGCCCTTTTCGAGGCCATGAAACAAAGAACCAATCCATAAAATTTGATATGAAGATTTCCGTAATCCATACCGGATTTTTTAAACTGGATGGCGGTGCCATGTTTGGAGTGGTGCCAAAAAAAATGTGGAACAAACTCCAGCCGGCAGACGAAGATAACCTTTGTACCTGGGCCATGCGCTGCCTTTTGGTAGACGACGGACAAAACCGGGTGCTCATTGATACCGGAATCGGGGACAAGCAGGATGCCCGCTTTTTTTCGCATTACCACCTGCACGGCGAGCAAACTTTGCTGGGCTCACTTGCCGCCGCCGGTTACCGGCCGGAGGATATTACCGATGTGTTTCACACCCATTTTCATTTTGACCATTGCGGAGGTGGCATCAGGCGAAAAGGGGATGGATTTGAAGTTGTATTTCCCCATGCCCGCTACTGGGCCGACCAAAAACAATGGGCCTGGGCCACAGAGCCCAATGAAAGGGAGAAGGCCAGTTTTCTGAAAGAGAATTTGCAGCCCATCGCTGACCTTGGCTTGCTTCATTTTCTGCCCGATGGGCCTGAAAGTCCCTGGCCCTGGATGGAATTGTTCCGAACCTTCGGACATACAGAATCCATGGTTTTGCCTGTTATCCAAACAGGAAATGGAAAACTGGTTTTTTGCGCCGATTTATTTCCCTCGGTTCATCATATCCCCATGCCCTGGATTATGGGCTACGATATGCGGCCTTTGGAAACCCTGCAGGACAAGAAGCGCTTCTTTTACAGGGGCTTGGCCGAAGACTGGACGCTGTTTTTTGAGCATGATGCGGCAAACGAATGCTGCAAACTGGCTGAAACCGAAAAAGGCGTTCGGGGCGGTGAGGGATTTATGCTTCGTGATTTTCTGAATCAGGGGTTCACCCACAAGGCATCGTAACCGGCCTCATTGTACTGAAATACAGCCCTTCTGTGGCCCTGACTGTGCAGGTACAACCAATCCATCTGCAATACTTCAAAGCCAAGGACTAAAAAATTCTGAAGGCCGGCCTGGCTTTCTTCCAAATCCGGGTCCCGGCCTCTCAGGTGTTCGGGTAATCCATCTTCCCCTTGCCCCAGAATATGTCCGGGCGATTTGATGCTCAGGTAAGATTTGCGGGCCGACAAGCGGGTTTCACTCCAAAGCATACCGGCAATGAAATCATCTTTATGGATGGAGGGTCTTGCCTTGATTCGAATCTGAATTTTTCGGTTCGGATCGTAAAAGAGCAGGCCCGCCGTATGGCCTGATTCCAGTTGATAAACCTTCGGAGATCGGGCATCGGTGTGGGTAAAAATCAGCCGTTCTGATTTTTCAACCTTCCTTAAAACCAGGGTGCGCATCTCTACCTCTTGTCCGGAATAAGTGCCCAGTGCAAATGTGTGAAAACCATCCTTGCCTTTCAGACTTCCCTGGAGGAGGTATTCCCAGCAATCTCTTTCAATGTTTTCCAAGGTCAGTTGCTGAGGGGCCGGCAATTTTTCCGGTCTGTCCTTCACAAATGTGGGTTGAAAAGCCATATTTTTTTCAATATTTCAAAGCAAAACCCATTGTATTCCTGTTTGTTTTTGAAA